>JALHPV010000027.1 GCA_022842285.1 Kofleriaceae bacterium
GCGCGTAGACCGTCACGTCGGTCGTCGCGGCCAGATCCGTCAGCGCCTCGAGCTGCGCGCGCGCGAGCGTCGACGCCCCGAACACGGTGATGGGCCCCGCTGCCCGCGGGGGAGCCACCCGCGCCTGCCGCCGCAGCCACGGCAACGCGGGCACGGGCGCCGCGCGCAGTGTCTTGCCATCACCGTCAGGCGAGGCGCGCCGGATCGCGGCGCCGAGCAAGGCCGCCTGCCAGCGGGCCTGATGCGTCGCCAGCTCCGACGGCACGAGCCCGGCCAGCAGCGCGGGCATCCAGTCAGGCCGCGTGAGGGCGTACGTCCACGCGAGGTGCGCGAGGTGCTCGGCGAGCTGCACGCGACGTGGGCCGGCGGCATCACCCGCTGCCGGGGCGGCCGCGAGATAGGCCGCGACGGCCGCGTGCTCGCCGATCGCCGTCTCGTCGGCGAGGACGGACGCGACGGCCGCCGCGAGCTGGCTGCGATCGAGCGCGACGAGCCCCGCAGCCTTGGCCGCCGCGTCACCGGCCCACGTGCGCTCGACGAACGCCTCGAACGTGACGATGTCGAGCCCCGCCGCGATCCCACGCGTGAACGCGAGCTGGCGGCGGACGTACCGACCGACGAGGCGCGAGCCGACGACGATGGTGGTCGGCGCGAACGGGTTCGTCGGGGGCAATGCATCGACGAGCGCCTCGAGGAGCTGCTCGACGCGGTTGGCATGACGGGCGCGGAGCATCACGGCCCTCGGGTGAGCATCCAGAGGGCGGCGGGCTTCACCTCGAAGCGGGCGGGGAGGCGGCCAGGCGACTCGCCATCGATGTCGAGCTCGACGTTGGCCGCGGGATCGATGGGCTCCGCCTCGATGATCGTCGCGCGGCGCGCGGACACCTTGGACATGCCGAGGTGCGAGCCCTTGTAGATGCGCCGGCTCGCCGTCATGAGGTCCATGAGGCCGAAGTCGCCGAGCGCGACCACGTCGAGCTTGCCGTCGTCGACCTCGGCATCGGGGGCGACCTTCATCGCGCCGCCGAAGTAGCGGCCGTTCGCGATGGCCACGGTGTTGATGGCGAGCTCGATGCGGTCCGCGCCATCGAACGTGACCTGGACGCGCTGGTTCTCGTACGCGAGGGACGCGCGCACGGAGGCCCAGAGGAACGACAGGCGGCCGAGCTTCTTGCCCGACTGGTTGACGAGCCGATCGACGACGCCCGAGACGCCAAACGACGCGATGTTCGCGAACATGCGGGCCGCCGGCGAGCCATCGGTGGCGACGAACGTCAACCGGCCGACGTCGATGCGCTGCCGGTGGTTCGCGGCGATGACGGCCGCGGCCTCGCGGGTGTCGAGCGGCAGGTCGAAGGTGCGGCGGAAGTCGCCGCCGGTGCCGAAGGGGATGAGCCCGAAGCTCGCCTCGGGCGCGATCGCTTGGCCGGCCTCGTCGAAGAAGCCGTTGACGATCTCGTTCACGGTGCCGTCGCCGCCGACGCCCACGATGCGCTCGGCGCCTGCCCTCAGCGCCTCGCGGGCCAGCCGCGTGGCCGCGCCCGCCTGCTCGGTGATCGCCTCGTCGAAGGGGAAGGCGCGGCCCAGCGTCTCGCGCAACTCGGGCCAGCGCTTACCGAGTCGCCCACCTTGCGACTTGGGATTGACGATGACGACGGTGCGCGGACCCATGGCAGCCCCGACCATACCGTAGGGGTCTGACCGCGCTTACGTGACGTGCTCGCCGATGAGGCAGCTCTCCGCGCGCCTCGTCCGCCCGATCACGGAAACCACGAGTATCTATCGAGGTCGTCATCATCATCCGCCACGACGCGCAGTCCCGAGCACACGAACGATGGGCGTGCCCGACAGACGGCGACCTGGTGCGAGTCCTCCGGGGTGTCGGGGGCATCGGTGGCTCGCACGACCAGTTCTGGTCCCGGGCTCGCGGCGATGACCTCGAGGAGCTCCACGGTGAACGCGAGCTCGGCGCGTGGAGACGGGTGAGTGGCGATAACGCTGGCGCGTTGACCGTCATGCAGGAACGAGACGCCGCACTCGAGCGGGCCGTACACGGTGTCACGCTCGTACCGCCACGCAATTCCCCGGGTCCACGGTGCGACCAGGGGCGCTCCGTCCACGTCCACCGCGAACGTGTCGCACTCGGGCGCGTACGCATGGTCGTCGCAGCCAAAATCGTCGCACTCGTTCTCTAACGCGCGCTCGGCCGCTGCGGCAGCCTCCGCCTCGCCCTCGCACGGGTCGAACGGGGCGGCCCCGACCCCGACCCTGGCCCGGCTTATCCATCCAGCTGCGCGGCCCGCTCCCCAGACCTCGAGCTCCGAAATGACCACGCTGCGCGCGGTGAGCGAGGTTCCCGGAACGATCGCAGCGACTTCGAGCCGGATCGTACGACGGGCGCTGACTCGCAGTGCCTGAAGATCGCGCCGCTCCACATCCAGGTCGACCGGAGGCAGCTCCACATCATCGGCGATGACGCGCAGCCGCTTGATGCGTGGATGGACGACGAAGAGATCTTCACCCTTCGGCCCTGTCGCCGTGAACCCCGCCGTCAGCCGGATCTCGTGGACATCGATGAGGCCACCGAAGGGATGCGCGACGTGGATCCAGGTCCCGCCGAGCGCGCCGGGCCAAGAGCTCCACGCCGTCTGAAGGTCGCGGTCGACCAGGTTGTCCGGCGCATGCTGCGTGGACGTCGATGCGACCCGGATCTCCACGTCTCCGCTCCCCACCAGCTCGATGTCCGGAGGGCCGGCGTCCGGGCCGCTCGGCGCCGGCCCCGCGTCGAGTTGCGAGACACTCACGGCCATGGTGGCGTCATGAGCAGGCGTGCCGGCATCGGAAGGCGAGGTTGCGAGCGGCGGCGCCGCCGGTTCGGCCCGCTTGCAGCTGGCGCCGCCCGACAAGCCCACGACCACCATCACCGCTCGCGATAACCGCATCCCATCGTAGAGCGTCAAAGGGCTCCTTCGAGCCCGCCTAGCCCGGACCGTCGTTCATCGCGCGCTCGATCTTGGTCTTCAGCTCGACGTACCGGCGGAGAAAGTCGTAGTGCTTCTCGCGGAAGGCCTGCGTGTAGCGCCGCTCGCGGGCCTTGACCCGCCAGGCCTCGGAGAGGTCATCCAGGCGCAGGACGAGCTGCTTGGCGTCGGTGAACGGCTCGACGAGCATGCGCGTGCCGGCCTGCTCGATCAGCTGGACGTGCCCGTTGTCGGAGGGCCCCAGGAAGGTCAGCACGACGGTGTCGGGGTGCTGGTTGCGGATCGTGCGCGCGAGCGTGTTGGCGGGGAGGTCGGTGATGTCCTCCGCGATCATCGCGTAGTGGAACGCACCGCCGCTGATGCGGTCGAGCCCCTCGCCTGCGGAGTTCGCATGGACGAACGTGAAGCCAGGTGGCGACGCCTCGGTCATCGCGGACACGAAGTCATCGACTTGATCGACGACGATCACCCGGAGCTCGTCGAGCTGCACGAGCTTCTTCGGATCCTTGCCCGCCGCGCGATCGGCGAGGTCGATGGCGCGGCGCTCGGACTCCATGAAGCGCTGGAGGAACTCCTCGTGGACGCCGCGCACGTCGCCGAGCACGCTGTCGATCTCGCGCTTGCCGACGGAGCGGCCGGCCGCATCGAGCACGCGATCGCGCAGGTACTGCACCGACTCGGGCGCCTTCAGCACGAGGTCGATCGCGCCGGCCCGGACGGCATCGACGGCGTCCTCGAACGAGCGGCGCGGTGTCAGGGCCACGACCATCGTCGTCGGTGACTCCTGCTTGATCATGCGGATCGTCTCGATGCCGGTGCGTGGGTCGGGGGTGTCGATATCGACGAGCGCGACGGAGAAGAACTGTCGATCGACGAGCTCCTTCGCGGCGGCCTGGCTCGCGACGGCGGTCACGTGCAGGTGGATCTCGGAGAGCAGCTGCTCGATGCCGGCGTGCACGCGCGGATCGCCATCGACGACGAGCACCTCGATGCCCACCAGCGCAGCGCTGGGCTGCGGTCGGTACGTCGAGCTGGAGCTATCGGCCGTCATTCGGTCTCCGGGGGGAGCGGATCGCCATACGGATCTTCGGGGCCTTTCCCGCCGCCGTCCTTCGGTTTCTTCCTGGGCTTCTTCTCGCCGGACTTCTTCGTCGGCTTCGGATCGACGGGGGGCTCGGCGGTCGGCTTCTCGATTGGCTTCTCGGGGCCTGGCTTGGCGTCGAGGGGTGGCTTGGCGTCGAGGGGCGGCTTGGCGTCGAGGGGCGGCTTGGCGTCGAGGGGCTTCTGCTCGACTGGCTGCTCGGTCGGCTTGATCTCTGTCGGCGTGATCGCGACGGGCGTCGTCGCCTTGGTGTCGTCGGCGGGTGGTGGGGGCGGTGGTGTGGGGGGCGTGGGCGTCGGCGTGGCGGGGGCCGGCGGCGCATCCGTGACATCGGCGACGCGGACGGGCGTCGGCGGCGGCTGGATCGACCCGGTTCGCCCGTCGGCGGCGGAGGGGCCGCCATCAATGGCGCCACTCTTCGTCGTCGGAGCCGTGACGGTGGGGGGATCGGCGAGACCTTCGAGGAGCATCCAGGTGCCGGCGGTTGCGAGCCCGGCGTCGAAGAGCAGCAGGAAGATGATGAGCCCCCAGCGGGTG
Source organism: Kofleriaceae bacterium (assembly GCA_022842285.1). Taxonomy (GTDB): domain Bacteria; phylum Myxococcota_A; class Polyangia; order Haliangiales; family Haliangiaceae; genus JABFXX01. The sequence goes on from JALHPV010000027.1 coordinate 4,621, forward strand.
CGCGCGGGGCGGATCGACTCTTCGAGCGCCGGCGACGCCGAGCGCTTCGGCGACCGATTGCTACCGGCGGGGACGTTCTGGGGCGGGATGCTCGTGGCCGGTCCGGTCCCGTTGTGGGGCGGGATGCTCGGAGCCGGTCCCGTGCCCTGGTGACGCGCCGCTCCGCCCGAGCTCTGCGGGGCGCCCGGCATGGGGACGCCGCTGCCGTTGTAGCTGGGCGGGGTCGCGGACCACTGCCCGTTGTTGGCCGGCGGGATGCTGTGCGGAATCCCGGCGACGTCCGGGCGCGCGCCGGGAAGTGGGGTCGGGGTGGTGGGCATCTCGGGCGGGGCGCTGACCCGCCGGGGCGGAGGGACGCCCGCTTCGGGCGAGATGGAGCTCAGCGGCTGCACCTGCATCGGGGCATCGCTGTGAATCTTCTCCGTCGGCGCGAGGCGGTTCTCGCCCCCCGCGGCGCGCGCACCACACCCGCCGCAGAACCGGGAATCCGGCTCGTTCTGGGTGCCACACTGCGGGCAACGCATCCGGCTCGAAAGGGTACCTGATCTACCGCACCGAGAGCCAACCGACGGCGTGTGCTACCCTCATCGGCACGGTCTGATGAGCCAAATCCTCGACCGAGTGCTCGCCGCTGCCCGCCAGCTGGGAGCCTCCGATGTGCACCTGAAGGCGGGACTCCCGCCCATCTTCCGCATCAAGGGAGACCTGCGGACCGTCCGCGACGTGCCGGCGCTGACGCGTGAGGCGATCGCGCAGTTTGCGGTCCACATGATGAACGACCGGCAGCGCGCCGATTTCGAGCAGCACCTCGATATCGACCTCGCCTACGGGACGCCAGACGGCGTGCGGTATCGCGTGAACCTGTTCCAGCAGCGCGGCTCGGTCGGCATGGTGCTGCGCCTCATCCCGCCGGAGGTCCCGCCGTTCGATCGGCTGAACCTCCCGCAGGCGCTCCTCGATATCTGCGGCAACAGCCGCGGGGTCGTCCTCGTGACGGGGGCCACGGGCTCGGGCAAGTCGACGACGCTCGCGGCGATGATCGACTACATCAACACGCAGCACGCCTATCACATCGTCACGATCGAAGACCCGATCGAATACACGTTCCGCGACAAGCGTTCGGTGCTGAACCAGCGGGAGATCGGGTTCGACACGATGTCGTATTCGCGCGCGCTGCGGGCCGCCCTGCGCCAGGACCCCGACGTCATTCTCGTCGGCGAGATGCGCGACTTCGAGACGGCGGAGATCGCCATGACGGCCGCGGAGACCGGACACCTCGTCCTGTCGACTCTGCACACCGTCGATGCGACCGAGACCGTGAACCGCATCGTGTCGATGTTCCCGACGCACCAGCAGATGCAGGCCCGCCTGTCATTCGCAAGTGTGGTGAAGGCCGTGATCTCCCAGCGCCTGCTCCCCCGCGCCGACGGGAAGGGCATGGTCCCTGCACTGGAGATCATGGTGAACACCGAGCGGGTCCGGGAGATGATCGAAGATCCCTTGCGAACCAAGGAGATCAAGACGGCCATCTCCGAGGGTCTGCACCCCTACGGGATGGTGACTTTTGACCAGAGCTTGGCTGGCCTTGTGAAGCAGCGCCTCGTCACGTACGAGGAGGCCCTGAAGCACACGACCAGCCCATCCGACTTCGCCCTTTTGTTCCGCGGGGTTTCAGGCGGTGCGCAGCAGGCGCGCTGGTCTGGAGATAGCCCCACGGAGCGCAGCCCAACTGGAGCCCATGACGAGTTCGAAATCGAAGGCTTCGAGAAGTAGTCGCGTTCTCGTCGCGATCGCCGTGCTCCTCCTCACCACAGGGGTGGCGGCGGCGGGACGGAAGCGCGTGGCCGTGCTGGACTTCGAGGGCACGGACGCGGCGAAGGTCCAGAAGGGCGTCATCGCCCTCATCAAGAAGAGCCACACCGTCATCACGCAGGACAAGTGGGACGAAGCGGCGAGCGATCTCGGTGCCTCGTCGCTATCGGAGAAGAACGTCAAGAAGGTCGCGAAGAAGCTGAAGCTCGACGGCGTCGTCTCCGGCGAGGTCGAGAAGCGTCGCGGCGAGTACATCATCCGGATCAAGCTCCGCGCCGGCACGACCGGTGAGCTGGTCGGCAAGGGCGTGAACGTGAAGTCGTCGAGCTCGCGCCTCGACAGCTCCTCGCAAGATGACCTCCAGGCGGAGCTCGTCGGCGAGATCACGAGCCTCGACCAGAACCGCGGCAAGTCGGACGACGAGGACGAGGACGAGCGTCCCGCCAAGAAGAAGCCGACCAAGAAGGTCGAGGACGACGAAGACGAAGAGGAAGACGAGGACGAGGAGGAGGAAGACGCTCCCAAGAAGCCGGCCAAGAAGGTCGTCAAGCAAGACGACGAGGACGAGGACGAGGACGAGGACGAAGACATGGCCGATCGGAAGCCGAAGAAGGGCTTCTCGAAGAAGGCGCCCAAGGAAGACGACGAGGACGAAGACGAGGAGGAGGAGGAGGACAACCCGCTCCCCGCGAAGAAGCGCCCGGCCAAGTCCGACGATGACGAGGACGAGACGGAGACGGCCTCGAGCGAGGACGACGAGGACGACGATCCGTCGATCTCCGATCGCGACGACGAGGACGAGGACGACGAGGGCAGCAGCCTCTCGGCGAAGGAAGCCCTCGCCCCGGGCGAGCGCGCAGTCGATGCGGTCGCAGGGCTCTCGATCACCATGCGCCGCCTCGGCTTCAAGTTCGGCCCGGCCGCGACGGTTCCCAATGGCTACAAGGGCGCGCCCGTGCCCGGCGTGATGATCGACGCGACCATCTATCCCGGCGCGATCAGCCACAAGAAGGGCGGCTTCGTCGAGAACATCGGCGCGACGATCCTCGTCGACAAGGTTCTCATCGTCAGCTCGCAGGACCTGATGGGCAACAAGCTCGCGTCCTCGCAGCTCCGCTGGGAGGTCGGCGCCGTCGCCCGCTATCCGATGAAGAGCCTCACCCTCGGCGGGTCGATCAAGTACGGCCGTCAGAGCTTCGCGATCAGCGGAGACTCGCCAGTGCCCGATGTCGCGTACTCGTACGTGAACCCGTCGGCGTTCGTGCGCATCCCGGCCACGCCGAAGATCCTCGTGAACGTCGCCGCGGGCGTCCTCGGCGTCATGGCCACGGGCGAGATCCAGGAGGCGACGCAGTACGGCGGTGCGTCGGTGCTAGGCATCGACTTCGAGGGCAGCGCGGACTACTCCGTGAAGTCGAACCTGTTCGTCCGCGCGGCGCTGAACGTCCAGACCTTCGCGTTCACGTTCAAGGGCAACGGCATGCGCTCGATGGACGTCGCCGGGGCACGCGACAGCTACTTCAGCCTCGGCGTCAATCTCGGCTACCTCTACTGAGCGAGCAGCGCCGTCGCGAGCGACTGCCCCGTGGCGGTGGCCATGGCATGGTCCTCGATCGGCTCGACCTGGCTGTTCGGGAACGCGATGTAGCGGACCGGGCCATCGGTGCCGCCGGTGCTCGGGTCTGGATCGATTCCAAGCAGGGCAGCCATCGCGTAGGACGCCTCCCCGAGGATCGCACTCGGGCCCTTGTCTCCGAACACGCCGTAGGCGAGTTGGTCTCCGTACACGACCGCGAAGACCGTCCCATGCTCGATGCCGTGCTCGGCCGCATCGAAGCGCCCGCTCGCTAGCGGTACGACCACGAAGGGCAGGGTGGCGGCATCGAGCGGATCGCCGTTCGAGTCCACGGCACTCGTCGCAGGGAGGTAGGAGCCGTCCGTGTCTTCGTTGCATTGCTCCGATCGCTTGCCATCGCAGTCGATATCCATGTCGGCGGTCCAGAACACGACGCCGCGAGCCCCACACACGGAGATGTCAGCGGACCCGCCGCTGTCCATCGCGTAGGGGCCGCCGAGCGTGGTCTCACACGTAGCGGTCGCCGCGAGGAGCTCCGCCGCCGTTGGTAGCGGGGCGCCGTCGTCGGTGGCGTCATCGGTCATGCCGTCGTCGACCACTCCCTCATCGGTCATCCCGTCGGACATGTTGCTGCCGGTCGTGCACGCCGCGAATACTGTCAGCAGCCCCAGGCATCGCCGCACCATTCCAGACCTCCCTTATCCGTGTCTCCGTGTCGCGATCTGGTCCACCTGCGCTCGTACTGGACACAGGAGTAACGATCCCTGCTGGCACCTTCTCATAGTCGGTACCCGAGCAAGCCATCGATCCCGACAAACGGCGTCGAAGCACTCGCCGGGGCCGCGTCGATGTAGATGTATTGCGCGCCGAGCCCGAGGCGGAGGTCGAGCTTCGCGGTGAGCCGGAACGCCCAGCCGACGAACGCGCCCGCCGTCATCGCCCATCCCTCCGCGTCGTTGTCGCCGCGCACGACGGCCCCACGCACGTAGGGCGTGACGTACAGCCCGCGCTGACCGTCGCGCGCGAACCACGTGCCGCGGACCTCGGCGTTCAGGCCCCTCACGTTGTCGCCGAGATCGAACCACGGCAGGAAGTACGTGCCGAAGATGCCTGCGCCGCCCGCGATGGACAGGCGCGAGGTCAGATCCCGCTCGTAGACGATGTCGACCACGGTGAGCCCGACATCGGCCTGGACCTGGTCGGCCTGGGCGCGGGAGGTGATGGTCAGCACGAGAACGAGCGCAGCGATTCGAATCACGATGGCACCTAGCGTACGCTCGCGGCCATGGGAGGCACAGCGGCGGAGCCACCGCCGATCGTCCAGCCGGCGAAGTCGATGCCGATCGCCGTCGGCATGTCCGTGGGCACGACCGCCGTCGGCGCCCTGATGTTCGCCACTGCCTACGACACCGCTGCGGTCTACGTGGCCGTGCCGCTCCTCCTCGTCGGTCCCACGCTGGGACGCGGCTACGCCGGTGAGGCCTGGAGTCCGGCCCTCGGGCTGCGACTGGGTGGCGCCCTCACGGCCGCGCTCGGCGCCATCACGTATCACTGGATCGACTTCAAGGGCGACGCCGATCAGACGAACCAGGACATCGGGCTCATCATCAGCGGCATCGGCGGTGCGGTGTTCGGCATCGGCGCGGTGATCGAGCTGGCCACCACACCCGGCGCCGTGAACCGCGCCAACGCCCGGGCCGCGAGCCTCACGTACACCGTGGTCGGTCCCGATCGCGCACCGGGGCTCGCGCTCGTCGGCACGTTCTGAGTCACGAGTTGGTTGGCTCGACGTAGATCAGGCGGATGCCGGGGCGCGAGCGGCCACTGCGGCGTACCGCGGACTCCGTCGCCTTTGGCAAGCGCGTCCAGGTCTCGCGGACGTTGTCTCCCGCGACCCGTACGAAGCCGCTCGCCGCCGCGGTGGCGCTCCCGCGAATGTTCCGGACGTCGCAGCGGATCACGGCGAAGCTCGCGCCGCCGGCCGCGAACACCGCATCGACGACCGCGCTCACGGCCTCGCGCGCGAACCCGACCCCCGTGTATTCGCGCGCCAGCCAGTACGACACCTCGACGGCGCTCCCGAGCGGCGTGACGATGACGGCGCCCACCAGCGTCTCACTCGCGCGCGTCCGGATCGCGTACGTGGTGCCGCGCGGCAGGCCGGCCGCGCCGAGCCACGGTGCGAGGTGGTCGGCGTTGGCCTCGCGCAGGGCCACGAGCGCGTCGGAGGCATCGGCGGCGGTCATGACCAGGCGGGTCGACTCGATGGGACCGAGAGGGAGGCTCATATCCCTACCCACGTAAGTGGCGCGCGAAAGCTGCAACGCCTTCGGCGCACCCCCCTCAGCCCAGGGCTAACCATCGGTTTTCCTGCTAGGTTCTGGTCGCCATGACCATGTCCGGTGCTGACGTTCGCCGTCTGTTTCTCGAGTTCTTCGCGCAGCGCGGGCACCAGCCCGTGGCCTCGAGCGCCCTCGTGCCGGCCAACGATCCGACGCTCCTGTTCACGAACGCTGGCATGGTGCAGTTCAAGGACGTCTTCACCGGCGCCGAGCAGCGCGGCTACAAGCGCGCGACCTCCTCGCAGAAGTGCGTGCGCGCGGGCGGCAAGCACAACGACCTCGACGAGGTGGGCAAGACGCCGCGCCACCACACGTTCTTCGAGATGCTCGGGAACTTCTCCTTTGGCGACTACTTCAAGGAGGACGCGATCGCGTGGGCGTGGGAGCTGCTCACGGGCGTGTACAAGATCGATCCGGCGCAGCTGTGCGTGACGGTGTACGGCGGTGACCCGGAGCTGCCGGGCGTCGGACCGGACGACGAAGCGCGCGCGATCTGGAAGCGCGTGACGGGCTTCGGCGACGACCGCGTCATCGGCCTCGGCAAGAAGGACAACTTCTGGATGATGGGTGACACGGGTCCGATGGGGCCGTGCACCGAGATCCACTTCTACAGCAAGGGCAAGCCGACGGCCTGGCCGACGAATGACCCGGCGACGTGGGGCGGCTGGCTCGAGATCTGGAACCTCGTGTTCATGCAGTTCGAGCGGCGCGAGAAGGACGGCCCGTTGTTCCCGCTGCCGGCGGCGAGCGTCGATACGGGCGCGGGCCTCGAGCGCGTGACGAGCGTCGTGCAGGGCGTGAAGTCGAACTACGACACGGATCTCTTTCAGGGGATCATCGCGACGGCGGCCGCGATCGCGGGCAAGAAGTACGGCGACAGCGAGGAGTCGGACACGTCGATGCGCGTCATCGCGGATCACGCGCGCACCACCTCGTTCCTGATCGCCGACGGCGTGTTCCCCGACAAGACGGGGCGCGAATACGTGCTGCGTCGCATCTTCCGGCGCGCGGTGCGCCACGGGAAGCTCCTCGGCATCGACCGCCCGTTCATGCACGAGGTCTGTCAGAAGGTCATCCAGGACTTCGGCGGCCAGTTCCCCGAGCTCGTCGAGCGGCAGAAGGTGATCACCGAGGTCGCCCTCGAGGAGGAGAAGCGGTTCCGCGCCACCCTCGATCGTGGCCTCGCGCTTCTCGACGACGAGTTCGAGCGCATGAGCAAGGGCGGCGAGAAGACCGTCCCGGGCAAGAGCGTGTTCACGCTCTACGACACCTTCGGGTTCCCGGATGACCTCACCGAGATCATCGCGAACGAGCGCGGCTACACCGTCGACAAGGACGGCTTCAAGGCCGCGATGACCGAGGCGCAGAGCAAGAGCAAGTTCGCGGGGAGCGACCAGGAGGCGGTCGCGGGCGAGCTGAAGGCGATCGCGAGCGAGCTCGGCGCGACGCGCTTCCTCGGCTACGACGGGCTGGTCGGGGACGGCATCGTCAAGGTGGTGCTCGTCGGCGGCAAGCGCACCGACCGCGCGCAGGTAGGCGATCGCGTGCAGCTCGTGTTCGACCAGACGCCCTTCTACGCGGAGAGTGGCGGCCAGATCGGCGACACGGGGGAGGTCGTCACCGCGACCGCGAAGGTGAAGATCGATGACACGAAGAAGCCGGCCGGCGACGTGCACGTGCTGTTCGGCGAGGTCGTCGAGGGCTTCATCGGCGTCGGTGACACCGTCGCGTTCAACGTCGACGAGGAGCGCCGCAATCGGATCCGCGCGAACCACTCGGCGACGCACCTGCTCAACCACGCGCTGAAGACGGTCCTCGGTGGGCACGTCGCCCAGAAGGGCTCGCTCGTCTCGCCGGATCGCTTGCGCTTCGACTTCGCGCACTTCTCGCCGATGACCGAGGAGCAGAAGCGTCAGGTCGAGGACCTCGTCAATGCCGAGATTCGCCGCAACAAGGCCACCGTCATCGAGACGCTGCCCATCGAGCAGGCGAAGCAGCGCGGCGCGGTGGCGATGTTCGGCGAGAAGTACGGCGACACGGTGCGCGTCGTCTCGATCGGCGCCGAGTCGATCGAGTTCTGTGGCGGCACGCACGTTCACGCGGCCGGCGACATCGCCATGCTGAAGATCGTCAGCGAGGCCGGCGTGGCCCAGGGCGTGCGTCGTATCGAGGCCGTCACCGGCGTGGGCGCGCTCGAGTACCTCCGCAAGCTCGAGGACGAGCTCCTGCGCGTCGGCGATCGTCTGAAGGCGGGACCGTTCGAGGTGGCGGCGCGCGTCGACAAGGTGCTCGCGGACCAGAAGGCCCTCGACCGCGAGCTCGGCCAGCTCAAGCAGAAGCTCGCGTCGGGTGGTGGCGGCCGTGACCTCATCGCCGAGGTCGTGACCGTCAAGGGCATCAAGGTGCTCGCGGCCCAGGTCGAGGTCGACGACGCGAAGGTCCTCCGCGACACCGGCGATCAGCTGCGCGACAAGCTCGGCTCGGGCGTCGTGCTGCTCGCGGGCACCGGCGGTGTCGAGGTGAAGCTCGTCGCGATGGTGACGAAGGATCTCGTCGGCAAGGTCTCCGCCGGCAAGCTCCTTGGCGAAGTGGCCGCGCAGCTCGGCGGTCGCGCCGGTGGTCGCCCCGACATGGCGCAGGGCGGCGGCAAGGACACGGCCGGCGTGCCGCAGGCGCTCGCGTTCGCGCGCAGCTGGGTCGAGCAGCACGCGTAAGCGGTCACGGCGCTACGGGCAGTCCGGGCCGTCGCAGCACCGGGTCTCGAGCCCGGCGGGGACGAGCTCGGGATGCTCCTCGAAGCCGGTCGCGACCCGCGTGTAGACCGTGGGCGCCTGCGAGCAGGTTCCCAGGACCTGGATCTGGTTGCCCTCGACCTGATTGTTGTAGGTCGCGAGGGATGCGAGCTTGCCGCCGACCTTGGTGACGAAGCACTCGGAGAAGTCGTCGTCCGTGAGGTGTCCGCTCACGTGCAGCTCGAGGCCCGGGAGCGTCGGCTCGAGGTCGAGGACGCCGATGGAACCGAAGGTCGAGACATTTTCGGTCGCGCACTCGTACGGGGTGCCATCGATCGAGATCGTCTTGTCGTGCTCGCTGCCCTCGACGGTGATCGCCTCGGGCGTGCCGTCGCCGTCGAGGTCGACCTCGTAGGTCCCCGGTGTCAGCGACTCCCATTCGGCGGGAAGCACCGGTGCGGGCACGGCGCCCTCGGTCGGCGACACGTTACTGGTGCTGGGAGCGGGTTGCTTGCCACCACACGCCACCACGAACACGACCACCGCGACCTCTTTCATCGCCGCGACTCTACATCAGCACCCGACGGTGAGCAGCGACCGGGCCGAGCGCGGTCACCCGGTCGCCCCGAGCGTCACGAGGCGACGCGCGAGGAAGCGACGTTCGGGCTCAAGCGTGCAGCATGCGAGCGCGGACTTGTACGCGCGCACGGCGTCATCGGTGCGCCCGAGGCGGCGCAAGAGGTCGGCGCGCGCCGCGTGGAAGAGGTGGTACTCGGCCAGCTCGGAGCGCAGCGGCTCGATCACGCCGAGACCGGCCGTGGGACCGCGCGCCATGGCGATGGCGGCGCCGCGATTGAGCGCCACGATCGGCGTGGGCTGCCGGCGGTAGAGCTCGTCGAAGAGCGCGACGATCTGCGGCCAGTCGGTGGCGTCGGCGCTCGGCGCCTGCGCGTGCAGGGCGGCGATCGACGCCTGGATGCCGTAGGGCCCCGGCGCCCGCAACGCGAGGGGGATCAGCGCGAGCGCCTCGTCGATCGCGCCGCGATCCCAGCGGGTGCGGTCCTGGTCCTCGAGGAGCACGATCTCGCCCTGGGCATCGATCCGCGCATCGCGCCGCGCGTCGTGGAGGAGCATGAGCGCGAGCAGGCCGCGGGGTTCGGCGGCGTCGGTCAGCTCGACGAGGATGCGCGCGAGGCGGATCGCTTCGCGGCACAGGTCGCGGCGGATCCACGCGTCGCCCGCCGTGGCGGCGTAGCCCTCGTTGAACACGAGATAGACCACGGCCATCACTGCCCCGAGGCGGTCGGGGAGCTCGGTGGGATCGGGCACCTCGTACGGGATGCGCGCACCGCTGATCTTCTGCTTGGCGCGGACGAGGCGCTGGGCCGTGGCCTCGGGGGTGGTGAGAAATGCGCGGGCGATCTCGACGGTGGTGAGGCCGGCGAGCGTGCGCAGCGTCAGCGCGACCTGCGCATCGAGCGCGAGGGCAGGGTGACAGCACGTGAACATCAGGCGGAGCCGGTCGTCGGCGACGGCAAGCTCGGGAGCATCCGCGACCTCGTCGGTCTCGTTCGCGGCCACGAGCTCGCGCAGCTTCACGCGCCGGCGGATCGAGTCGATCACCTTGTTGCGGGCGACCGCGATGAGCCAGCCGCGCGGCTCGGCGGGCGCACCTTCGATGGGCCAGCGTGCGAGCGCCGCCTCGAACGCCTCCTGGACCGCTTCCTCGGCGGTCTCGAAGTCGCCGTGGCAGACGCGAATCACCGTCGCGAGGACACGCGCGCGTTCGGCGCGGAAGACCTCGGCGATGATGCGCGCCAGCACGGTTCAGTACTGCAGGATCGGCCGTACTTCGACACAGCCGATGCCATGGGCGACGCTGGGGATTTTCGCGGCGATACTCGTGGCCTCGTCGAGATCCTTCGCCTTGATCAGATAGTAGCCGCCGAGCTGTTCCCGCGCCTCTGCGAACGGACCATCGGTCCTCGACACCTTGCCGTCCTTCACCCGCACCATGGTCGCGGTGTGCGACGGCTGCAGCGCGTCGCCGGACACGAAGTGTCCCGATTCCTGGATGGCCTTCATGAAGCCCGCGTACTCGCCGTACATGGCATTGCGCTTCGCCTCCGGCAGGTCGGCCCACTGCTGTTCGGCGTGATAAATCATAAGCAGGTATTGCATCGCGGTCTCCGGCTTGGTGGTTGGCATTGCAACCCTGGGTCGAACGGCGCGCACGCGGATCGACACGCGATCTGAACTATTTCGTAACCCCCGACGACTACTCGGCGATCGGGTCGACGATCGTCTGGCTGATCGACAGGATCTTGCCGCGCTGAGCGCTCGTGACCTTCACCGTGAGCTCGAGCGGGTCGACCTCGTCCACCGCATACAGCCGCACGAGCTGCGCGTAGTCGGGGTTGGGACGCTGCCGCGACGCGGGGACATCCACCCGCACGAGCCGCACCGTGTACTCGCCCACGACGAGCGTGCGGAAGCCGAGCACGTTCTCGTCCTGACCGCTCTCCGTCGCCTCGTGGTGGATGAAGAGGGGCCGCGTCCGCTCGATCACCTCGCCCGCGCGCTCGAGCTCGACGACCCAGTCCCACTCGACTTCGTGGCGATCGACCAGCGCACCACTCGGCGACTTCACCGTCAGGCCGCCAGCGAGGTCCGCGCACTGCGTGATGCCCTCCTGCGAGTCCGGAACGAGGGGGAAGCGCGCCCAGGGCGCGTCCTCGCCGCGGGCGACGTCGACCTTGAGCTTTGCCGGCTCCTCGCGCGCGGAGAAGTCGTACGGCTGCATCGTCGCGAGCGTGCCGTCGCGATCGTGGATCTTCACCGTGAACTTGCCGTCGGCGAGCCCGCTGAACGTGAACCGGCCGCCCGCGCTCGTGAAGCCGCGCGCGACCTCGGCGTTACTGGCGTCGTGCAGCGTCACGAGCGCGCAGCTCGTTCCGGTCACGTACGGACAGAGGTCACCGCGCTGTCCGCCGCATTCTTCGACCGCGACCTCGATCGTGCCGCGCTCGGTGGTCGTGCCGCCGCCACCCGTGCAGAGCCACGGCATCCAGAAGCACGTGAACGGGTCGTCGGCCTTGCTCGGGTCGGCGAGCTCCTCGCACGACGAGCTCGCGATCTGCTCGGCAGAGTCGGGATCGCAGGTTGCCACCGTCGCCTGGTCCGGGAAGCAGGTCTCGATCTTTGCGGTGGCCGCTTCGCAGGCGTCATCACCGGAGTTGCAGGCAGCGGTCGCGAGGAGAAGCAGGGCGGGGGCAAGGCGAAGCATGGGCCCGCCCATCAGCAAAGTCCGTTCCCCGAGCGACCCGAGCAATCTCGACGACCTGGCCGTGCCGACCGAGCAACTGGATCCGCCAGTGGATGCTCCCGTGGTGTCGAGGTCGACGCGATTTGCGCATGACGCGAACCAGCGTGAGAAACGCTCGTACGCGGTCGACAGGCCGCACGAGCCCGATCTAGGGTGCCGCCATGCAGTACCGTATTTCGTTGTTGATTCCGCTAGTTGCCGCTTGCGCCTCGAGCACTCCGGCCCCGATGGCGCCGGCCCCGGCCCCGGCCCCGGCCCCGGCGACGGGAACGCTCCAGGCCGACACCATCGTTGGCTACTGGTCCGGCGACTGGGGCAACCTCGTCTTCCAGGTCGACGGGGATCGCATCCTCGGCTCGTACAACCACGACGAGGGCACGATCGTCGGCACGATCCAGGGCGACCTGCTCGTCGGCTGGTGGTGCGAGGCGCCCTCGCGTCAAGCGGACGCCGATGCGGGTGAGGTCGAGATGAAGTTCGTCACGAACCCCGACGGTTCGCGGCAGATCGACGGCCGGTGGCGCTACGGCAGCACCGCCGAGTGGAAGGAGGATTGGGACGTGAGCTACTCCACCAGCGAGGCGCCGCCGGAGCTCGTCGCGCGGTTCTCCGACGCCTCCGTGTTCTGTCCCAAGCCGTGAGCACGGCGACGCTGTTCGCACGCCGGCCGGCGCACGCCGAGCGGATGCGCGGCGAGCCGGCGTGGCTCATCCGCGGTTGTACGTAGTTCCGCGCGGCGTGCTGATCGCTACCGCGAAGCGCCGAGCGCTCGGACGTGGGCCGGCGACATGGTGCGCTCGATGCACCATGTCGCGTCGAGGGCCACATGAGAGCATCCAAGAAGCGAGCGACACGGCGGACGTGGAGCGACGTCGACGCCGAGCTGGCAGCGGCGGCACGCGGCGTCGCGCCGACCTCCGACGACGCCGGCGCGTTCGCCGGTGAAGACCGGCGGGAGATCGACGCCATCGGCGCGGCCGCAGGGGTCGTGGTCGCGGACGGCGAGCTGCTCGGCGGTCCCGACGCGACCGAGCGACGGGATGCCCACCGGTGGGAGCTCGATCCCGCGTCGGCAGACCCGGACGAACGTCATCCGTCCAGCAAGCCCCTTGCCTCGCGCACGCACGGAGACCGCTGATGGTGCGCCCGTTGAGGGAGCTGCACGGCTATCAGCTCGAGGCGACGGATGGGCTCGTCGGTCATGTCACCGACGTCTACTTCGACGACGACCAGTGGTCGGTTCGGTACCTCGTCGTCAATACGGGGAGCTGGTTCGATGCCCGCGAGGTTCTGATCTCGCCGAAGGCCCTGGGAGCAGCCGATGGTGAGACCCGGACGATCGCCGCGCGGCTGACCAGGAAACAAATCGAGCTCAGTCCATCGGTCGACTTCAACCGCACCGTGGGGGCTCCGTATGGCGCGATGACGTACGGAGCAGGGAAGGAGCTCGCTCGTCCCTACGAGGCAGGCGACCCTCATCTTCGAAGTAGTCGCGAGGTGATCGGCTATCACCTGCGCGCGACCGACGACACGCTGGGACATGTCGAGGACGTCGTCATCGACGACGAGACGTGGACGATCCGCTATCTGGCCGTGGACACCTCCAACTGGTGGTTCGGCGGACACGTCCTGATCTCGCCGCGCTGGATCCGGGCCGTGAGATGGCCCGAGCGCCTCGTCGAGCTCGCCGTCACGAGAGACGTGATCAAGCACAGCCCGACCTGGAAGCCTACCTTTCCGATCACGCAGGCCTACGAAGACAGCCTGCACGACTACTACCGCCTACGCCAAGCCTGGTCCGTTGATCGTCGGTCCAACGAGGCTCCCCTCGAGCCACGTCGCGAGTGACGACCGCGTGGTCAGAGCCGACGAAGCCACGGCCCGACGTGGTACGCGACGAAGATGGTCACGACGGCGAACACCATGGCGAGAAGTCCGGGGTTGTCCATGCCCCAAGCAACAGCAAGGGTGAGGCCAACCACGGCGGGTCGGGCGTGATCAGCTCGCCGCGACGCCAAACAACCAACCGACCAGGGCGGTCATCACCATCGCCAGCGCGCCACCGACGATGACGCGCAGGGATGCGCGCCCGAGCGGGGCTCCGCCGAGATGACCGCCGATCGCTCCGAGGACCGCGAGGCTCACCAGCGAGAGCGCCGCGATGGCGACGACTCCCAGGGCGGCGGGGGCGACGAGTAGCCCGATGATCGGGATCGCGGCGAACACCGCGAAGCTCGCCGCCGAGATCCATGCAGCCTGCATCGGCCGCGCGAGCGTCGTCTGGTCGATCCCGAGCTCGTCGCGCATGTGCACGCCGAGCCGGTCGTGCGCGCTCAGTTGCTCCGCGACCCTGGCAGCGAGGTCCGGATCGAGCCCTCGCTTCACGTAGATCAGGGTGAGCTCGGCAAGCTCGACCTCCGGTTGCGCTGCCAGCTCTCGCATCTCGCGCGCGATGTCCGCCTGCTCGGCGTCGCGCTGCGAGCTCACCGAGACGTATTCGCCCACCGCCATCGACATGGAGCCGGCGACCAGGCCCGCGACCCCCGCGGTCAAGATGGCGCCCGGCGACGCCGACGCGGTCGCGACCCCGATCATCAGGCTTGCGGTGGAGACGATCGCATCGTCGGAGCCCAGGACGCCGGCACGAAGCCACTGTCCGCGGCCGCTGCGGTGCCCCTCCCGATGGTCCGGGACTCGCGCCACGGGGGGAATCGCCGCCGGTGGAACGCTCATGCCACCACGCCTGTCAGGTGCAATCGCGAAAACCGTGCGCCGCGCTCCGCACATTTGCGTCCGACAGCGGTCATGTCATCGCCGATGGTGCGCCAGGCTGCTCGAGCGTCATGAGACCACGGTGTGCACCAGACGTGCCGTCGCCAGCCGCACGGATGACCGCACTCAGGTCAACTGGCTGGAATGACAGACGTCGGCGGCCCCTGCTGCCTCACCGTTCTGGACTGCGTGGCGCGCGAGACGCCTCGGCGCAGCGCTATACTGAGGGTCCCACGCTGCAGGGTGTGGACTGGCCATGGCTCCTGACGACGCAAGTGCGCCCAAACCGCCGGTCGTCCTCCGGATCAAGCTCCGCTACGAGGACGCCGACGCGATGGTCCAGCGGTTCGCCGTGAATGTCGGCAAGACCGGGCTGTTCCTCCCGACCAAGTCGTTGCAGCCACTCGGCGCCGACGTGAAGTTCGAGCTGCGGCTGGCCAACGACACGCCGGTGCTCGTCGGGCTCGGTCGCGTGAAGGCGGTGCAGCCGCCCGATCCAGCGCATCCAAAGGCCATCTACGGCATGTCGGTCGAGCTCCTGCGCGTGACGAAGGAGAGCCGCGAGCTGATCCTCCGCATGCTCGAGCAGCGCAAGAAGACGGGCCTGCCCGAGGTCGGGCTGCCGCTGCCAGCGGACATCGAGAGCTACCCGCGCGCCTCGACGCAGCCGCCCGAGAAGACGCCCGCGTCGGGAGCGACGCCGGTGCCGCTGCCCATCGCCACTCCGCCGATCGATTCGGAGCCTCTGCTCACGTCGCCGCGTCGCCAGAGTGGGCCGATCGCGATCGCAAAGCTCGCGGCTCCGGCCCCGCTGGCTCCGGAGGCGCCGCGCCGCGCCCGCACGTCCGTACAGGAGGTGATCGAGCGGGCCTCGGGACCGATCGCGAGCGTGCAGGTGATCGTGCCGGGCCTCGACGAGGATGTGGATGTCGGCGCCGCCATCGCACGCGCGCGCCTGCTGTCGGTCGGCGACATGGATGTGGAGCTCGCGGCCCTGCGCGAGGCCGCCGCGGCGCCGTTCGCGATCGATGTGGAGTCCGCGTCGGCGGAGCTCGCGAAGCAGCTCGGCGGCGCGGCCGTGAAGCGCGATCGTAGTGCGCGCTGGGCGCCACCCCCGGCCACGTCCACGCCGGTCGCGAAGATCGAGCCCGTCCTCGAGGCGAAGGTCGAACCCACGCCGATCGTCGAGGCAAGGGTCGAGCCCACGTCGATCGTCGAGGCGAAGGTCGAGCCCGCGCCGATCGTCGAGGCGAAGGTCGAGCCCGCGCCGATCGTCGAGGCGAAGGTCGAGCCCGCGCGCGCACCGATCATCGCGCGCCCGGCCACCGAACCGGTGGCCGACGACGACGTGGTGGAGACCACCGACGCGCATCGCGTGGGCACCGAGCCGGTGGCCGACGAAGACGTCGTCGAGGCCACCCCCAGCGACGGCGGGCAACCAGCCGGCAGCGGGCGACGCGGGGCGTTCGACACCCAGCCGGATCCCGAGCCGTACGAGCCCCCGCCGACGCGCATCGTCGAGATGGCTCCGGCGCCCCAGGTGGAGCCGGAGCCGTACCCGCCGAAGCAGCCCGCGAAGCCCCTCTCGCCGCTCCGCGCGGCGCTGCTGGCGAAGCGGCCGATTCCGGCCCAGCCCGAGCGCTATGCGGCGCTGGCCGACGCGCCGATTCCCGTGGTCGATGGACCGGCGCCGGCGGCGCCCGTGCCGACGCCGCGCGAGTCATCGGAGGACATCGAGACCCTGGATGCCTCGGACCTGGAAGAGGTCGAGGAGACGCAGGTCGGCGAGATTCCGGTGCAGCCCGAGCTGACCGTCGATGCGGAGATCGAGTCGAGTCGCGCGACGCACGCCGTCGCCCCGCCGACCGAGGACTTCGAGGTGCTCGCCGAGGAGGAGCCGATCGAACCGCCCCCCCCGATCCAGGCGCCCGCGTCGATGGTGAACATCTCGGTGCCCGAGCGCCCGAGTGACATCGACTTCGCCGCGCGGCTCGACCTCGGCGACGAGAGCGATGTCCCTCGCCGGCGGGTGGGACCGCGGCGCCTCGAGTCGGTGCTCACCGAAGGCGAGGAGGACGACGAGTTCACGCCCTCCTCGGGCGCCATCGATCCACGCACGCTGTCGACGGGATACGCCCTCTCCCAGTTCGAGGAGCCGCGGTCGGCCGACGAGCTTCCCGAGGACTTCGAGCTCGCGTACACGCCGGTGCCAGGGCAGGGGCTTCCTCGCTTCGACGACAGCGATGTGATCCGGCTCGACCAGGCCAAGTCGATCAAGCCGAAGCGGCCCGATAGCGAGCTCTCGGCAGCGCTCGACGCGCTCGAGTCACCGCGCGACGATCTCGACTCCGCGCTCGCAGACCTCGAGCCGGACTCGCGCAACAACCTCGACCACGCCCTCGATGGCCTCGACGTCGACATGGACGACCTGGAGATCCCTGTCGCTCACGTGCCTCGTCCGCCCGTGCATCGTGGTCCGCCGCCGCCCCCGCGTGGAGCCACCCCGGCGCGTGCGCCGCGAGCGGCGTCGGATGGCGGCGTCATCATCGACTTCGATGATGAAGACGGCGACAAGATCGACCCCAACGAGGGGTGAGTCCCGGGCGAGGCCGTCGTCTCGTCAGGCGCCGAGGCCGGGATGCGCGAGCGCCTTCACGAGGGCCGCGCGGTTTCCGGCGTGCTGCTGCCAGAGCTCGATCATCCGATCGGCCTGCGTCCGGCGCGACGTCGCGATGGCCTCGACCGGTTCGAGCAGCGAGACGGCGTCGGGGGCGACCCGCTGGAGGCCCGCCTTCGCGATCGCGACGAGCTCGATGGCGAGGTCCCCGGCGGAGTGCGCGCCGATCTTCGTGGCGAAGCCCTGGCGCGGCATGTCGTCGGCGATGCGCTGACGCTCGGCGAACGAGAGCTTCGTCATGAGGGCCGTCGCGGCGGTGCGCGCGGAGGTGTCATAGAGCAGCCCGCGCATCATCGGGCCGAGCGCGAGGATCATCGGCAGCGAGCCGCAGTCGCACCCCCGGACCTCGATGAACTTCTTGAGGCGGCCCTCGGGGAACAGCGTCGAGAGATGGAGGCCCCAGTCGCTCCGCGTCGCGTGCTCGCCCTGCCAACCCTCGGCCATGAACCGGCGGAAGGTCAGATCGGCGGGCACCGGGCGATAGCCGCCGCGGTAGACGAAGTACATGGGGACATCGAGCGCCCACTCGGTGTACGCGCTGAAGATGTCCTCGCGGTCGTAGACGAACGGCAGGAACCCGGAGCGCGCGTTGTCGGTGTCGCGCCAGATCCAGGCGCGATACGACTGGAAGCCGCTGACCTGGTCTTCGACGATCGGCGATGCGGCCCACAGGGCCGTGAGGAGCGAGGAGATGGAGTAGACGCACTTCATCTTCGCGGCCGCGTCGGCCTCGTCGGCGAAGTCGAGGTTCGCCTGTACCGTCGCCGTGCGCAGCATCATGTCGAGGCCGCGCGTGCCGACGGTCGGCATGTACGCGCGCATGACGTCGTAGCGCTCCTTCGGCATCCACGGGATGTCACCGCGGCCACCGAACGGGCGCAGGCCCGTCGAGAGAAAGGCAAGACCTAGCTCCCGCGCGGCCGCGCCGAGCTGGGCGGTGTAGGCGCCCAGATCGGCGACGAAGTCGAGATCCGAGCCGACGGGGCGCCCGGCGAGCTCGAACTGACCACCCGGCTCGAGCGAGATCTGCTCGTCGCCCCGCATGTGGCCGATCGGATGATCGTTCTCGCGGACGGGGGTGCCACCGCGCGCCGCGAACCAGTCGAGGAGGGCGTGGATGCCGTCGGGGCCGTCGTAGGCGATGGGAGAGCCGTCCAGGTGGACGCCCACGAGCTCGTGCTCCGTGCCCACACGCCATGCGCTGGCGGGCTTTCCCGCATCACGAAAGTACGCGAGCAACTCGTCATGCGAGCCGATCGGGACCAGGTCCGAGTCGTCGACGAGATGCACGAGGGTCGGGGCACTGTAGGGGGCGATCCCAGACACGTCAATTGACCCGCTCCGCCCTTCGGCGGCTGTCCCGCCGCCGACTGACGGGGCGCGTGGTAGCGTCGCGATCGATGGACGCACTGTTGCCGCGCTCGCGGCTGCTCGAGCTCCTTCGCGAGCGGTCCTTTGCCGAGCGCGAGGTCACGCTCTCGTCGGGCCTGAAGTCGAATTTCTACATCGATTGCAAGCAGGTCAGCCTCGACGCCGAAGGAGCCGCCCTGATCGGCGAGCTCTTTCACCAGACGATCGAGCAGGTCGCGCCCGCCGCGGTGGCGGTTGGTGGCCTCACCCTCGGCGCAGATCCCCTCGCCACCGCCACGAGCCTCATCAGCTTCCAGCGCGGCCGGCCCCGTCAGGCCTTCATCGTACGCAAGGAGCCGAAGGGTCACGGCACGAACCAGTGGATCGAGTCCGCGAAGCTCGCGCCCGGCTCGGCCGTCGTCGTCGTCGAGGATGTCGTCACCACGGGCGCCGCCTCCATCAAGGCGATCGAACGCGTCCGCGAGGCCGGCTATCAGGTGGTGCATGTCGTCGCGCTCGTCGATCGGCTCGAGGGTGGTCGCGAAGCCGTCACCAAGCACGCGCCGCTCACCGCGATCTTCAACCGCAAAGACTTCATGGGCGATCGGTGATGCGCGCCCTGCTCGTCGCGTTCCTGCTCGTCGCTTGCGGCGCGCCCACCCCGCCCGTGCGCCTCACCGAGGAGTGGCCCACCTCCGTTGGCGACTACGAGGACGTCACCGAGATGTGGACGCGCAGCGCCCGCATGCGCGGCGAGTATCAGGAAGCGCTCGAGGTCGCCGCGACCTTCAAGTCCCCCGAGTGGCATGCCGCCTACGCCGAGCGTGATTCGTCGGCGCGCGCCCTCGTCGGAGAAGCCCGCGAGCAGCGCATCGCGCAGGGCAAGGCCGAAGCCGCCGGCCCCTACGAGTTCGAGGTCATGGTCACCACGTGGGACCGTCGCGAGAACGACCTCGACCGCGGCACGAAGGCCATCTGGAAGGTCCGCATGCTCGACGAGGAGGGCCTGGAGATCGAGCCTCTCGAGGTCATCAAGGACAAGCGACCGCCGGTCATCGTCCGCACGGAGTTCCCGGCCTTCGGGCAGTTCGCGACGGCCTATATCGTTCGATTCCCTCGCACCAAGCCACTCCTCGGGCCCGGCGTGCAGAAGCTGCGCATGCGCCTCTCGAGCGCGCGTGGCGGCGTCGACCTGATCTGGGCGACGTCGAACGACTAGCTAGCTAGTCTGGCTTCGGCTTCTTCTTGCCGACGAGCCGCTCCCAGAAGGTCTGGGGCTGGTAGCCCTCGTCGAGATCCTCGAACGACTCCGTCACGAGCTTCGGGACCTGGGCGGTCTCGGTCGCGCCCTGCTTGAAGAACGCTTCCTCGTCCTCGCTGAACTTGCTGATCTCCGTCTTCGCGACGTCCGCCTTCACCTTCTCCACGGTCGCCGCGCGCGCGGGGGTCTCGACGCTCTTGCTCGGCGGCGCCGCCACCTGCTTCGCGACAACGGCCGCGACCGCCTCCTGCGCGGCGGCGATATCGGCGACGAGGATCGACGGCTCACCCGAGCGGATATCGGCCGGGGTCGGCCGCTTCGCGCGCTGCGCGATCTCGCCGGTCTTGTCCGGTGGCCGGTCGTCCGCGACCTCGGGCACTCGCGGCGGCGGCACCCGCCCCGTCTCCACCGTGGTGTGAGCCTCGCGCGGAATGCCATCCGACGGCTCGTCGGTGAGCTCCGAGGGCGCCCCGCCGGACGGGGGGCTCTCCGCGCGAACGAACGGCGTCGTCTTTGGTTCGTCGTCGTCGGTGCCGAGGCGCTTCGCGAGATCATCCGATGACGACGGCCGGGGCACGGTATCGACCGGGACCGTCGCCACGATCGTCGCCGGCTTCTCCTCGGTGCTCGTCGGGATGACGGGCGTTGGTTCCTTCGCCTCCGTGACCGTCGCGACGGGCTCGGCGACGAGGCGCGCCGTCTGCTCCGTATGCGTGATGAGGACGCGGTCGCCTTCGGTGACGGTGGCGGTGGGCGTCTCGGTCGTGACGACGCTCTCCGTGGCAAGCGCCGCCGGCTTCTCGGTGACGGCCAGCGGAGCGGGCTCGTCGCTCGAGACGTCGAACCTCGCGTGTGTCGATCCGCCGGGCTTGGCGCCGGCCTTTGCGGGCGCAGATACACCGGGCTTGGTGCCGGACTTGGTGGCCTCGCTGGCGACGAGATCTTTGACCATGCTGGCCGCAGACTTCGCGGCCCAGGCCTCGAGCTTCTCCTGCTCGGCCTGGGCGGCCGCCGCCTGTGCGGCGCTCTCGATGTCGGTGCCACGGTCCGCATCGACCTCGCGCGCCGTGCGCACCGGACCGCTGGTCTCGCGACCCGGGCGCGCCTTGCTGTCGCTGGCGGGATTCTCGTCGCCCGCATCAGCGGCCGGCCTGGCGTCGGCAGCCGCCTTGGCGTCGGCGGCCACCTTGGCGTCGGCAACCGCCTTGGCGTCGGCAGCGGCCTTCTCGGCGGCCTCGGCTTCGAGCTTGGCCTTCTTGTGGGCCTCGGCTTCGACGCGTGCCCGTTCGAGGGCGTCGGCTTCGTCACGCTTGCGCTGCGCTTCCGCGGCGGCGGCCTTCGCCTCGGCGGCGGCCTTCTCGGCGGCGACCTTCTCCTCGGCGGCGGCCTTCTCGGCGGCGGCCTTCGCCTCGGCGGCGGCCTTCTCGGCGGCGACCTTCTCCTCGGCGGCGGCCTTCTCGGCGGCGGCCTTCTCCTCGGCGGCGGCCTTCTCCTCGGCGGCCTTCGCGGCGGCGGCCTTCTCCTCGGCAGCGGCCTTCTCGGCGGCGGCCTTCGCCTCGGCGGCCCGCGCATGAGCCGCGAGCTTCACTGTCTCCGCCTCGGCGAGCGCACGAGCGGCGTCCGACACGGTGGGGATCGGCGCCGACGGCTCGGCCCCGATGACGACGCTGGGCTCGAGCCCGATGTCCGACGCGAAGATCTTCTCGCGCTGCGTCGTGTCCATGATGGACTCGAGGCCTTCGCGCGCCTGGTCACGGGTCGTCGGAAGCATGATCTCTCCCGACGCCTTCGACGCGGGGACGACTCCCGCGAGCGGGCCGACCTCGGCACCGACGATGCGGGGGACGAGCGCGCCCCAGTCGATATCCGTCCTGGACGGCGTGACCGCGACGGGGGTGTTGGCGCGGCGCTTCTTGCGCTTGCGGCCGCCCTTGGACTTCATCCGCTGGGACTCGCGCGCGGCCGTCTGGGTGAGGGGACCGCTCTCGGCGAGGGATGGATCGCGCTCGGGGGCCTCGGTGCCGACGAGCCACTCCTCGATCGCGAGGACGGCGCGCCAGGTGGACTTCTTGCGGGCCTGCGAGGCCGCGCGCAAGAGCCCCACGTCCATGGCGCGCTGGGCGACGCGGAGGGTCTCGAAGACGCGGTAGGGCGAGTCCTCGAGGACATCGGCCAGTACGCGGTGTCCGTCGAACATGCGGAGGACACCGTGGACCTCCGTGGGGATCTGGCGCCCGTACGCCTGGATGCGCTGCATGTCCTGCTCGAGGACCATCGACGGGGAGAGCTGACCGCTGGAGTCGCGGACGCCGGTGAGGAAGCGCTCGGCGTCGGCGAAGAGCTCCTCGCGGTCGAGCGGGATCTGGTGTCGGCGGACGATGTCCTCGCGGTGGAAGTCGAAGCGAGCATCGGTCCACAGGAGCAGCTGGTGGAGGGCCGCCTGGCCATGGATCAGGCCCACCTGCGCCGAGGTGACCTCGCCGTGATAGAAGCGCACCTCGCCGCGACGCAGGCCGCGGATGAGGGTCAGGACCGCGCTGCGGCCGAGGGCGGACAGGGCTCGCACGAGGGTGAAGACGCCGGTGGTCTCCGCGAGGCTGCCGACGAGCTGCTCGCGCTGGGCGGCGGGCCGATCCCGGAGGAGGCGCCCCACCGTGACGATGTCGCGGAGGTAGGTCGGCAGGAGGACGACCTCGTCGGCGCCGGCCTGTTCGGCGTCGGTGCGGCGGACCCCACGGCCGGTGAAGATGATGGGGACATCGAGCTGCCGCTCGCCGAGCACGGCCCGGACCCGGCGCACGATGTCGAGGCCGGCGGGGCCCCCGATGATGATGAGCCCGGGCGGCGTATCGTCGACGGGGAGGTCGAGCTTGGCGATTTCGGCCGGGACGGGGAGCTCCTCGACCTGGACCCCCTCGCGGGCGAATCCCAGCCGGATCTGGTGCCGAGCCCGGTCATCGGGGTCGATCACGAAGACTTTCGATAGCCCCGCCATGCGTCGAGAAACCGCGTGAAGTATAAACGTATGCGGCGACCCGTTCCGTGATCGTTCTCGAGATTCTCCAGGGCACAGCGAAGGAACGCCTGCACCGCGTCCTCGGAAACGGCGGCACGATCACGATCGGCCGCTCGCCGGCCAGTAGCGTCGAGATCACGGACTTTCACCTGTCCGGCGACCATGCGCAGATCTCGCAGGTGGGCGAGCACTACGTGTTCCGCGACCTCCGCTCGACGAACGGGTCGGCCATCGAGCGCGACGGGCGGCGGGTACCGGTGGATGCGGCGGCGCGGTGGGAGCTCGCGCTGGTCGATGGCGACATTCTCCTGCTGGGCAATCCGGGCAATCCCGTTCGCGTGGCCGTACGCATCGGCGACGAGGCGGATGATGACCTCGGCGATCGCCTGATCGCTTCCCGCTCGATCCTCGATCTGCCCGCCGTCGTCGACCAGCTGGATCGCGATCCGGTCGATGCCCTTCGCGTCTACAAGGCCCTGCAGCCCCTCGGTGCGCGGCGCGAGCCGGCGGATGCGATCGAGGCCTGCGTCGTGGCGACGTTCGAGCTCCTGCCGCGCGCCACGCACGTCGCGATCCTGCTGCGCTCCGAGACGGACAAGGATCGGTTCGCGCTCGCGCTCGCCCGGAGCAAGCAGCCCGAGATGCGCTCGCCGGGCCCCACGGTGGACCCGGTGCGAGCGTCGCGGGCCGTGCTCCGGCGGGTGCTCACCGACCGCGCCGCCGTGCTCACGGCCAACGCCCAGGAAGTGCTCTCGAGCGAGTCGATCATGGGCGGCTCGCTCATGTCGGTGCTCGCCGTTCCGCTCTGGCGGGGCGACGACATCATCGGGCTCATCCAGGCCGACAACCGGCACGCCTCGGGCATGTTCAGCGAGACCGACCTCGAGACCGCGTTGCTCCTCGCCTCGCAGGCCTCGCTCGCCATCGACAACGCGACGCTCGTGCAGCGCCTCCGCGCCGCCGAGGAGCGGGCCCGCGGCGAGAACGTCTACCTGAAGCGCAAGGAACAGAAGATCAAGTTCGTGAACATCATCGGTGAGTCGCCGGCGATGAAGGCGGTGCTCTCCCAGCTCGACC
Organism: Kofleriaceae bacterium; assembly: GCA_022842285.1. Classification (GTDB taxonomy): domain Bacteria; phylum Myxococcota_A; class Polyangia; order Haliangiales; family Haliangiaceae; genus JABFXX01. The sequence continues at coordinate 28,561 of JALHPV010000027.1, forward strand.
GCGTGATCGATACGCGCGCGACGGTGTGCATCGAGGGCGAGACCGGCACCGGCAAGGAGCTGATCGCGGCTGCGATTCACCATCAGTCGCAGCGGGCGGACAAGATGTTCGTCGCGCAGAACTGTGCGGCGCTCCCCGAGAACCTGCTCGAGAGCGAGCTGTTCGGTCACAAGCGCGGGGCGTTCACGAGCGCGGACTCCGACAAGAAGGGCCTGTTCGAGATCGCCGACGGCGGCACGCTCTTCCTCGACGAGATGGGCGAGATGCCGCTCACGCTACAGGCGAAGCTCCTGCGCGTACTGCAGGAGGGAACCATCCGTCCTGTCGGCGCGACGAGCGAGAAGCAGGTCGACGTTCGCATCATCTGCGCGACGAATCGCGATCTCGCCGCCGAGGTCGAGAAGCAGCGCTTCCGGCAGGACCTCTACTACCGGCTGATGGTGTTCCCGATCAAGCTGCCGCCGCTGCGCGAGCGGCGCGAGGACATCCCGCTGCTGGGGGCGCACTTCCTGAAGCGGTACGCCGAGGAGTATCGCGTCGAGCTGCCGGGCTTCTCGCAGGACGCCCTCGACGCGCTCCAGTCCTACAACTGGCCGGGCAACATCCGCGAGCTCGAGAACGAGATCCAGCGCCTCGTGATCCAGGCCGAGTCGGGCCACTGGATCGAGAGCACCGATCTGTCGCCCCGCCTGCGCAAGGTCGAGGGCACCGTCGCGCGCATCGCGCCGAAGCAGGGCACGCTCAAGGAGATGATGGACCAGGTCGAGCGCTGGCTCATCAGCGAGGCGCTTCGCGACCACGGCAACAACAAGACGAAGACGGCGGTCACCCTCGGAATCACGCGCGAGGGCCTGCACAAGAAGCTCGCGAAATTCGGCGTCTAGGCGATACTGGCGTCGTGCGGTCGTGGGTGTTGCTCGTGCTGGCTGGCTGCTACGCGCCGACCGCTCCCGCGGGCGCTCCGTGCGCTGACAACCGGACCTGTCCCGAGGGGCTCGTGTGCGAGACGGTCGGGGGGGCTGACGTGTGCATCCTGCCCGGCACGCTGACGCCCGACGCGGCGGTCGATGCCTGGTACGGCGACGAGATGCTGCCACCCGTGGACCGCGACGGCGATGGGGTAACCGACGACGCTGACCTCTGTCCGGACATCGCCGACGATCAGCACGACGAGGACGGTGACAGGATCGGGGACGCGTGCGACCCGTGTCCCATCGCCAAGCAGAGCACCGTGAACACCGACGGCGATGGCCTGCCCGACAACTGCGATCCGTTTCCAATGATGGACGGCGATGAGCTCGCGCTGTTTCACGGCTTTCACGTGTCGCCGCCGAGCTGGTTCGTCGGTTCGGGCTGGAGCTTCGCGCAAGACGCGGCCACGTTCTCGCAAGAAGGTGGGACCCCGCGGTTCCTCACCGCGGCCGGGTCGGTCGCGGGGGCGGCGATCGTCATGACGCAGCTGACGGTGAACGCGCTCGCGATGGACGGAGGGATCGGAATCGGGCTCGGCACCCCGCAGTCAGGCATCTCCTGCGGCCTCGCGATACGGAATGGGGTGCCCCAGCTCCTCCTCTACGATATCGACGCGTTGGTCGACCGCGCGATGACGGCGATCCCCGAGTTCGAGCTCGACGCGCCGTGCGTGCTGCTCCTCGTGCGTGACGAGAAGCAAGAGGTGACGTGCATGGCGGCAACCGGCATGGACACGTACACGACGATGCAGGTGTCCGATAGCCAGCCGGATGCGCTCCAGCCGCTCGCTGTCGGGCGAGCCGTCGAAGCGTCGCTCCTGTATCTGCTGGTCACCACCACCACCAGCATGTAGTCACGGTCGGTGGCCAGCACAGCTCCTGCCAGGGATCACCGACACACGGCCGCTGGCTGCGACGCAGGGTCGCGCGTGCGCTAGCGTCGGGACATGGCGATGGTTCTCTATGTCGGTAGCAAGCGGTATTCGTCGTGGTCGTTGCGCCCCTACCTGGCGCTCGCCCAGGCCGGGCTCGACTTCGAGACTCGCGTCATCCACCTCGATCGCCCCACGACGGCCGGAGAGATCGCACTGGTCTCCCCGACGGGGCGTGTGCCCGTGCTCCACGACGGAGAGCTGCGCATCTGGGATTCCCTCGCGATCTGCGAGTACGCCGCGGAGCTCGTCCCGGCCCTGTGGCCCGCAGATCGGGCCCAGCGCGCCCGGGCCCGCGCGATCAGCGCGGAGATGCACGCGGGCTTCGCCGCACTCCGGACGAACATGACGATGGACGTGATCGGCCGCTTCCCCGGCCAGGGTCACGTCCCCGAGGCGCTCGCGGATGCGCGCCGCATCCAGGCGATCTGGGCCGACGCGATCGCCGCGAGTGGAGGGCCGTACCTGTTCGGGCGCGCCTTCACCATTGCCGACGCGATGTACGCCCCGGTCACCACGCGCTTCGTCACCTACGGCGTCGAGGTCGACGCCACGGCGCGGGCCTACATCGACGCGATCACCGCGCATCCCGCGATGCAGCGCTGGCTCGCCGACGCCGCTCTCGAGCCGGCCAAAGGCTAAGCTCCTTCTGTGAGCGCCCGCATCGTCCAGCTATCGATCTCGAAAGGGGGCGTGCCGAAGCTGCCCATTGACGAGGTGCACGTCGGCACGCTCGGCCTCGCCGGCGATGCGCACCGCGATCTGAAGCATCACGGCGGCATCGAGCGCGCGGTGTGTCTCTACTCGGCCGAGGTCATCGCGGCGCTGCAGGCCGAGGGGCACCTCATGGCGCCCGGCTCCCTCGGCGAGAACGTCACGATCGCGGGCCTCGACTGGGCGACGCTCCAGCCCGGTCAGCGGCTTACGCTCGGCGCCACCGTCGTACTCGAGCTCACGCGTGACACCACGCCGTGTCGCACGATCATGAATCAGTTCGCCGACCAGAAGTTCAGCCGCATCGCGCACCGCCACCATCCCGGCTGGTCACGCTGGTACGCGCGCGTGATCACCGAGGGCACCGTGCGCGCGGGCGATCCGGTCGCGATCAGCGGGCCGTGAGACCGCGGATCAATCGGACCAGGCCGTAGACGATCGGTCCGAGAAAGACGAACAGGGGGCCGAACCCGGTGGCGACCGAGAACAGCGTGATGGCGAGCCCGCCACCGAGCCAGAGCGAGCCGGCGATGATGTCCTTCTTCGCGTCGTGGAGCGAGGGCACCGGTCCGACGAGCCCCTCACCGGGCAGGATGTCCGTCGCGGCGATGGCCGCGGCGCCGGCGAGGACCGTTTCGTGCTTGCAGTAAGGGCACGTGAAGCGGCCGTACTGGCGCTCCAGATCGTCGAGCGTCAGGAGCTTCGCACAGCGCTCGCATTGCGCTTCCGCACCGAGCATCGCCGGCGACATCGCGTGGCATGACGGGCAGCGGAACTGCTTGGCGACGCGCTCCTCGTGGCTGAGGCGCACTTCCTTCGCGCAGTGAAAACAGCGGCTGTCTTCGGGGGCGATCGTGCTCATCCTCAGTCGTCCGCGGCGTCGGGATCGGTGGGCGCGGTGAAGGGCGTCTCGGAGAGCGTGGCCATCGCCGTCGCGAGATCCGTGACCTCGACGGTGGGCGGGGCGTTGCGCTTCAACATGAACGAGCACGTCGCGCACGACGTGACGACGATGCCGCCCCCCGAGGCATGGACCTCGGCGAGCCGGCGCTTCGCCATCTGATCGGCGACGGCCGGCATCGTCTTCGGGAGGAGCCCGCCGCCACCGCAGCACTCGGTGTCGGCCTTGTTCCACGCGAGCTCGCGTACCTCGGCGAGCTGGGCGAGCGCGCGCCGCGGCGAGTCGACGACGCCGTTGTAGCGCGCGTGGTAGCAGGGGTCGTGGTAGTAGACGCTCTTGCGCTGGAGCGAGCACGCGAGGTTCGCGGCGGCGGGCGCGAGGATGTCGGCGAGCGCGACGATCTCGGTGCGCATGCCGATGCCCTCGGCGGGGTACTGCTCGCGCATCGCGTAGAGGCACGCCGAGCAGTTGATGGCGACCTTGCGGAAGCCGCGCAGGGACTTCGCGACCCGCCCCGCGTGCCAGCGAAACAGGTCGCGGTGGCCGGCGGCGAGGAGCGGATAGCCGGCGCACGCCTGCGGCATCTCGACGAGCTTCACGTCCTCGTTGCCGGTGCGCTCGAGCACGGCGAGGGTCGCGGCGATGTCGGCCGAGCCCTTGTCGATCGCGTCGCAGCCCGGCATGAAGCCGACGTCGCCCTCGGTGGCGAGGCTCTCGGGGAACATCTCGGCGAGCTGCGCGGTCAGGCGCTGCTCGCGAGCCCGGAACCGCTCGCTGTAGCCCGTCAGCGCGGGATGCGGCTGGCCGTGGCTGACGGCGGCGGCGCGGCCGGCGAGCAGCACCAGGCCGGGCTCGTTGGCGTGGTCGCAGTACACGGTGCAGTGGCGACAGCCCGTGCATGCCCACAGCGGATCGGTCGTGTCGGCGGACCACGAGCGATGCCCCAGCCGGAGCTGGTTCATGCTGTCCATCTTCACCTGCGGGATGTACGTCTCGCGGCCGCTCGCCGTCGACACGGGGCACGCGTGCCGGCACATCTTCGGGCAGAAGGTGCAGTAGTCGAGCTGCCGGGCGACGGAGCCCGCGGAGAACGGATCGCTGGTGTCGGCCATTAGGCAGGTCGAGCTTAGTTCAATCCGTCGACGCGCTCGCGGAGCTGCGCCAGGTCCCGTGCGATGCGGGGATTCTGGGGCTCCAGCACCGCCAGGCGCTCGAGCACGTCGAGCGAGCGGGGGAGGTCGCCGTTGCGGCCGTAGATCCCGGCGAGGTTCACGAGCATGCGGGCCACGATCTGCCGCTTGCTCGCCGCCGCGATCACGCTCGGCTCGAGCACTGCGTCGGGGGTGGTGGTCTTGCGCAGCAGCGCCTCCAGATCCCCCGGGGCCAGGGCCCGCCCGCCGGCGAACGGATCGAGGAACAGCCACGCGTCCTCGATCGCGACGCGCACGAGGAAGTGCCCGGGGAAGTTCACGCCCTGGGCCAGGATGCCGACCCGCCGAGCGACTTCGAGGTACAGCACCGAGAGCGTGATCGGGATGCCCGTGCGCCGGTCGAGCACCTCGGCCAGGAAGCTGTTCCGCGGATCGTAGTAGTCGTCGGTGTTGCCGGAGAACCCGAGCCGCTCGAACAGGCAGTCGCTGATCGCGCGGGCGCGGCCGATCCCGTTCGTGGCTGTTTGCACCTCCGGCGCCGCAAAGCGCGCGATGGCATCGAGCTGGCCCCGGTACGTGTCGAGGTCCCGCTCGGGGTAATCCCACGCGCCGATCAGCAGCGCAGCGTGGTCGAGGGAGAAGTCGTCCCGACCCACCACATCCGAGAATCGGACCAGACCCGGACTCGGATCCATTTCACCGTCAGCGTAGCACCGGCGGTGTGCCGGAAACATGCGATGATCAAGCCTTCTCATGGCGGAGGAGCCTCGCGCAGGGCTAGTCGTCGGAGGCCGCTACGAGCTGATCGAAGTGGCCGGTCGCGGCGGCATGGCCGATGTCTGGCGAGGTCGTGTGAAGGGCGACGCCGGCTTCGCGCGGGATGTCGCCGTGAAGCAGATGCACCAGAACCTCGCATCGCAGCCGAACTACGTCGCGATGTTCGTCGAGGAGGCCCGCGTCGGCTCCGCCCTGCAATCTCCGAACGTCTCGGAGGTCCACGACTTCGTCCACGACCATGGCAACTACTACATGGTCCTCGAGTGGATCGACGGCATCGATCTGGGGTCCTGGGTGAAGTGGCATGTCCAGCGAAACGAGCCCACGCGCTGGGAGCTCATCGCCGCCATCGGCGTCGGCGTGCTCCGTGGTCTCGCCGCCGCGCACGAGCGCCTCGGTCCCGACGGCCGGCCCCTGCCGATCGTCCACCGCGACGTCTCGCCGCACAACGTCCTCCTGACCACGCGCGGCATGGTCAAGCTCATCGACTTCGGCCTCGCCCTCGCCAGCGACCGCACGAAGGAGACGACCGAGCCCGGCATCGTCAAAGGCAAGATGTCGTACCTCGCGCCGGAGATCGTCGCCGGCGGTCGCCCCGTTCCCGCGTCGGATCAGTTCGCCTGTGGCTCCGTCCTCTGGGAGGCCCTCGTCGGTCGCAAGCTCTTCGACGGCGCCACTGACTACGAGACGTATACGCGCCTGCGCGACTGCATGGTCCAGCCCCTCCGCCCCCTCCGTCCCGACATCCCGCAACCCTTCGCGCAGATCATCCACCGTGCGCTCTCGCCGGCCGTCGACACGCGCTTCCCGTCGACGCGCGAGATGGCCCGGCAGATCACGACCGCGCTCAAGAAGGTCCAGCTCCGCAAGGACCTGCACACCGTCCTCGCCCGCAGCGTCGTCGATGCCCGCACGTCGCTCGGCATCACGCACCGCGCCGACGAGCACTCGGACGCGACCCCGATGGCCGAGATCATGGCCGAGTCCACGCCGCGCATCGAGGTGCCGGTCCAGACCAAGAGCACGGCGGCGAGCATCGTCGAGCGGGCCAAGGGCCTCGCGCACTACCTGCCGTTCTTCGGCCGCAAGCGCGGCTAGATCATCGCCCCTGCGTCCTCGCCGCATGGCACCGTGTCACCCATGACGGTCGACACCTGGCGCGCACAGGGACGGACGCTCGGCGTCCTCGGCTACACGCTCTTCGTGGCCGACTCCGGCCCCAGCGACCGACCCGTGCTGGTGCTGCTGCACGGCTTTCCCACGTCGAGCTACGACTGGGCGCGCGTCTGGCCGGCCTTGAGCAAGCGCTTTCGCTGCATCGCCCCGGACCTCCTCGGGTTCGGCTTCTCGGACAAGCCCACGCCGCATCGCTACTCGATCGGCGAGCAGGCGGATCTCGTCGAGGGCGTCCTCGCGGCTCTCGGCGTCGAGCAGTACCACGTGCTCGCGCACGACTACGGCGACACGGTGGCCCAGGAGCTGCTGGCCCGCGACAACGCGCGGACAGAACCACGGTGGCGCTCGGTGTGCTTTCTGAACGGAGGGCTGTTCCCGGAGACGCATCGCGCGCGCATCATCCAGAAGCTGCTCGCCACGCCCGCCGGGCCGGCGCTCACGCGTGTGCTCGCTCGCCGCGGCTTCGATCGGGCCTTCGCGAGCGTGTTCGGTCCGGACACGAAGCCGAGCGGCGCCGAGCTCGACCAGTTCTGGCAGCTCATCCAGCACGGGGACGGCGGCCACGTGTTCGCCTCGCTCATCGGCTACATGGCGGAGCGCCGCACGCATCGCGAGCGCTGGGTGGGCGCGCTGATCGATGCCCGGTGCCCGGTGCAGCTCATCAACGGCTCGGTCGATCCCGTGAGCGGGGCCCACATGGTGGCGCGCTATCGCGAGGTCGTCGGTCGGGGTGACATCGTCGAGCTCGCGACCATCGGGCACTATCCGCAGGTCGAGGCGCCGGCGCGGGTCGTCGCGGCGTACCTCGGCTGGCTCGATGGCCACGCCGCGCTGCGGTGGGATGTGCTCCTCGTCGGGGCGCTCGTGTTCGATGGCTCGGGAGCCGAGCCACGCCCGGAGGACGTCGCTCTGCGCGCCGGCCGGATCGCGGCCCGAGGACAGGCGCTCGATCGGTCGCGCGCCGATCGCGTCGTCGAGCTGGGTGGCCGCTGGCTGATGCCGGGGCTACTCGACATCCACACTCACTTCGACCTCGAAGTCGAGCTCGCGCCCGACTTGCCCGAAGCGATCCGCCACGGCAGCACGACCGTCGTGGTCGGCAACTGTTCGCTCGGGCTCGCGTTCGGAAACCTGCGCCGGGATGGCCACGACCCCATCGTCGATTGCTTCGCGCGGGTCGAGAACGTCCCCAAGCCCGTCCTCCGGGCGGTGGCTGACCGCGCGACGTGGTCGCATAGCCACGAGTACCTGGCCCACCTCGACCGCCTTCCTCTCGGGCCGAACCTCGCCGCCCTCGTGCCTCACTCGATGCTCCGGATCGCGACGATGGGGCTCGCGGCCAGCATCGAGCGGGCGCCGACGGCCGACGAGCTCGCGCGGATGGAGGCGCTGGTCCAGACCGCGATGGAAGAGGGCTACATCGGCTTCTCCACCGACGCGCTGCCGTTTCACTACCTCGCGAACGATCCGAACCGGCGCTCCAAGATCCCGGGCCAGTACGCGTCGTTCGACGAGATCCGGCGCCTCGTCGAGCCCGTCCGCCACCACGGGCGCGTCTGGCAGGCGACGCCCCCGAAGGACCGGCCGCTCGAGGTCACGCGGCTGTTTTCGCTCACCTCGGCGCGCCTGTATGGCCGCGCCCTCAAGACCACGGCGGTCGCCGCGCTCGACGTGGCGAGCAACAAGTCGTTGCTCGTGCTCGGGCGGATGCTCACGGCCGTCCTCAATGGCCCCCTCGAGGGACACTTCCGGTTGCAGGCCCTGGCCGCGCCCTTCAAGACGTGGAGCGAAGGGGCCATCACGCCCCTCGCCGAGGAGATCGAGCCGCTCCGGGTGCTGAACGAACCCGAGGTCGAGGATCGCGCCGCGCGCGAGGCGATCATGGAGGACCCTGCGTGGCAGGCCCGGTTCCTGGCCATGTGGCGGCACGGCAAGCGCGGATGGGGCGTCGCGCGCGCGAAGCGGGTGTTCAAGCGCGAGGACTACGCGATCGATCGCGACCTGCGCTCGATGGTCGTCGACCGCTGCCCGGTGCCCGCGTGGCAGGGCGAGACCCTGCACCAGGTCTACGAGCGCCTGCTCCGCCATCAGGCCGGCGCGGCGGTGGCGCGGTCCGCCGACGAGCGCGACGCCTTCGACGGCTTTCCCCGTCCGATCGACGACGACGCGCGCTTCATGATGCATCTCTTGCGGCGCTTCGATCGCGACCTCGTATGGTGGACCATCTCCGCCAACCGCGACGAGGCGGGCGTGGCGGCGCGGCTCGTGGACCCGCTGCTGCTGCCCGGGTTCTCCGACTCGGGCGCCCACCTCCTGAACATGGCGTTCTTCGATGCGAACCTGCGCGCGCTCCGCATCGCGGCGCGGCAGCCAACCCCGCTCGCGTCCGTCGCGCACATGGTCGGGCGCCTGACCCGCGAGCCGGCCGCGTTCTTCGGTCTCGATGCCGGGGGCATGGAGGTGGGCGACGTCGCGGACCTCGTGGCACTCGATCCCGTCGCCCTCGTGGCGTGGGATCCAGACACCACGGTGACGCGGGTCTACCGCGAGCTCCTCGATACCGAGCAGCTCGTCAATCGTCCTCCGGCGGTCGTCACGCGCGTGTGGATCGCGGGCGAGGAAGTCTGGGACGGCGAGCACTTCCATGCGGCGGCAGGTCAGCGACCGTTCGGCCGCGTCTTGCGCGCGCAGAACCACTGGCCCGCTCCCGGCGCGTCCGGATCCGTCGCCCAGGACTAGAACCGTTCGTGCTCGCGACGAACCGCCGTACACTGACATCGGGTGATGCGCTGGAGCAGTGCCGGGTACATCACCGTCATGCGCGCCGAGCGCGGTGAGGTCGTTCGTGCGGAACCGTTCGATGCGATCGAGATCGCAGTAGGAACCCTGTTCGGCGACGATCCGCCGGATCTCTGATTCGTCGTTGCTCTTGTTCTTTGGAAGCGGGGTCGATGCGTCCGCGCGCGCGCTGCTTAGAAGTCTTCGGGTAGGAGACCGTCGTCGCCGCCTTCACCGTCGGGCTGCTTCGGCGCCGGGCGAATGATGATGTCGTCGACGTACCACTCGTCGCCCTCCTTGAGGAGCACGATGCGGTAGCGGATGCCGCCCTCGTCCCAGCGGAGCTCGGCGCGCTCGGAGCTCGACTGATCGAGGGTGTCGTTGATGCGCTTGCCGATGCCGGTGACGAAGCCTTCGATCTGCTTCGTGAGGCCTTCGCGGCGGCGCTTGGTGAGCACGCCCAGGACGCCGCCGAGGTCGCGCGCGGCGATGGCATCGGAGAAGAGCACGATGGCGTCGCGGGGCTTCTTGGCGCGCGAGCGACCGACGAGCTCGGACTCGAGGCGCCAGGACTTTCCGTCGCGCTCGAGGTGGACGAGCTTGCCGTCGTTGTAGGTGACCATGGCGCGCTCACCGACGTCGGGGTTCCCCTTGAGGGAGTCCTCGAGGAGCTGCGCCTGCCACTTGCGCTCCTTGGCGGTCTCTTTCCACTGGATGGCGAACTCGTCGAAGGAGAGCTTGCCGCGGGCGGAACCAGCGAGCATGTCGTAGGCGTCGCGGGGGTTGTCGCTCTTCAGGGCGTTCAGGTACTCGCGGACGCCGTCCGCGGCCGGTGACGAGGGGCCACCCGCGCCGCCGCAGCCCACTCCCAACATGGCCGCCAGAGCGAGCCGAGAAATCAGTCCCACGCCCGGACAGTAGCTCGCCGAAAAAGCAAAGGCCACCGAAGCAACATGCCTCGGTGGCCCCCCCTCGCTGCGTGGCCGTCCGTCAAGATCCCGCAGCGCGGAGTATGGGGAACGGTATTGCGAGGGTGATGCCACGCCCGGGATGCGGACTTGGACCTCGAAAATGGCCGGTCTGTGAACGACCGGTCACTGGCTGTGGCGTGAAATCCGGCCCAGGTCAGCCGCGAGGGCCGTTGGTCAGCTGGATCTCGGAGTGGAGCGCCTCGGGGAGCTTGTCCGGATAGTCGAGCGTGAAGTGGAGGCCGCGCGACTCCTTGCGGCGGCGGGCGCTCTCGATGATGAGGTGGGCCACCAGCGCCAGGTTGCGGAGCTCGACGAGGTCGGAGGTGATCTTGAAGTCGAGGTAGTACTGCCGGATCTCGTCGCGCAGGATCTCGATGCGGCGGTGCGCCCGTTCGATGCGCTTGTCGCTGCGGACGATGCCGACGTACGACCACATGAAGCGCCGGACCTCCTCCCAGTTCAGCGCGACCACGATGGCGTCGTTCGAGTCGGTGGCCGTGCCGTACGACCAGGGCGCGACCTGCGACGGACGGTGGCGGGGGACGTCGCGGACGGCCTCGGCCGCGCGCCGCGAGAAGACCATGCCCTCGAGGAGCGAGTTGGAGGCGAGGCGGTTGGCGCCGTGCAGGCCGGTGAAGGCGCACTCGCCGATCGCGTAGAGGCCGGCGATCGTCGTGGCGCCCGTGACGTCCGTCTTCACGCCGCCGCACATGTAGTGGGCTGCGGGCACGACCGGAATTGGCTGCTTCGTGATGTCGATGCCGAGGGCGAGGCAGTGCTCGGCGATGTTCGGGAAGCGGTTCCGCACGAACGCGGGATCGAGGTGCGTCATGTCGAGGAAGACGCAGTCGGCGCCGCTCTTCTTGATCTCGTTGTCGATCGCTCGCGCCACGATGTCGCGCGACGCGAGCGACTTCATGGGGTGGTAGTTCTCCATGAACGTCTCGCCCGTCGCGAGGCGCAGCACGCCGCCCTCGCCGCGCATGGCCTCGGAGAGGAGGA
>JALHPV010000028.1 GCA_022842285.1 Kofleriaceae bacterium
GAGAGCTCAGCCGGCTGTCCGTAGACGACGTTGACCACGCGCTTGCCGATCATGATCGCGCCGGCGGTGACGAATGCGGGCTCGGGACAACCGAGCGTCTTGTAGAGATACGCGCCGACCGTCGACGGTGCGTACGGCCCGCTGACGACGCCGGTGTCCGCCACGGAGGCCCCGGCCAGCGGCGACGGGACATCGAGTGGGATGAGCAGGTGCTCGACGTTCGCGTGCCCGGGGAAGTTGCCGATCGCCTTCCAGCCGAACGCGAGGTTGTCGCGCACGTTGAAGACGATCGACGACTCGAAGGTCGAAGCGGCGTAGCCGAGGAGGATCTCGACGATGCGATTGCGATCGGTGGCCGTCGCGAGCTCGCGCAACGCGGCGTCCGGCGAGATGGGCGTGATGCTCGGTGTGGCGACCGGAACCGGTGCCGCGAGCGGCGAGCTCGTTTCGACCACCGCCTGCGTGATCGGTGTCGTCGAGATGGGGGTGGCTTCGGCGGCCGCGGTGTCATCGGCCTCGAGGGCGTCGATCAGATCCTCGGCCTCGAGCTCGAGCGCCTCGGAGTCATCGAACGCCTTGATCTTGGCGCTGCGCAGTCGCGGGCGCGGTCCCGGCGCGGGGACGGGAGACGCTGGCACCGGCGGCAGGCCCGGCAGCGGCGGTGCGGGGAGCCCCGTGTCGACGGGGCCTTCGTCGCCGCGCGGCATGTCGCCGAACTTCATGAACCGAGCGGGACGGGCCACGCCGTAGTAGCGCTCGATGTAGTAGTAGAGCCGCATCTCTGGCGCCACGCGCGGCAGGACGCGATAGCCGGTGATCTGCGCGAGCGCTTCGAGGGTCGCGAAGTCGTGCGGATCTTCGATCGCCGCGATCAGCTGACGATCCTGTACGACGAGCGGCACGCACTTGTGACGGAACGACTGCGCGGGCTGCAGCAACCGGACAGCGGCGCGCTTCGCGCGTTCCAGCATCGCGCCGGTCGCGATGGGAATACCCAGCTCGAGACCGAGATAGACAGTCAGCGCCTCGAGGTCGATGTACCCGTGCTCGACGAGGACCGTCCCGAACCGGCCGCCATCGCGGGCCTGGAACTTGAGAGCGGAGTCGAGCTGCGCTTCGGTCAGGCGACCGTCGCGCATCAGCATCTCCCCCAGCTTCATCTAAAGCGAAGGTATCACGGGTGTGCTACTGGGAAAGAATGTGGCTCCGTGGGCCCGTCGCTGCTCTGCTCGTTTGCGCAGTCATCGGCTGCGGCGACAAGCAGACGGACGCGCGCGCGAAGCCGCCCACGGGTGAGCCCGTGCGCACGCCCACCGGTTCGGCGACGTCGGTCGCGCCCGTGACCCCCGAGCCGGTCGAGCCACCGCTCTATCCGCCGACCACGCGGTCGCTGGAGCTCTCCCGGACGACCAGTGTTTATTTAAGTGCGACCACCGAGTCGCGCCGCATTGGCTCCATTGCCATCGACACGCGGGTCGGCTGGCAGCGCGCCGAAGCCGGCAAGGGCTGCAAGCAGAAGTGGGTCGAGATCCGGCCGCGCGGCTGGGTTTGCGGCGAGTACCTGAAGGCCAGCACCAAGGCGCCCATGGGCCGCGAGGTCCCGATGCTGGATCGCGGCGAGCTCGTGCCCGGCGTCTACGGCAAGGTCACGGAGAAGACGGCGATCACGTACGTCGTCGAGAAGCCCAAGGTCGACAAGAAGTCCAAGGACAAGAAGAAGAAGGCGAAGTCCGGGCCGATCACCTCGCCGTCACAGGTCGCGGAGCTCAAGCTCGTCGAGGGCAAGCCGCTCGTCGGCTCCGTGACCGTGCGCCAGTACGACGAGATCAGCGTGGCCGGCAAGACCTACTGGCGCATCAGCCAGAAGGCGCAGGAATATCTCCTGAAGAAGTCGATCAGCCAGCACAAGCCGTCGACCTACGGGGGCGCGCGCTGCGGCGACGACACCGGCCGCGCGCTGCCGATCGCCTTCGTGTGGCCGCGCGTCGCGAGCTGGGGCAGCGCCACCGTCATGTGGAAGGCCACGGGCGGAACCGTCCGGCAGATCGCTCAGCGCACGCCCGTCTCGATCCTCGAGACGTCCACCACGAAGGATGGCAAGCCGCAGTCCTATCGCATCGGCCCCGAGGAGTGGATCAGTGCACGGGACGTCCGCGTGTTCGCACAGCTGCCGCCGCCCCCGACGCTGCTGCCGGGCGAACGCTGGATCGACGTCGATCTCGACAACCAGATCCTCGTCGCCTTCGAGGGCGATATGCCGGTCTACGCGACGATGGTCTCCTCCGGAACCAAGGACCATCCGACGAAGACGGGCATCTACCGCATGTGGGTCAAGCAGAGCGAGACCGACATGAATGACCTCAAGGGCGAAGACCCGTACTCGGTCGCGACCGTCCCGTGGACGCAGTTCTTCGAGCCGCAAGCGGGCCTCGCGCTCCACACCGCCTACTGGCACGACGCCTTCGGCAAGCCCAAGTCGCACGGCTGCGTGAACCTGGCGCCGCGGGATGCGCGCTGGCTCTACTTCTGGAGCGACCCGCAGGTGCCCCCCGGCTGGACGATGGCCGCCGGCTTCCCCGAGGCCCCTGGATCCCTGATCCGCGTCCGCAGCAACGCCGACAAGGAGCCCGCGGTGCAGGGGTACGCGAAGAACGTCCTCGAAGCCCGCCAGCAGAACGCGCCGGTCCGGTAGCTTCAGCGCGGCCGGGCCGTGCAGTTCAACACGTACCTCTTCGCCGTGTTCTTCGCGGTGGTGATCGCGATCCATCGCGCACCGCTGCCGTGGGGCGTGAAGAAGTGGGCGCTGCTCGTCGAGAGCTACATCTTCTACGCGGCGTGGGATCCGGCGTTCGTGGTCTTGCTCTGGGCCTCGACGGTCATCGACTGGTACGTCGCGAAGGCGATGGCGCGCGCGGACGATCCGGCGCGGAGACGGCTCCTGCTCGGGGTCTCGCTGGTCTTCAACCTCGGGATGCTCGCCTACTTCAAGTACGCCGGCTTCCTGCAACAGACCCTCGCGAGCGCCCTCGACGTCGTCGGTGTGAGCTGGACCCCGACGCCGCTCTCGATCGCCCTGCCGATCGGCATCTCCTTCTACACGTTCATGACGATCAGCTACACGATCGACGTGTATCTCCGGCGCGCGGCGCCGGCCAGGTCCGCACTCGACTATGCGCTGTACGTGACGTTCTTCCCGCACCTCGTCTCGGGCCCGATCGTCCGCGCCGACGAGCTCGTCCCCCAGTTCGAGACGCCCCGCCAGGCGACGAGCGAGCAGTTCGGCTGGGGCCTCGCCCTCGTGGTGCTCGGCCTGTTCGAGAAGGTCGTGCTCGCCGACGGCTTCTTCGCGCCGGTCGTCGATCGCGTGTACGGCACGCAGCAGGTCGTCACTCTGCTTCCCGTCGGCACCGTCGACGCCTGGCTGGGGACGCTGGCCTTCGCCGGCCAGATCGTCAGCGACTTCGCCGGCTACTCCACGTGCGCGATCGGCGTCAGCCTCTGCCTCGGCTTCTACTTGCCCGAGAACTTCCGCTTCCCCTACGCCGCGATCGGCTTCTCCGACTTCTGGCGGCGCTGGCACATGTCGCTGTCGACCTGGCTCCGCGACTACGTCTACATCCCTCTCGGCGGCAACCGGCGCGGCCCGACGCGCACGCACGTGAACCTCATGGCCACCATGCTGATCGGCGGCCTCTGGCACGGCGCCTCGTGGACGTTCGTGGTGTGGGGCGGCCTGCACGGGCTCTACCTCGTCGGTGAACGCGTCGTGAAGCGCCTGCTGCCAGAGCCTGGCGTCGCGCTGCACGTCCTGGGATGGGGGGTGACGTTCGCGCTCGTCTGTGTCGCGTGGGTGTTCTTTCGCGCGACGAGCTTCCCGCAGGCCTTCGCCATCGTGCGCGCGATGGTCGGTCTCGGCGCCCCGGCCAGTGCCCACGCGAATCTCGCCGTCGCGCTGGTCCCGCTCGTCGGTCTGATCGGCATGCACTTCGTCTTGCGCAACCAGGGGCTCGAACGCGCCGTCGAGCGCACGCCCTGGCCCGTGGTCGCGACGCTCCTCGCCGCCATGACCCTCTCGCTGGCGCTCTTCCCGGGCGTCGATCGCGCCTTCATCTACTTCCAGTTCTGATGACCGTCCCCACTCGCACCGCACCGAAGCAGCCGTGGACCCGCATCTGGGTCACGACGCTCGTGCTCGTGCTCGGATGCGGCGTGGCCCTCGAGCTCTTCGTGCGCGCGCGCGGGTACGAGCCCTCGCTCAAGGACGACGAGTGGTCGTGGGCCTGGCAGCGGAGCCGCGTCTCCGATGGCTCACCGAAGACCGTGGCCATCCTCGGCGGCTCACGCATCCTGCTCGCGTTCGACGCCGACGAGTTCCGCCGGGCGGCGCCTGGCTACGAGCCCGTCATGCTCGCGGTGAATGGCCGACACGCCCTGGCCGCCTTGCGGGACCTCGCGGCGGATCCCGACTTCCGGGGCATCGCGCTCGTCGACATGGCGGAGCGGAGCTTCCTCGCCGAGCACGCCGACTCCCAGCAGCCCGAAGTTGACGCCTATCACCGGCGCTGGCGCGCTCCGGGCGCGATGGCCGAACGCTGGTTGTCGACCAAGGTCCAGACGCACGTCGCGATCGTCTCGGCGGCCGGGGTGCGCGCCCTCGAAGGACTCGTGCGGAATGGCGACTGGCCGAAGCCGCGCTACGTGGTCACCCACGCCGATCGCACCCGCTACGCCGACTTCCGGCTGGCGAGCGTCGAGAAGATGCGGCGCGCGGAGATCGTCGGCCCGGTGGCGAAGACCTCCGACGCCGAGCTCGCGGCCCGGATGGAGGAAGCCCTCCGCGAGGAAGCGTCCGGCGATGCCATCCGGGAGCGCGGGGGGCGAGTCGTGTACTTGCGGATGCCGACGTGTGGTGCCCGCTGGCTCGTCGACGAGGACCAGTACCCGAAGGCGAAGTGGTGGGACGTGTTCTCGACCCGCACCCGCGCCACAGCGCTCCACTTCAAGGACTACCCGACGCTCTCGGACTACGAGTGCCCGGACCTCTCGCACCTCGACTCCAAGGATGCGGCCCGGTTCACCCGGTCACTCGTCGAGGTCCTGGTCGCACGCGGCGTCATCTCGCGCTGATATGCTCGGGGTCGATGAAGACCCGCGCTGCCGTTGCGTTCGAAGTTAACAAGCCGCTCGTCGTCGAAGAGGTGGACCTCGAGGGGCCGAAGGCCGGGGAAGTGCTCGTCGAGATCAAGGCCACCGGCATCTGCCACACCGACGAGTTCACTCGCTCGGGCGCGGATCCCGAGGGGCTGTTCCCGGTGATCTTCGGCCACGAGGGCGCGGGCATCGTCCAGGAGGTCGGTCCCGGCGTGACGTCGCTCAAGCCCGGCGACCACGTCATCCCGCTCTACACGCCGGAGTGCCGCGGCTGCAAATCGTGCCTGTCGCGCAAGACGAACCTCTGCACCGCGATCCGGGCCACGCAGGGCAAGGGCCTCATGCCCGACGGCACGTCGCGCTTCTCGTACAAGGGCAAGCCGATCCACCACTACATGGGGTGCTCGACGTTCGCGAATCACACGGTGCTCCCCGAGATCGCGCTCGCGAAGGTTCGCCCCGACGCCCCGTTCGACAAGATCTGCTACATCGGCTGCGGCGTGACGACCGGCGTCGGCGCCGTCCTCTTCACGGCGAAGGTCGAAGCGGGCGCGACCTGCGTCGTGTTCGGCCTCGGAGGCATCGGCCTGAACGTCGTGCAGGCGTGCCGCATGGTCGGGGCCGACAAGATCGTCGGCGTCGACATCAACCCGGCCCGCGAGGCGATGGCGCGCGAGCTCGGCATGACGCACTTCGTGAACCCGAAGGACGTGAAGGACCTCGTCGCGCACCTCGTCGAGCTCACGGGCGGTGGCGCCGACTACTCCTTCGAGTGCGTCGGCAACACGACCCTCATGCGGCAGGCCCTCGAGTGCTGCCACCGCGGGTGGGGCGTCAGCGTCGTGATCGGTGTCGCCGGGGCGGGCCAGGAGATCTCGACGCGACCGTTCCAGCTCGTCACGGGACGCGTGTGGAAGGGCTCGGCCTTCGGCGGCGCGCGCGGCCGCACCGATGTGCCGCGGCTCGTCGACTGGTACATGGACCGCAAGATCGAGATCGACAAGATGATCACGCACAAGCTCTCGCTCGAGCGGATCAACGAGGGCTTCGATCTCATGCACGAAGGCAAGTCGATCCGCGCTGTCGTCGAGTTCTGATGCCCGACGCCACGGAGATCACGCAGCTCTTGGTCCGCGCCCGCGACGGGGACGCCAAGGCCATGGATCTCCTGTTCCCGGCGGTGTACCGGGACCTCGAGGCGATCGCGAAGGCGCAGGTTCGCTCCGGGGCGTCCCTCGAGCCGCGGGGGCTCGTGCACGAGCTGTTCTTGCGCCTGGCGGGGACCGCCGTTGACCCGGACCGCACCCTCGCCGGGCGCGACGCGGCGTCGATCAACGCGACGGACCGCAAGCACTTCTTCGCGATCGCGGCGCTCGCCATGCGCCAGATCCTCGTCGACCGCGCGCGCAAGAAGCAGTCGGCGAAGCGAGGCGGCAAGCATGCCGAGCGCGTGACGCTGTCGGGCCTCGCGACCGATCAGGGCTCGGTGGATCTGGTCGCCGTCGACGTGGCGCTCCGCAAGCTGGAAGCGCTGAGCGCGCGGCAGGCGCGGATCGTCGAGCTGCGCTGCCTCCTGGGGATGACCGTCGAGGAGACGGCCGAGACGATCGGTGTCTCCGAGCGCACCGTGCACGCCGAGTGGCGGCTGGCCCGGGCCTGGCTGACACGCGAGCTCTCCACGGGAGGTGGCGATGCCGGTTGATCACGCCCGCTTGACCGAGCTGTTCGCCGAGGCGATGGACCTCGGTCCCGACGAGCAACGTGCGTTGATCCAGCGGGTCCAGGCCGAGGACACGGCGCTCGCCGCCGAGCTCGCCGAGATGCTCGACGCGGACCTCGAGATCGTGACCGCCCTGCGGACGGCCGGCCTCAAGCCCGACGACGTCGGCGAAGCGTTCCGGCGCAAGACGGCCATGCCGCCCGAACGCATCGACATCCCGGGGTACACCGTGCGGTTCACTCTCGGCGAGGGCGGCATGGGCGTCGTCTACGCGGCGCGCGATGCGTCCGGGGCCGACGTCGCGATCAAGGTCCTCCATGTCGCGGCGCGCGAAGCCATCCAGCGCTTCGAGGCCGAGGCCACGATCATGAAGCGGCTCGCCCACCCGGGCATCGCGCGCGTCCTCGACTCCGGCGCCGCCGGCGACCAGCTCTACCTCGTGATGGAGCTCATCGACGGTTTGACCCTCGACGTCTTCGTGCGCAAGCAGCAGCCCTCGCTCCGCCGGCGCCTCGAGCTCGTGATCGCCCTCTGCGAGGCGATGCAGCACGCGCATGGAGCTGGCGTGATCCACCGCGACCTGAAGCCGACCAACGTGATGGTGCGCGCGCAGGGCGGCGTCGCGGTCCTCGACTTCGGCGTGGCGCGCATCGGTCGCTCGTCGGGCATGACCCAGCAGGGCGACGTCCTCGGCACGCCGCTCTACATGTCTCCCGAGCAGGCCCTCGGCCGGGCCGGCCAGTCCGACGCCCGCGCCGACGTCTACTCGCTCGGCATCATTCTCTTCGAGCTCATCGCCGGCAAGCCGCCCTACGACATCAAGGGGCTGCCACTCCCCGCCGCCGTTCGCACCATCACCACCCAGCCGCCCAAGCCTCTCGGCTACGACGACACCCTCGATGCCATCGTCGTGCGCGCCCTCGCCAAGACCCCCGACGGTCGCTTCGCCTCGGCCGGCGAGCTGGGCGCCGCGCTCACCGCATACCTCGGCACCAAGTGGCAATAGCTCCCGGCTCGCCGGCCTGATCAGCGCGCTCGAATCAGTCAGATCCAGCAGTGAGCTCCGCGCGCAGCTCGGGGCACGCCGTTGGCCCCAGTGCATCGAGCGCGGAGAGCCCACGTTCGCGCGCTGCTCTGGCAGCGGTGTGATCGCCGGTGGCGGCGAGGGCCTTCGCGGCGATCGACTGGGCCTCGCCCTGGTAGGCCTTCGCGATGACCTTGTTGGCGGACTCCGCGGCTTCGCTATAGCGACGAGCCGCCAGGTGCACGTGCGCCTCGGCCAGGTTCAGGTCGTCGAGCAAGCGCGGCTGGTCACCGGCCATCGCGACGAAGCGCGGGCGCGCATCGGCAACCGCGCGCTCGGCCTCGGCTAGCTGGCCCTTCGCGAGGTGAAGCCGCGCGTAGCTGAGCTGGATGTAGGCGACATTCATGCCCGCATCGACAGCGTTGGTGCTTCGCGCTCCCGCGAGCACGGTCTCGGCATCGGCGAGCGCGCCGGTGGCGATCAGCGCGTCGGCCAGCACGCGGCGCTCGTCCTCCGACGAGAACCGTGCGCCAAACCGCTCCTTCACTTCGATCGCGTGCCGGTTGCCAGCGATCGCCTTGGCATAGTCGCAGTACAAGGCATCCACGGCCGCGAGCTGCCCCTCGAGCTCCACGGTGTTCATGTCATCGAGCCCCATCACCTCGACCATGATCTGATGAGCGGTCCGCATGTCCTCGGCGCAGGATGCGACCTCGTCGTTCAGCAGGCGGTGGAGAGCGCGCATCCGCAACAGATTGGCGTAGCCTGGACTGCGCGGCCCGTGGAGCGCGGCCACGCCAGAGAGTGCGTCCTCGAAGACCTCGGCGGCCCCGGTCGGATCTCCCGAGAGGCTGCCGAGCATGGCGTTGAGGACAAGGAGCGACGACACATCGTAGGCCGTGTCCGATCGGCGACGCATGCTCGCGATCAGGCCCGGCAGCATCGCGCGCGCGGCCGCGTACTCACCTCGCAATATGTGCAGTTGCAGCTCTGACCTCGCGAGCTGATCGACGAGCCGCGGGGGATCTCCGACGCGGGCGATCGCGGCCCGAGCGACGGTAGCCGCGGCGGTGGCGCGGTCGAGTTGACCCTCATCGATGAAGGTCGCGACGCCTTGCGCCTGAAACGCGGCCACATGCTCGTCGAGCCCCAGCGACGTTGCGAGTGCGAGGGCTCGTCCGAGCTCGCGATCGCTGTCGCCGAAGCGCTGCGCGGTGTTGTACGCACTGGCGAGGGCCCCGGCCGTCTCCATGTGCAGAGGTGGATAGTCGACGGCCCGGGCTTCACGGTCTGTCGTCTCGAGGATCGGAATGGCCTCGGCTATTCGCAGCACGGATGCGAGGGCCTTCCCGTGCTCGAGCCCTGCGCGAATCCGGGCGACCTCGCGCGAGATCGCAGGCGGAGGGGCACCAATCCGCGCACCCGCGCTCTGGCACCTGCGCAGGTCCGGCAGATCTCTTGCGGCCAGCATCAACGCGTCGCCCGCGGTCGTTCGATCGAGCGTCTCGAGAACGGCGGTTCGACTCACGAGGGCCTCGAGCCCACCTTCGAGGCACGCCCTCTGGAGCTCGCGCTGTTGCGAGTCGGCGACCTTGCAGGTGTCGTCCCAGGCCGTCCGCCATTCGGCGCCGTAGTTCTCGAACGCTTTCAAGGTGACATCGGCGGCGGCACCCGCGAATGGTGCGATCTCCACGATCGACGCGCGGATCGCGGCGCGGCGTTCAGCGCTCCAGTGAGGTGCGAGCTTCTCGGCGCTGCTCGTGCAAGTCGGAGCCGACGAGCGACTGGTGAGGCGCGCGACGCCAAACACGACGGCGAGCGCGGCCAACGCGGCGACCGCACTCGCGATCGCGATGCGGCGCGTGCGCGCGCGATCCCCATCGAGCGCGTTCACGAGCTCGGTCATGCTCGGCCAGCGCCGTGCGGGATCCGCTGCCAGCCCGCGCTCGAGGACGCGCCGGACCCGCGCCGGCACCCCGCGCCCGTCCTCCGGCTCGATGATCGCGCCCCGCTCGATCGCCGCGATCAGCTCATCGAATGTCTCGCCCGTGAAGGGCCGTGCTCCGTACAGGAGCTCCCAGGCGAGCACGCAGAACGCGAACTGATCGCTCGTCGTCGAGACATCTCCGCGCGCCTGCTCCGGCGCCATGTACGCCGGCGTTCCGACGATCGAGCCCTCGAACGTCAGTGCATTCGCGGAGGCGCCGAGGGGCGGGGACTTCATGGGGTCTGGCTCGTCATCGGCCGCGCGCGCGAGCCCGAAGTCGCCGACCTTGACCGCGCCGCTCGTCGACACGAACACGTTGTCGGGCTTCAGGTCACGATGGATCAGTCCGGCCGCATGGGCCGCGGCGACTCCGCGCCCGACGTCGACGAGCGCGCGGATGAGCGTCCGCACCGGCCGGCGCACGCTGCCCCACTCGCGCAGGTTCGCGCCCTCGACGAGCGCCATCGCCACGAAGCTCTGGTCCTCGTGGACCCCGACGTCGTAGACATCGACCACGTTCGGGTGGTCGAGCTTGGCGAGCGCCTTGGCCTCGCGCCGCAGCCGCGCCGCGGACGCCCCGCGATGCAAGAGCTTGATCGCGACCCGCCGATCGAGCGCCGGATCGCGGGCGACGTAGACGATGCCCATGCCCCCTGCGCCGAGGTGGCGCTCGATGACGTAGCGGTCGATCGACGCGCCAGCTGAGAGGAGATGCGTCGGCCGGTCCGAGACCGGCGGTGTGCCCTCTCCCACGATCGTCGATTCGACCGTCACCTTCATCCCGCCCCAACGTACCGTGATCAGCCCGTCCCATGCAGACGTTGATCGTGGCTTCCGCGCTGGACTTCGTGATGCTTGCTGACGAGCTCCGAGCAGCCCGTTGACTCGCTCAGGCTTTCTTCTCGACGCCGAACTGGGTGCATGACGCCATCGTCGTCGCGAGGAAGTCGATGAAGAGGGCGAGGCGCGGCGGGAGATTCTGGCGAGCCGGGTAGACGGCGAAGAGCTCGTTGCCGCCGGAGGTCCAGTCGGGAAGGAGCGCGACGAGGGTGCCGGCGGTGAGGTCGTCGGCGACCATGAACGTCGGCACCAGCGCGATGCCGGCGCCGGCGAGGGCGGCCCCGCGGATCGCGCCGACGTTGTTGCTGGCGAAGCGGGCCGGGCGGCCGAAGTCGTACGTGCCCTCGGCGCGCGTGAGGGCCCACGATTGGATGCGTGCCGACGGGGTGAAGAGGACGCGGTCGTGCGCCTCGAGGTCGTCGACGGTGGCGGGCGTGCCGCGCGCGGCGAGGTAGGCCGGTGACGCGCAGAGGACGAAGTCGAGGGCGCAGAGGCGCTTCGCGATCAGCGTGGACTCGGAGAGCGGGCCGATGCGGAGGGCCACGTCGAAGCCGTCCTCGATCAGGTCGACGATGCGGTCGGTGGCATCGAGCTCGACGTTGACGTCGGGGTGCTTCGCGAGGAACTCGGCGCAGACCGGGCCGAGGATGCGGGTGGAGAGATCGACGGCGGCGGTGACGCGGACCCGGCCGCGGGGGGTGGCCTGCATGTCGGTGACGAGCTGTTCGGCGGCGACGACGTCGGCCACGATGCGGGCGGCCCGCTCGTAGTAGGCCTGGCCGATGTCGGTCAGGGCGAGCTTGCGGGTGGTGCGCTGCACCAGGCGGACGCCCAGGCGCTCTTCGAGCTGAGCCAGCTTGCGGCTCACGGTGGACTTCGGGAGGCCGAGCTGCTCGGCGGCCCCCGTGAAGCTCTTCGTCTCGACGACTTTCGTGAAGACGACGATGTCGTTCAGGTCCATGCCGACATGCTATCCGTCTGCGGTGTCGCGGCTAGGTGAGCTGACAGCGAAGATCGACGGGTTCTTTGCGCGCGTCGAGGCGCGCCATGGTGATGACATGCAGTGCCAGACGGGCTGCTCGGACTGCTGCCACGTGCGGCTCTCCGTGACGGGCGTCGAGGCCGACGCGATTCGTGCTCTGGCAGCAACGATGCCGGCCGAGGTGCGAGCCGCTTTCGGGACCGGACCGGAGGACCGCTGCGCGGCCCTCGACGGGGCGGGGCGCTGCATGATCTACGACGCGCGGCCGGTGATCTGTCGGAGCCACGGGGCGCCGATTCGCATGCGGCGGGACAGCCTGCCCGTGATCGCCGGCGGGCGAACCGCCGAAGGGCGACGCGGTTCGATCGCCGGCGGGCGAACCGCCGGCAGCGGCGCCGAAGGACGCGGTTCGATCGAGGCCTGCTATCGGAATTTCACGCACACCGAGCCCGCGCCCGACTGCGTCCTGGACCAGACGACGTTGTCGGCACTCACGCTGGCGGTGGACCGGGATGCCGGGTACGACGGCGTGCGGCAGGACCTCGCGGAGTTGCTCACGATGCTCAGAGGGGCGTGATAGGAAGGCGCTCGATGATCACGCTGCAGCAAGTCGAGCAGATCAAGACCGATGTCGCCGGGCCCGTGCTGGCGCTCGATCACCCGCGCTTCAAGCAGGTGTGGGAGTCGATCTTCACGCGCAAGCTGGTCGCGGATTGCATGACGCATGCGTGCACGATGGTCGACAAGACGCCGCACCAGCAGAAGAACGACGCGTGCTGCCAGTACGGTGTCGATGTCGATCTGACGGAGCGCGAGGCGATCCTGGCGCGGGCCGATCAGATCCGGCCGCTCTTGCGCGCCGAGGTCCAGCACCTACCGTGGTTCGATGACGAGATCGAAGAGGATCCGGACTATCCGTCGGGCAAGGTGGTCCGCTCCGCAGTGTTCAACGACCGCTGCCTGTTCCTCGCGCACGATCAGCGGGGCTGCGCGATCCACCGCGCGGCGTTCGAGCAGGGCTGGGACTTCAATGGCGTGAAGCCCGGCATTTGCCGCCTGTTCCCGCTCAGCTACGAGGACGACACGATCGTGATCGCCGACGAGTACCCCGAGTATTCGTGCGCCCACACAGACGGTCCGTCGGTGTACCGCGCAGCGCGGGATGGCCTGCGCGATCTGTTCGGGCTCGAGCTCGTGGCCGCTCTCGATGCCGTCGAGGCGCGCGTGCTGGCGAGCCAGCCCCGCAAGCTCCCCGTCGTGTAGCCGAAAAGCGAACAGCCGCCCGGGGTGGAGCGGCTGTTCCAGGCGCCGTGGGTACGGCGCGTTCGATCGGTGGTGGTTACTTCGTGTACGCGAGCTGCAGCGACCAGGCGGAGTCGGAGACGTTGCGCGGGTCGTCGGGGCCGCCCGCCAGCGACACCCAGATGCAGTCGCCCTGGACCACTTTCATCGTCACGACCTGGTTGTCACTCAGGAGCTTGTGCTCGGCGACGAAGCCCAGGCCCGAGGTCTTCCACTCCGAGTCGACGCTGAACGGCGTGCCGCGGAGGTCGAGGTTGCCCGACGCGCCCACGTTCGGGTGGCACGCCATCGCCGAGCCCACGATCATCGAGCGGAAGGTGATGCCGCCGATCGATACCTGACCGAGGTTGGTGGCGAACGTGGGGTCCGCGACGTCCACCTGGAGCGTCTGGGGATCGATCCGGAGGTGCGTGAACCGGGTGCGGAGGATCGCAGGCACGCCGGCGGTGCTCATGCTCGCGAGCTCCGAGTAGTTCTCGTTGGAGGTCGTCCTCGCGAGGATCAGGTACTCCTCGTTGTCGCGGCAGCGAGCCTTGTACGGCTTCACCGGATCGTTGCCGACGTACAGCGTGTAGTTGCCGTCCGGGACGATCGCGCCGTTGTCGATGTCGTCGCATGACGACGGGAACTTCGCGACGGGGTCGGTCGGGTCGGTCGGGTCGGCCGGGTCGGCCGGATCGGCCGGGTCGGCAGGATTGTCCGGCTCCGCGGGCTCGTTGCCAGTGTCGTCGGAGGCGACGCCGCCGCAGGCAGCCGTGACGGAGAGAGCGAGGAGGGTGGCGAGCTGCGCGATCTGCTTCATACCCAGACACACGGAGGACCGAGACAAACCCTGCAGAAGATTTATTCGCCAGCAACCACGAACACTTGCGTGGCATGGTCCCGCGCATGACGGAGACTCTCGACTTCGCGAAGCACGCCGCCAGCGTGTACCTCTTGCCGCTGGGACTGCGCATCGTCCTCGCGCTCGCCCTGTTCTGGATCGGGCGGTTGCTCGCGCGTGGCCTCATGCGCGGCCTCGATCGCGGCCTCGCGAAGAGCGCGCTGGACATCTCGCTGCGCAAGTTTCTCAAGGACGTCATCTACGCGGTGATGCTCGTCGCGATCGTGATCGCGTCGCTCGATCTGGTCGGCGTGAAGACGACGGCCGTGGTGGCGGTGCTCGGCGCGGCTGGTCTGGCGATCGGCCTCGCGCTGCAGAGCTCGCTCTCGAACTTCGCAGCCGGCGTGATGCTGATCGTGCTGCGACCCTACAAGGTCACCGACGTCGTGATGCTCGGTGGCAAGTACCTGGGGCGCGTGGATGCCATCAAGGTCTTCCATACGATCCTGATCACCGACGACAACCGCGAGGTCACGATCCCCAACAATCAGATCATCACCGGCGCGATCGAGAACTACACGGTGCTCGGGCGACGTCGCGTCGACCTGGTGGTCACGGTCAGCACGGCGCCCGCCGTAGTGGCCACGCCCCCCGCGCCGATGAGGCCTCTCGACCTCGCATCACTGAAGACGCTGCTCCAGGAAGTCGTGCTCGCCGATGACCGCGTGCTCGCCGCGCCGCCGCCCGCGATCGCGATCGCCGAGGCTACCGCCGCGTCGGTGAAGCTGGTCGTGCGGCCGTGGACGACGCACGAGACTCACTCGGCCGTGGCCGCGTCGACGATCGAGCGGGCTCGCGATGCCCTCACCGCGCAGGGGCACGAGACGTTCACCATCGCGCTGGCGTGACTAGCCGCGCCAGGCCGACCACGCGAGCCAGATCCAGCCCGCGAGGAAGGCGAGCCCACCGATCGGCGTGATCGCTCCGAGCCCCTTCGTCCCCGTCAATGCGAGGGCATAGAGCGACCCGCTGAACACCACGATGCCGGCCAGGAACAGCCAGCCTGCCGTCGATGCGCCGCGCACCACGAGGGCGCCCGCGAGCACCATCGCGACCGCGTGAATCAGGTGATAACGCGCGCCGGTCTCGAAGATCTCCAGCGCACGCTGGTCGAGCCGGGCCCGCAGCGCATGGGCACCGAAGGCACCGGCAGCGACGGCGAGCGCGCCGTTGAGCGCCCCGAGGGCGACGAGGGGATTGCGCATGGCGCGACCTTAGCCGATCGAGACGGTCGTGGTGCCAGACACCTCGTCGCAGCGGATCGGTACGTCGAGGAACTGCTGGATCGTGTCGATGTTGGTCGTCGCGTGGAGCGACAGCGGACCGGTGCGGAAGCGGCCTCCACCGGCGACGGCCATCGGTAGCAGCAGCTGGTCGGCGAGGTGCTCGCCGACGGGAACCTCGAGGGCGAGGAATGCCGCGAGCTCGTCGCAGGCGCGCTTCGCCACGCGCTCCGCGGGCAGGCCCTTCTCGCCATGCACCGTCACCAGCTCGCGCGCCGCGCCGCGGTTCACCTCGAGCATCAGCACGTTGGCGATCGCGTTGCCGCGCACATCGCGCGCCAGCAGCTCGTCACGCTCCCAGCCGAGCTCGTGCATGACGACGGCGAGCTCGCGCTCGGCCACGTGGGACGGCAGGCGGCACGAGAGCGCCGTGGCGCGGCGATCGGTGACCGGCCGCGCATCGAGGATGTCGATGGGCCGCAACGCGCCAGACCCGATGACCATGGTCACCGAGCCCAGCGAGTCGCTGCGGCCCTCCCCCGGCGCGAAGCCGTAGCGGTTCAGCTCGAGCCGCACGTCGGCGCCCATCGCCCGCAGGAGGGGCAGGAACACGCGATCGAGGAAGTCGAACGGCGGAGCCAGCGGGTTGTGGGTGCCGCCGCTGATGGTCGCGGTGAGCTGCTCGCCCATCGCGATCGCCGGCACGAGGATCGTCTGCAGTACGAGCGAGATGGCACCGGGGCTGCCGATGTCGATGTCGAGCACGCGCGGTGCGCCGGTGCCCGTCGAGCGGCCGGGGCGAAACTCGAGATCGCGGGAGTTCACCTCGCCGCCCACCACCTGGGCATCGCAGAGGCGCGCGGCGGCCAGGACGCACGTCGCGTGCTGACGGCGCAGGCCGGGCTTCGCGCGGTTCGCGCGGATGTTCCGGATGTGAAGCGGCTGGCCGGTGATGATCGACAGCGCCAGCGACGTGCGCAGGATCTGTCCACCGCCCTCACCGCGGGCCCCGTCGACCTCTACCATGGCTAGCCCTTCACGCAGATGACCTGACGCAGCTCGTGCACGACCTCGACGAGGTCACTCTGCGCGGCCATCACGGCCTCGATCGGCTTGTACGCCATGGGCGTCTCGTCGATGACGTTGGCGTCCTTGCGGCACTCGATGCCCTCGGTCGCTCGCTTGTGATCCTCGACGGTGAAGCGACGCTTCGCCTCGCCGCGCGACATGGTGCGCCCCGCGCCGTGGCTGCACGAGCAGAACGAGTCCTCGTTGCCCTTGCCGCGCACGATGAAGCTGCGCGCGCCCATCGAGCCGGGGATGATGCCCAGGTCGCCGACGCGCGCCCGCACCGCGCCCTTGCGCGTCACGAGGAGCTCCTCGCCGTAGTGCGTCTCGCGCTCGACGTAGTTGTGGTGACAGTTCACCGCCATCTCTCCCAGCGTGAACGCCGGCAGCTTGGCGCGCTTGCTCTGCGCCGCCTCGACGACCGCCTGCATCATGAGCGTGCGGTTCATCATGGCGTACTGCTGCGCCCAGCCCACGGCCTGCACGTAGTCCGTGAAGTGCTTCGAGCCCTCCATGAAGTACGCGAGGTTCTGATCGGGGAGATCGATGCCGCGGCGACGCATGTCGTTCTTGGCGAGCTCGATGAAGTACGTCCCGATGCGGTTGCCCACGCCGCGCGAGCCGGAGTGCAGCATGAACCACACGCGATCGCGCTCGTCGAGGCACACCTCGACGAAGTGATTGCCTCCACCGAGCGTGCCGAGCTGGGACACCTCGTTGCCCTTGCCGAGGCGCGGGTGCTTGTCGAGCACCTCCTGGTACTCGGTACGCATCGCGCGCCAGGCGTGATCCTGCGGCTTCGGCGCCGTCTTGAACTCGGCGCGTCCGTGCGGCACGGCCGCCTCGATCTGCGCACGCAGGTTCTTGAGCGAGTCGGGCAGATCGGTCGCCGTCAGCGACGTCTCGACGGCATGCATCCCGCAGCCAATGTCGACGCCGACCGCCGCCGGAATCACCGCGCCGCGCGTGGGCACGACGCTGCCGACGGTGGCGCCGATGCCGAAATGCACGTCCGGCATCACCGCGACGTGCGGATACACCACCGGTAGCTTGGCCAGGTTTCGCAGCTGCTGACGCGCGGCTTCCTCGACGGGGACGCCCTTCGTCCACGCCTTGATCTGTGCACCCTCGGATTCGATGAGCTCGAAGTTCGACATACGTAGGTTCCGGGCCCCAAGGCATCCGGTTGACCGGCTCGCCACCCACCATGGGCTACGAGCGAGGCACCTACTTAATGCTTCGGCGGGCGTGACACAAGCAGAAACCGTTCGACCCTGCCGTCATGGAGCGATGCGCACGTCTCCGACCAGCGTGCACGTGGGCGGCACGGTGCAGTCACTGGAGCTCTCCTCCCACGTGGCCTGCATCGGGACGAGGATGGGCTTGTCGACGAGGTCGGACACGATCCAGGCGAAGAACTGCGTGTCGCTCGGTACGGTGTTGGCCAGCCCATCAAGTGACCACTGCAGGCCCTCGATACATGTGGTGGGACCCGAGCGGGGCGTCGGGGAGACCGAGAGCGTGGGGAAGCTCGCGGGAAAGGGGGCGAAGATCTCCGCGAACCTGTTCTGCGTGGGCGGCAACGGGAAATCCGCCGTCCCCGCGAACCCGGCGAACCTCAGGCAGAAGTCCTGACCGCCGGCACGCAACAGGGGCGCGGGACGGGACGAGGTCGTGCTCGGTTCGCAGGTCCTGAATTCGTTCTTCAGCGTGGTCGTCCCGATGAACTTGCATTCGATGCGCAGGTCGTCTTCGTTGCGGAAGCAGTCACCAAAGGTCTCGGGGTCGTTGCACTGGCAGACCTTGGGGCCGACGACGGGCCCCGTCTGGGAACACCCGAGGGATGGTCCAACCCCATCCACACATACGGTGCTGTCTTGCCCCAGGACACAGAAGTCACGAGGGGCCCCCTGCGAAGGGAGCGTGGCCTCGGCCGCGCACGCGGTGCCTTCGTCGCCCTGCGTGGCGAGGTACGTCAGCGGGTCGCATTCCAGCGCCGCATCGACGGCGTCGCAATCAGGATCTCCGGCCGTCACGATGAAGGTCGTCTGCCGGGCCGCGTTCGCCGCCCCGACGCACTGCTTCGCGGGCCAGAGGAGCGCGCCATTCGGTGGCTGCCTCGCCTCGTCGACGTCCCAGTCGGCGGCGGGGTCCGTCTCGAGGATGATGTGACGGCTGAGCGAGAGGTCGAGCGCGTCGACGATCGCGACCGCGATGGGCTTGTCCGGGGGCGCGTCGGGCGCGTCGCTCGTCGCGATCGCGATCATGCCGACCTCCGTCCCGGGGGAGGGGGCGACCTTGAACCAGGCACTGCCGTCGGGCTCGACCGGCGCGGTCAGAGGCTCGTTGGCGTCGCGGTAGAGCACGCGTGCGGGGACGGGCACATTCGAGCTCGCGGGCGTCAGGTTCAGGCAATCGGTACATGGCTCGAGGCCAATGAACAGCTCGACCTGCGTCGCGCGCTCCTCGACGCGCACCTCGATGAACACGCCATCTTCACTACAGCCGGCGACGATGGCCATCGCACCGAGTACAGCCCGCATCGGCACATGATACCGCTGGCGTCAGCTTCCCGTGCGACGAAACGCGCCCGTGACCGGTCCCGGGCGGACCGTTACGACTACCGGTACCCCTGCGCCTGGAGGTTGAATAGCGTCGCATATCGGCCGCCCTGGGCGACGAGCTCCTCGTGCGTGCCGCGCTCGATGATGCGGCCGCGATCGAGGACGATGATCTGATCGGCCATGCGCACCGTCGAGAAGCGGTGCGAGATGACGATCGCGATCTTGTCGTCGGTGACCTCGCGGAAGCGCTCGAAGATCTTCACCTCGGCCTCGGCGTCCATCGACGCCGTCGGCTCGTCGAGCACGAGGACGTCGGCATCGCGGCGCATGAACGACCGCGCGAGCGCCACCTTCTGCCACTGCCCGAGGGAGAGCTCGCGGCCATTCTTGAACCACTTCCCGAGCTGCGTGTCGTATCGCTCGGGGAGCGTCTCGATCACCGGCTTGGCGAGGCCTCGCTCGGCGGCCTCGTCCCAGCGGTCGCGCTCGGTATACGCGCGGTCGTCGCCGGCGCCGATATTCTCGCCGACGGTGAACTGGTAGCGCACGAAGTCCTGGAAGATGACGCCGATGCGCTGCTGCAGGGCGGCGAGGGACCAGTCGCGCAGATCGCGGCCGTCGAGCGTGATGCGCCCTTCCGTCGGTTCGTACAGGCGCGTGAGCAGCTTGATGAGCGTGGTCTTGCCCGAGCCGTTCTCGCCGACGATCGCGAGCTTGCTCCCGGGAGCCACGTGCAGATCGACGCCATCGAGCGCGAGCTCGTACTCGTTGCCCGGATACGAGAACGACACGCCCTCGAAGCGAATGCCGTCGCCGGGCTTCGTCCCGACGGTGGCGGTGCCGGTGGGCGACATGGTCGGGGTCTCGAGGAACTCGTAGAGGTTCGACAGGTACAGGTTGTCCTCGTACATGCCGCCGACATCACCGAGAGCACTGCTCATCGCCGACTGCGCTTGCTTGAACACGACGACGTACATCGTCATGGCGCCAATGGTGATCCCGCCGTCGATGGCGGCCAGCGCGATCCACAGGTACATGCCGTAGAAGGCAATCGTGCCGAGCGTGCCCAGGATCAGCGCCCACACGGCGCGGCGGATCGTGAGCGCGCGGTCCGCCACGTACAGCTTCACGAAGATGGCCTTGTACCGGTCGAGGAACCGAGGCCCGAGGCCGAACAGCTTCACCTCCTTGGCGTGGTCCTCGCGAGCCAGCACCGTCTCCAGGTACATCTGCTCGCGGGTCTCGGGCGTGCGCCAGCGGGAGAGCCGGAAGGCATCACCAGAGAACTTCAGCTCGGCGACGAACGGCGGGATCGCACCCACGATCAGGACGGCGAGCGCGAGCGGCGAGAAGGCCGCGAGCAGGGCCCCGAGGCCGATCAGCGTGACAATGCTCTGGCCGAGCTCGAAGGTCTGCGCCACGAGCGAGAGTGGCCGTGACGACGCTTCGCGCCGGGCGCGCGTCATCTTGTCGTAGAGCTCGCTGTCCTCGAACTGCGTGAGCTCGAGCGTGAGCGCCTTCTCGAGGATCTCCGTGTTCACGCGGTTGCCGAGCTGCTGGCGGATCAGGCTCTTCACCATGCCGTTCAGCCGCAGCACCACCGCCAGCGCGATCACGAGGCCGAGCTCGAGCGCGACCCACTTGATCGACGTGTCGCGCGCGAGCGTCGTGCGCACGCTCGCGGCGTGCACGATCGAATCGATCAGGTGCTTGCCGACGTACGCGATGCCACCGGGCAAGAGGCCCGCGGCCAGGCTGCCGAGGGCGAGCGAGATCGTGAGTGTCCGGTCCGTCGTCCACACGAGCCGCAGCGCGCGCCGGCTGTACCGGAAGACGCCGAGGTAGTTCCGCCACGGCACGGGCTCGGGCTTGGGGGGCCCCATCGGCTTGCCGCCACCGCCGGTTCCGGTGCCGCCGCCGGCCCCACCACCGCCACCACCGCCACCACCGCCGCCACCACCGCCATACGCGATCGGTGCAGGGGGAGCGGCGACAGCCATGGGCGCCACTCTACTTGCAGTACGATGGTTCGGCCATGGAACGGACCGAGAGCAAGGGCTTCTTCGAGATGCTGTGGGACTGCGACCACTGCGGATCGAAGGGGTTGCTCGCCAAGAGCCAGCGCCACTGCCCGGAATGCGGGGCCAAGCAGAACCCGGACAAGCGGTACTACCCGAAGGAAGGGGAGGAGCAGGCCATTGCCGGTCACGCCTACGAAGGCAGCGATCGCCACTGTCCCTCCTGCGAGGCGCCCATGGGCGCCAAGGCCAAGTCGTGCACCAACTGTGGCTCGCCGCTGGACGGGGCCAAGCAGGTCAAGTCCGTCGCCTCCGCCACCCTCCCTCCGCCGAAGCGGCGCTGGCCCAAGATCCTCATCATCGTCGGGGCGATCGCGCTCTTCATCTTCCTCATCTGGTTCGTCTTCTTCCGCACGAAGGTCGCGACGATGAAGGTCACCGGCCACGAGTGGACCCGCTCGATCGGCATCGACGAGTTCGCCGACCTTCCCAGCGAGGGCTGGCGCGACGCGATGCCCTCCGACGCCCGGCTCCCCCAGTGCGAGCGCAAGGAGCGCTCGACCAAGCAGGTCCCCGACGGCGAGACCTGCAAGGAGGAGAAGGTCGACAAGGCGGACGGCACCTTCGAGAAGGTGAACAAGTGCAGGCCGAAGTACCGCGACGAGCCGGTCTACGACGACTACTGCCGCTACCGCGTGTCGCGCTGGCACCAGGTCGACGAGCGCAAGCTGAGCGGCAATGGCCTCGCTCCGCAGTGGCCCACGCAGGACTTGCCGTCGGTGCAGGCGAACGACTTCTTCGGTGCCAAGCGCCAGGGCAAGCGAACCGAGACGTACACCCTCGTCTTCGACGGCAAGCGTCGCTGCGAGGTCCCCGAGGCGAAGTGGCGCGGCTTCACCGACGGGCAGGCCGTGAAGGTGGAAGTGCGCGCGCGCTCCGGCGAGCTCGTCTGCGATTCGTTCTAGCTGTGCTTGCGCAGCATGCGGTACAGCGTGCTGCGTGCGATGCCGAGCTTCCGAGCGGCGGCGCTGAGGTTGCCGTTCGACTCGGCGAGTGCGTGACGGAGCGCGGTGGCTTCGACTTGTTCGAGCTCGCCCGTCGCGGAGGGCGTGGCGGTGAGCTCGGCTGGCAAGTGGGCGACGTCGAGACCGGTGTCGCCGTCGATGCGAAGCTGCGCGACGGAGAGGATCGTCTTCAGCTCGCGCACGTTGCCGGGCCAGGCGTAGCTCGCGAGCGCGGCCGCAGCGGCGGGCGTGAGCTCGACGGAGTGACCGAGGAGGTGCTCGGCGAGCGCGACGATGTCCGTGCGATCGCGTAGCGGCGGGATCGTGACCGTCGCGCCCTTGAGTCGGTAGTAGAGGTCCTGGCGGAAGTGGCCGGCGGCGACGAGGGCGGGGAGGTCGCGGCACGTCGCGCAGATGATCCGCACGTCGACCTTCTCGAGGCGCGTGTCCCCGACGCGACGTACGGCACCGGACTCGATCACGCGCAGGAGCGACGCCTGCATCGCGCCCGACATCTCGGCGACCTCGTCGAGGAAGAGCGTGCCTCCCGTCGCGGCCTGGAAGACCCCCGGGCGCCCGGCGCGGTCTGCGCCCGTGAACGCACCGGCGGCGTATCCGAACAGCTCGCTCTCGAGGAGCGATGGCGCGACGGCGCCGCAGTTGATCGCGACGAGGGGGCCCTCGCGGCGTGACGCCTCGTGGAGGGCGCGGGCGAAGAGCTCTTTGCCCGCGCCGGTCTCGGCGAGGAGCATCACGGGCACAGCGCTCGGAGCGAGGCGGCGACTCCACGTGATCGCGGCGGTGACGGCGGCGTCTTCGGCGAAGATCGCGGAGAAGGCATCCGCCGGCGCCGCCAGCGCCCGAACAGCCGGGGCGACGCGCCGTGGTTCGAGCACCGCGATCAAGGCCAGGACGTGCCCGCCCGGCGCCGTGATCGGCTCCACGCGCAATCGGTACGAGCGGCGCGCGACCTCGACGTGGCGCCCTCCTGGCGACGGAGCGAGCG
Source organism: Kofleriaceae bacterium (assembly GCA_022842285.1). Taxonomy (GTDB): domain Bacteria; phylum Myxococcota_A; class Polyangia; order Haliangiales; family Haliangiaceae; genus JABFXX01. The sequence continues at coordinate 22,773 of JALHPV010000028.1, forward strand.
CCTCGGTCACGAGGTCTGTCCAGGCGAGGCCGAGCACCACCTGCGGATTCGCCGACGAGCGCGATGGGTCGAGGGCGGAGGCCGCCGCATTCATCCGTGCGATCCGGCCGGGGGACTCGATGACCAGGGCCGGTTCGCGAATGCGGTCGAGGGTCGTCCCGAGCACGCGCGTGATCGACACCCCTGCGGTGGCGTACGCCTGGAGCCGCAACAACTCTTCGAGCGCGAGCGCGGTGCGCGTGATGACGCGCCCGACGTGCTCGTCGGCGCTACCGAGGTGAGCGGTGGCATCCAGGACGGCGATGGGGGCCCCGTCGATGCCGCGGATCGGAGCGGCGTAGCAAACGAGGTCGCGATACGGCGCGCCGAAATGGGCGTGGCCGTGGCACGCGACGGGTTGATTGGTCGCGGCGGCGGTCCCGATCGCATTCGTCCCGCGGGCGCTCTCGCTCCACGACGCGCCCTCGATCAGCCGCAAGCGACGTGCGTCGGCCTCGAAGCCGCCGCCGCCGTGGGTGGAGATGACGACGCCCTCGGGGTCGGCGAGGAGGAGCAGGAAGTCGCGGGCTGCCACCCGCGCCGTCGCGCGATCGAGGATCGCGTCGCCGAGGGCGACCACGAGCTCGACGTGACTCGCGTGCAAGCGCAACGCATCGCCGCGCAGCAGCCGCTCTTCATCCCCCACCACCGTACGGGCGCCGAGGTCCTTCGCGCGCGACCAGCACGCGAGGAGGTCAGCATTCACCCGCGGGACCGCACCGTCCTGAAAGGACGCCCACGCCGCCTCGCCCACGTCTGGAAGTACCAGCACCTGACCAGCCTATCGGGGTCGCGGCGACGAGCAAGCCCAGACTGCCTCGGCGACACACCCTGTAGCGCAACAACCTGTCTCGTTTCGCTCCAGTTCAACGCAGCGCGGCGTCGGGAGCGCGCGGACTTCCAGCCTGGCCGCTCCAATGCACAGGGCAGGGGGCAGGAGGAGCATCATGCGCTACGCACGTCCGAACACCCCCGGGGCCAAGGTCAACTTCGAGTCCCGCTACGACAACTTCATCGGGGGCGAGTTCGTCCGCCCGGTGAAGGGCCAGTACTTCGAGAACATCTCGCCCGTGACCGGCCGGCCGTTCACCGAGGTGGCTCGCTCCACGGCCGAGGATATCGAGAAGGCGCTCGACGCCGCCCACGGCGCGAAGCAGGCCTGGGGCAACACCGCGCCCGCCGCCCGCGCGATCATCCTCAACAAGATCGCCGACATCATGGAGCAGAACCTCGAGCTCCTCGCGGTCAGCGAGTCCTGGGACAACGGCAAGCCCGTGCGCGAGACCCTCGCCGCGGACCTTCCGCTCGCGATCGATCACTTTCGCTACTTCGCTGGCTGCCTCCGCAGTGACGAAGGCTCGCTCTCGCAGCTCGACGCGAACACCGTCGCCTATCACCTCAAGGAGCCGCTCGGCGTCGTCGCGCAGATCATCCCGTGGAACTTCCCGCTGCTCATGGCCGCGTGGAAGCTCGCGCCCGCGCTCGCCGCCGGCAACTGTGTCGTCCTGAAGCCCGCGGAGCAGACGCCCGCCACGATCCTCTTGTGGGCCAAGCTCGTCGGTCACCTGCTGCCGCCCGGCGTCCTCAACATCGTCAACGGCTTTGGCATCGAGGCCGGCAAGCCGCTCGCGCAGAACAAGCGCATCGCGAAGGTCGCGTTCACGGGCGAGACCACGACCGGTCGCCTCATCATGCAGTACGCGTCGGAGAACCTGATTCCCGTCACGCTCGAGCTCGGCGGCAAGTCGCCGAACATCTTCTTCGCTGACGTCCTCGACAAGGATGACGACTTCCGCCAGAAGGCGCTCGAAGGCTTCGCGATGTTCGCGCTCAACCAGGGCGAGGTCTGCACCTGCCCGTCGCGCGCGCTCATCGACAAGAAGATCTACGGCGCCTTCATGGAGCTCGCGACCGAGCGCGTGAAGAAGATCAAGCAGGGCGATCCGCTCGACACCGAGACGATGATCGGCGCCCAGGCGAGCAACGATCAGCTCGAGAAGATCCTCTCGTACGTCGACATCGGCAAGAAGGAGGGCGCCAAGGTCCGCGCCGGCGGTGAGCGGCTCCGTCTCGGCGACGGCCTCGAGGAGGGCTACTACGTCCAGCCGACGATCTTCGAGGGCCACAACAAGATGCGCATCTTCCAGGAGGAGATCTTTGGCCCGGTGGTTTCGGTCGCCAGCTTCGATGGCTACGACGCCGCGATCACGACCGCCAATGACACGCTCTACGGTCTCGGCGCGGGCGTGTGGACGCGCGACACCAACACCGCGTTCCGCGCCGGTCGCGCGATCGAGGCGGGCCGCGTGTGGACGAACTGCTACCACCTGTACCCGGCACACGCCGCGTTCGGTGGCTACAAGCACTCGGGCATCGGCCGCGAGAACCACAAGATGATGCTCGACCACTACCAGCAGACGAAGAACCTGCTTGTCAGCTACGACCCGAAGCCGATGGGCTTCTTCTGATGGTGTCCGCCACCACCGCCGCCCTCGCGAAGATCGCCGACCTCGTCGAGCGCTTCGGCCCCCTGATGTTCCATCAGTCGGGTGGCTGCTGTGATGGCAGCGCCCCCATGTGCTACCAGCGCGGCGAGCTCAAGCTCGGCGCACGCGACGTCCATCTCGGTGACGTCGGCGGCCAGCCGTTCTACATCGGCGGCGATCAGTACGAGCTGTGGAAGCACACGCAGCTCACGCTCGACATCGTGAAAGGCCGTGGGGCCGGCTTCTCGCTCGAGGCGCCCGACGGTGTTCGCTTCTTGATCCGCTCCGACGTCTGCAGCACATGACTACGGCGGGCACGCGATCTGGCCGGCGACGCCAACGTCGACGGCAGGTGTGGTGACGGGGGCGAGAAGCGCGAGCACGGCGATCCGCGTCACGGCGGGCAGGAGGCCTGGCCCACGTCCCACATGCCGTTCGTGCACGTGGCGGGCTGGATGCAGCAATCACCGTAGGTGCAAACCTGGCCCTCGGTCGAGCACGCACCGGATGGCACCTCCTCGGGGCAGCCGTCCGTGCGCTTGGGGTCGCATTGCCACACGGGCTGCGCGAGCTCGGCGAGCATCTCCTCCGTAGGTGCCACGCCGCCGCAATACGACTGCGACGCGCACCGGCAGGTGCCTTCGGGGAAGGCGCAATTGGTGCCGTCGGCGGTGCAGGGCGCGCCCACGGCGACCTCGTCGTAGCTCGCCCCGCACGCGGCCGGGGTGGACGAGGACTGTGCGGTGTTGCTGGTGGGGGCGGGCGGGGGGCTGGCCCCACAGGCCGCGAGGATCAGGAGAAGGGAGTATTTCATCGGCGCTTGCGCGAGGTTGTCGACTGAACCTTGCGGCGGCGCAAGCGCGTGGCGTCCTTCAGTCGACGCTCGGTGCGCTCGATCATCTGCTGCTGGCTGTGCTTCGCGCCCGTGCCGGTGCGCTGCGTGTAGCTGCCGTCGGGGAGCATGTCCCACGCCCCACGCTGGTCGGAGAGCTGGGTATCGAGGATGTGGCGCAGCTCGGCCTGGAGACGCGGATCCTCGACGGGGCAGAGGACCTCGACGCGCTTCTCGAGGTTGCGCTGCATGGCGTCGGCGGAGCCGAGGTAGTACTCGGACTTGCCGCCGTTGTGGAAGTAGTAGATGCGCGCGTGCTCGAGGAAGCGGCCGAGGACGCTGATCACCTTGATGGTCGGTGATACGCCCTCGACATTGGGGCGGAGGCGACAGGAGTCGCGCACGATCATGTCGATCGCGACGCCGCGCTGCGAGGCGCGGTAGAGAGCGCGGACGATGTCGACGTCCTCGAGGGCGTTGAGCTTCCACTGGATGTGGCCGCGGCCCCCGCCACCCTGGATCGCGATCTCGCGCTCGATCTTCTCGAGGAGCGCGGACTTCAGCATCTTCGGGGCGACGAGGAGCTTGGCGTACTTGCGCCGCGGCTTGTAGCCAGTGGTGAGGTAGTTGAAGAGCTCGGTGAGGTCGCGCCCGATCGCGTCGTCACACGTGAACATGCCGAGGTCGGTGTAGAGGCGCGCGGTCCCCGCGTGGTAGTTGCCCGTCGCGATGTGCGCGTAGCGGCGCAGGCCGTCGAAGTCGTTGCGGACGACGAGGATGATCTTCGTGTGCGTCTTGAGACCGACGACACCGTAGGTGACGTGGATGCCGGCGCGCTCCATGCGGGTGGCCCACTTGATGTTGGCCTCCTCGTCGAAGCGGGCCTTGAGCTCGAGGACGACGGCGACCTGCTTGCCGTTCTTCGCCGCTCGCATGAGGTTCTTGATGACGTCGGAGTCCTTCGAGGTCCGGTACAGCGTCATCTTGATCGCGCGGACTTTCGGATCGTCCGAGGCCTCGCGCAGGAAGCGATCCACGCTCTGCGTGAACGACTCGTACGGGTGATGCACGAGCATGCTCTTGCAGTCGCGGATCGCGTGAAAGATGTTGCCGTCGGTGAGGAGGTCGATCGGCGGCACGGGGGCGTGCGGCTGGTCGCGGAGCTCGGGGATGTCGAGCATCCCGATCTCCATGAGATCGCGCTGGCCGAGCATGCCCTCGGCCTCGAACACGTCATTGGCCTCGTCGAGGCCGAGCTCGGCGGCGATGCGTCCGCGCAGGATCGGCGGCATCGCGCGGTCCACCTGGAGGCGGACGACCGGTGCGAACTTGCGATCGCGCAGCTCGATCTCGATCAGCTCGAGCAGGTCCTCGGCCTCTTCCTCGTCGCGCTCGGTGACGGCGTTGCGCGTGACGCGGAACAACGAGCAGGCTTCGACCTCCATGCCCGGGAAGAGCAGATCGAGGTTGTTCGAGATGACGTCGGCGAGGTCGACGAACGTGCGGGAGGTCCCGACGCGAACGAACCGCGACGTGCCGCCGCCGAGCGGGACCTTCACGCGGGCGAGCAGCGAGTCGCCGTCGTTCTCGTAGCGCAGGGAGACGAGCAGGTTCAGCGACAGGTTCGAGACGAACGGGAACGGGTGCGCCGGATCCATCGCCTGCGGCGTGACCAGCGGGAAGATGTTGCGCACGTAGAACTCGCGCACCCACCCTTGATCCTTCGGATCGAGCTCCTTGTACGGTGCGAGCCAGACGCCGAGGGCCTTCAGCTCGCCGAGCGTCCTCTCGAGAATCAGGATCTTCTTCTTCTCGAGCGCGTTGATGAGCTCGAGGCAGTCGGCGATCTGCTGCTGAGGCGAGCGGCCGTCGGGGGAGAGAGCGTGCAGTTGCGCCCCGACCTGCTGCTTCAGGCCGCCGATGCGCTTCATGAAGAACTCGTCGACGTTCGAGCTGACGATCGCGAGGAACTTCACCCGCTCGAGGAGGGGAACGCGATCGTCCTCGGCCTCGTGCAGCACGCGCCAGCAGAAGTTCAGGTACGTGAGCTCGCGGTTGAGATACAGCTCGGGCGCGGACAGGTCGGTCGACGGAGCCTCGGTGACGCCAGGAGCCGGCGGCGTGCGCCCCGGCTGCTCGATGACCCTGAGTGACGGCCGATCCTTCGGGACGTCGGCGGCCTCGAGGATCACGTCGATCCGGTGGGTGCCCGAGACATCCGGAGGGGTGTTCGGGACACGTTCGGTCGACATAACTGGCTAATTATAGTGGAACGCCCGTCGCGGCGGCATAGCTGCGCACCTGTCCAGCCTGCTGCACCCAAACGCGGTCGCCCTCCACTCCCGCCGCCTCCACGGGGGCGGCGCCGAGCTCCTGGCGCCAGAGCCCCTCGCCCGATCGCAGCTCGACCCCGACGAGCTGATGCCAGTCGGAGCCCGCCACGAACTCGTAGGCGCGCTCGTGATCCGTGAGCGTGATCGGCCCCGGTGCGGACGGATCGATCGGCCCATGGTTGGGAGCGAGGCGGAAGCCACCGAGCTTCGTGCCGTTGGCCATGTTGATCGCGAAGACCTCGGCGCGGTCGCCGCGGAGGATTCGCACCGTCACCGCGACGTCGTTCCACGCGATGCCGGGAACGCCCTTGCGACCGGCGTACGTCGGCACGAGGGCCTGCCAGACGAGCGCACCGTTCTTGTGCAGCTCGATGAAGTTGCGATCGCTCTTCGTCTCCGCTCGCACGACGAGCTTCGAGCTCTCGCTGATCGAGATCTCGTCGATCACGGCGCCAGCTTCGGGCCGCACGCGCATCCAGTACCAGATGCCGAGCGCGGCGGCCGCCATGCCGACGAACACGATCGCCGGCCCGAGCCAGCCGAGGCGCGTCTGCTTGCTGGTCACTGATTGGGGATCGGTTTGCTGCCCGCCGTGTTCGAGTGATCGAACGGCTTGGGGCGCGCGAGCTCGGCCTTGGGGGCAGCGGCTTCCTTCGCCTGCGCGAGGAGCCGGCGGCCGGATCCAAAAAACACGGTCACCTTGCCGGGCTCGGAGAGCTCGACGATGCCTTGTCCGAAGCTCGGGTGGTCGACGCGCTCGCCGACCTCGAACTTCTCGCTCGCACGGTACGGACGTGCAGGCTTGCTGAGATCGGCAGCGACGGCCGGCTTCTCGATGCGCTCGACGGGCGATTGCCGGACGGCGGCTTCGCGCGGCGCCCGACTCGTTGCCGGCAGCTTCTGATCCGCCGTCGCGCCGAGCGGTGACTTGTAGCGGTGATACCCGCTGCACTGCTTGCACTGAACCTTGGCGATCTTGTCGCCAACCTTCGCGACGACGACGTGCCAGACGTCACCGCACTTGGAGCATATCGATGCAACATCAGCTCCGACGCCTGCGCTCATTGCGGCGCGAGCATAGCGCAGCGACGAGCGATCACGGCAAGTCGCGCGTGGCGATGTTGAGCGTCATCACGCCTGCCCGAAAGCCCTGTGGCGTTCTGTCCGGGAGAAAGTAGTTCTGAGGAACGTTCTGATCGTCAAAGCCGACGTAGAGCATCAACCGCCCGTTGCCGTTCGCCGCGACATCTGCTCCCGTCAGCAGCCCGAGCCGCTCGCCGGCGCGCGGGGCGCCCTCCGCCCACTGGAGGTCGCGCGCGCGGTTGTAGTTGACGCTCCACGTGATGCCATCGGCAGACTCGGCGCGATACACGCCGACCATGTTGTTGAACTCGATCGGCTGATTGTCGTTTTCGCCCGGCAGGTCGCTCTGTAGCCACAGCTCCCAGCGGCAGTGCACGGCGTCGTAGATCACCGACGGCTGGCCGCCGCCGCTCGTCGGGGTGATCTGCTCGCGCAGGAGCGAACGCACGGGCGCTTCCACCGTCGTCCAGTGGATGCCGTCGGACGAGGTCGAGTGGCCGATGCCATACGCCTGCACCGTCTCGCAGCTCGGCCCGCTGCACGCAAAGCTCGAGTAGAAGAGGTGATAGATGCCGTCGACGAGCACGACCTCCGGATCCGCGACGATGGCGCCGACCGACGCCGGATAGACAGCCCGGCCCGTCAGCACCAGCCCATCCTCGTCGTAGTCGGTCTCGGTGTTCGCCACGCGCGTGAACGTGATGCCGTCGGCGGAGATGGCCGCACCGATCGCGTAGTTCTGAAACGTGTAGCCCGGGAACGGGAACACCTCGCGCGAGCCCGAGTAGTAGAGGATGTACTTGCGGTCCGCAGGGGCGTTCGGGTTGTAGACGATCGACGGCGTCTCGCTGTGCGTGTGGTCCCACGCATCGACATCAGGATTCGCCGTGAACACCGGATCGTCGACGTACGACCACGCGGTCTTGTCGGGACTCACCGCCATGCGGATGACCTGCACGATGTCGGGCGCATTGAACGTCGTGCCGTGCGCGGCCATCCAGTACGCCTCCCACCGCTGCTCGCCTTCGTCCCAGCGCACGTCGGGGTCAGACATCGAGGTGTCCTCCTTGCCGTCGCTGAACGTAGAGCCGGCGCGCAGCCGTGGATTGCCGTCGCGGGCGACGAACTGGCCGAAGGCGGGGATCGCGGAGCATTCGGACGGGGCATCGATGTCGCCGTCGACGCCCGGAGCATCCGGGGCGGAGCCAGCATCGTCGCCGCACGCCACGAGGAGGGACAAGATGAGGGCGCGACGCATGCTCCCGCGAGTGTAGACCGCCCACGACAGTGCTACCTAGTCAGCGTGAAGTTGCTCGTGGCCACCGTGCCGCTGACGGGCCACGTCCAGCCGATGCGTCTGGTCGTCGCCGAGCTCGTCGCGCGCGGCCACGATGTCATCTGGTACGCGGCGACCAAGTTCGGACCACGCATCACCGCCACCGGGGCGCGCTTCGTCCCCATGAGCCCTGCGGTCGATTGGGACGATGCGGACGTCGAGACTGCGCTGCCGGCCCTCCGTGGCAAGCGTGGCCTCTCCCGCGTCAAGGCGCAGCTGCGCGCCATGTTCATCGAGCCGATGGTCCAGCAGCTCCGCGAGCTCGAGGCCATCGTCGACCGCGAGCAGCCCGTCGCCATCCTCGCCGACCAGGCCCACCTCGGCGCGGCCCTCCTCGCCGAGACTCGCCCCCTCAAGTGGTTCGGCCTGGGCATCAGCGCACTCGTCATCCCGAGCATCGACGTCGCGCCCTTCGGGTCCGCGCTCCCCTATCTCCCCGGCGATCCGGGCCGCAAGCGCAACAAGCTCCTCTACTGGATCATCCACCAGAAGCTCTTCGGCGGCATCACGCGCCTCTACCGCGAGCAGCGCGTCGCCGCCGGTCTCCCCGAGGGCGAGGGCACCTACTTCGACGTCTTCGCGCGCGATCTCTACCTCCAACCCACCATCGAATCCTTCGAGTACCCGCGCACCGATCTGCCCGCCCACGTCCGCTTCATCGGTCCTCTCGTCCCCCCGCCATCCACGACCGATCTCCCCGCCTGGTGGGCCGACATCGCGTCGTCCGACCGTCCGATCGTCCTCGTCACCCAGGGCACCCTCGCCACCAACCCGCGCGAGCTGATCCTCCCAACCCTGACCGCGCTCGCCAACGAGCCCGTCCTCGTCATCGCCACGATCGACCCCGCCCTCGTCCCCGATCCGCCTGCCAACGCGCGCCTCGCCCCCTTCATCCCCTACGCCTCCCTCCTCCCCCACGTCGCGGCCATGATCACCAACGGCGGCTACGGTGGCGTCCAGATGGCCCTCGCCGCAGGCGTCCCCCTGATCGTGGCCGGCGGTAGCGAGGAGAAGCCCGAGATCGCCCGTCGGGTCGCATGGACGGGGGCCGGCCTCGATTTGCGCACGGGCCGCCCCCGCAAGGGCAAGCTCCGCAAGGCGGTCCGCAAGCTCCTCGCTGAACCCGGTTTTCGTGAGTCTGCACGAAGACTTGCGACCGAGATGGCCGCCCATGACGCCCCGCGGGAGGCAGCCGACGCGATCGAAATGGGCCTGGCCCATTAAGCTGCGCCTTAAGCTGCGCCCCCGCGGGCGGGGGCCTGGCCCATTTAACCGGCGAGGGGGCCTGGCCCATTTCGCTGCGCCCCCCCCCGGAGGGGGCCTGGCCCATTTAATTGATCGGGATTGCGGCCGATTCGGACACCGTGATCAGCTGGCTCCGTTCCTTGTTCCGGCGCTCGGCGGCGCCCCCGCCTCCCGAGGCCTATGTGCCGCGGGCGCGCAAGCGCAAGTCCGAGGTCGGGGCCAAGGGCACGCCCGCACCGCCGATGCGGATGGTGTCGAAGCTCGGGGCCGACCCGTCGATGACCGAGGTGCTGTCCGAGGTCATCGAGCAACTCGGGGGCCCGCAGGTCGAGCTGGACCGCGAGCAGTGGGCGGGCCTGGCCATGCGCATCGTCGGGCTGGCGGATACCGTGCCGCCGCCGTCGTTTCCGCGCATCGCGTCGGAGATCGTCGAGGTGGCGCGAGATCCCGATGTGGACGTGAACCAGCTGGTCGGGCTCGTGCAGCGGGATGCGGCCATCGCCGCGACGCTGCTCCGGGTCGCGAACTCGGTGGCGTTCTCGCCGGCGATCCCGATCACGAACTTGCGCAGCGCGATCCAGATGATGGGGATCCAGCTGGTGATCGAGGTGGCCCTCGGGGCGAGTGCGCGGGCGTACTACGAGGTGGCGAGCAAGGCCGAGCTCGCGCTGTTTCCGGGGCTGTGGCAGTCGATGTTCGAGGAGGCGATGGCGAACGCGTTCACGTGCGGACGCGTGGCGCTGGACGTGCCGACGGGTCGGCCCGAGCGGGCCCTCGTGGCGGGGTTGCTCGCGGATGTCGGGCGGCCAATCGCCCTGCGCATCATGGCGCGGCTCGTGCGGGAGGGGATGCCGATGCCGGCGATCGAGATCGTGCATGCGACGCTGGACGAGGTCGCGGCGCGGATCGGCGAAGAGGCGCTGCGCAAGATGGAGTTGCCGCCCGAGCTGCTCGAGGGGTGCATTCCGACGGGCGAGACGCCGACGGCGGACTCGATGATCGCGCGGCTGGTGTCGGCGGTGGCTGCGATCCAGCGCCGGAGCCCACGCATCTGGGGCAACGCGAGCGACGTCCGGGCCGCGGCCGAGCAGATGAAGCTGTCGCCGCACCTGGTTCGCACGCTGTTTGCGCAACGCGAGCAGTACATGATGCAAGCGAAGGGGATGTTCGGCACGATGCGCTGACATGAAGCGCGCGGCGGCTCTCGCCCTGATCGTGGCTGGTTGCGGTGGATTCATCGACAACCAGGCCGCCAAATCAACCCTCAAGATCCTGAAGGCGTCGTCGGCTTCAGCGCAGAAGCTGTCCGACGTGGACCTCGCGCGCGATGCGCTGGCTGGCGGCATCGTGCAACTCGATGCGTTTGCCATCGCGTATCCGGATCACCCGGAGTTCAAGCGGATGCACGCGGAGGCGCTGTGCCAGTACGGGATCGCCTTCGTGTTCGACGAGTGGGAGGACGCGGCGATGGGCGGCCGCCCTGATGAGGCCGCGCACCTGGCGGGACGACTCGGTCGGCTGCTGCCTGCCTGCGTCGATGCGAACCTGGCCTTGCTTCCGCCTCAGTGGCGCGCCGCGCGCGGGCAGGGCCCCGACGCGATCACGGCGATCCTGCCGACGGTGACGGCGGATCAAGTCCCGGCCTTGCTGCTCATCGCCACCGCCGACGCGGTCACCGTGCCCGTCACGGCGAACCTCGACCTCTTGCCTTCCATCGACGTGATGTTGCGGTGGTGCGCCGAGCTCGCGCCTGGCTCGAGCGATGCGCTCGCGGAGACGATGCTCGGCACGCTGCACGCTGCGGCGAGCCCCTTCATCGGGGGGCCCAACGGAATGGCCGAGCTCGAGACGGCGAAGCGGCTCGCTCCGCCCGGCACGCTGCTCATTGACGTGACGATCGCGAACGCGAAGCGCGACAAGGCTGCTCTCGAGAAGCTCGTCGCGACGGACCTGCGCACGTGGCCGGATCGTCGGCTGTCGAACGAGCTCGCCCTGCGCAAGGCGCGCCGCTACCTGGCGGCGATGAAGTAGCTCACGACGGAGAGCGGCGGCGCACCAGGCCAACAGCGAGCTCGAGGAGCAGCGAGGGCTCGACGGGCTTTGTCAGGTGCGCGTCGAACCCAGCGGCGAGGGCGCGCTGGCGGTCCTCGTCGCGCGCATAGGCCGTGAGCGCGAGCGCCGGCACGGCCGGCCTGTTCGGTAGCTCCCGCACCCGTGCGATCACCGAGTAGCCGTCCTCGCCGGGCAAGCCGATATCCGAGACCAGCAGATCGGGGGTGGCGGCCTCGAGGGCCGCGATCGCTTCGTCGCCCGTCCCCGCCAGCATCACGATGGCCCCCGCGCGGCTGAACAGCGTCTCGATGAGCTCGCGCGTATCGGGTTCGTCCTCGAGGAGCAGGATCGTGAGGCCCCGCAGCTCGAGGGGCGGTTGCGGATCCAGCGCCTTCGCCGGCCGCGGCGGGGTGGCCTCGCGCGCGATCGCCACGGGAATGCGCACGGTGAACGTCGCGCCGCGGTCCTCTCCGTCGCTCGCCGCCGTCACCGTGCCGCCATGCATCTCGACGAGCTCGCGCACGATCGAGAGTCCCAGCCCGAGCCCCTTCGCCCGCCGCGTCGTCGCGCGCTCCTCCTGACCGAAGCGATCGAAGACGCGCGGCAAGAACGCGGACGAGATGCCCTTCCCGGTATCGGCGACGGAGAGCTCGACCATGTCGCTCACGACCCGCAAGCTCACCCGGACGCGTCCGCCCGCAGGCGTGAACTTCACCGCGTTCGTCAGCAGATTGATCACGATCTGCTGGAGGCGCGCGGCATCACCGATCACGCGGGTGCCACTCGCGAGCTCCGACTCGAGGCCGATCTCCTTCGCGAGCGCCGCGGGGCGTACGCTGTCGAGCGCCGCTTCCACGATGGGCCGCAGTACGACCCGGGCCATCTCCAGGTGAAGCTTGCCGGAGATGATGCGGGAGACATCGAGCAGGTCCTCGATGAGCTGCGCCTGCGCCCGGGCATTGCGCTCGATCGTCTCCAGCGCCTTCGCGTGCTTCTCGGCGGACAACGACTCCGAGCGGAGGAGCTGCACCCAGCCGAGCATCGCGGACAGGGGCGTTCGCAGCTCGTGAGACACCACGGCGAGGAAGTTGTCACGCGTGCGACTCGCGTCCTCGGCCTGCTGGCGGGCAATCTGCTCGTCGGCGAGCGCCTTCGCCACGGCCGCCGCGGCCGCCTTCTGCTCGGTGGTGTTCTGGAACACGAGCGCCACCAGCCGCTGACCGGGCTCGCCGATCCGGTGCGCGTGCACGTCGAACCACCGATTCATCGCCGGCTCGTAGTTCTCCACGCGGATCGCCTCTCCGGTCGCGGCCACCCGACCGTAGATGCGCGCCCAGTCACCTTCGAGGTTCGGGACCAGCTCGCGAATCGTCTTGCCGACGGGACTCACGAGGCCGGTCTGCTCCTCGAACGCGTGGTTCGCCTCGACGAAGCGATAGTCGACGTACTCGCCGGCCTCGTTCTGGATCATGTGGATGATGCAGAAGCTCTGATCGATCGCGCCGAGGACGTTGCGGTACCTCGTCTCCGCCTCGTCGCGCAGCTTCTTCTCGCGCATGTAGTCGGTGAGCTCGTGGCCCTGGTGCAGGATGCCGATCACCGCGCCGCTCTCGTCGCGGATCGGCTGCATGATGAAGTCGACGTACAGCTCGACCCCCACGCCATCGCGCAGCAACGTCACCGGCAGCCCACGCCCGCGAAACGGCTCGCCCGTCGCGGTCACTTGATCGAGCAGGGTGACGAAGCCCTGATCGACGATCTCGGGCAGGGCCTCGGCGATGGGCTTGCCGATGATCTCGCGATGTCCGATGAGCTGGTAGAACGCCGCGTTCGCCAGCTCGAAGACATGGTCCGTCCCGCGGGAATACGCGAAGAAGCCCGGCGCCTGCTGGAGCAGCTCGAAGGTGGAGAGCTTGTTCATCGGAGCTTGCGGCGGGCGAAGGACGCGGCCACCGCGAGGAGCTCGACGGGCTCCACGGGCTTCGTGAGGTGGTTGTCGAAGCCGGCGTGCAGCGCCCGCGCGCGATCCTCGACCCGCGCGTACGCCGTCAACGCCACCGCCGGGACGGCCCCGCCCGCATCACGGGGCAACGCCCGCACCTTCGAGATGAGCGAGAAGCCATCCTCGCCGGGCATGCCGATGTCTGACAGCAGGAGGTCCGGGACGCGCTTCCTCACCGCCGCGAGCGCCTCGGCCGCCGAGCTGACGGCCGTGACGTTCGCCTTGCAGCGCTCGAACAGCTCGCCGAGCATCTCGCGCGTATCCGGATCGTCATCGACGACAAGCACGTGGAGGCCCTCGAGATCCGGTGGACAGGTGAGCTGCTGCTGGAAGGTGAGCAGCGCCGGCTCGACCGTCCGGGCTAGCCGCGACGGCGCAGGCTCCCGCGAGCGCGATGCCGAGATGGGAAGCCGAACCTTGAAGGTCGCACCGTGCCCGACGCCGTCACTCGCCACGCTCACCGTACCGCCGTGAATCCCGACGAGCTCGCGCACGATGGACAGCCCGAGGCCGAGCCCCCCGCTGCTGCGCGTCGTCGCGCCCTCGGCCTGGCGGAAGCGGTCGAACACATGAGGCAGGAAGTCGGGGGCGATGCCCTTGCCGCTGTCGGAGACGGCCAGCTCCACTGCGGATTCGTCGAGCCGCAGGACGACCTGTACGTGACCTCCGCGCGGCGTGAACTTCACCGCGTTCGACACGAGGTTCCACACGATCTGCTGCAGGCGCGCCGCGTCGCCCAAGACGATCGCGTCGGTAGCGAGCATCGGCTGGATCCGGACATCGCGCGCGAGCGCCGCCGGCTGCACGGTCTCGAGCGCGGCCTCGACGATGGGGCGCATCTCGACGGGCATCACCTCGATGCGAAGCTGGCCCGCGATCACGCGGCTGACGTCGAGGAGGTCCTCGATGAGCTGGGCCTGGGCGCGCGCGTTGCGCTCGATGGTCTCCAGGGCCTTCGCCTGCTTCTCGGGAGGCAGCGACTCGGTGCGCAGGAGCTGGACCCACCCGAGCATCGCCGTCAACGGAGTGCGGAGCTCGTGGCTCACGATCGCGAGAAACTCGTCGCGCGTCCGTCCCGCTTCTTCGGCGGCGCGGCGGGCGAGCTTCTCGTCGGCGAGCGCGCGGGCGGTCTCCGCCTCGGCCTGCTTGCGCAGCGTCACATCCTTGAAGACCAGGGCGACGAGCTTCTTCGCCGGCTCGCCGACGCGGTGCGCGTTCACCTCGAACCAGCGCTGCATCGCCGGGGCGTGATTCTCGAAGCGCTTCGCGACGCCCGTGTCCGCGACCTCGCCGTAGATGCGGAACCACGACTCGTCGAGGTCGGGCACCATCTCGAGGGCCGTCTTGCCCACGGCGTTCACGAGCCCGGTGTGCTGTTCGAAGGCCACGTTGGCCTCGAGGAAGCGGTAGTCGATCGTCTGGCCACTCGCGTCGTGGAGCATCTGCATCACGCAGAAGCCATCGTCGATCGCCGAGAACAGCATGCGGTAGCGCGACTCGGCGCGGACCATGTTCGTCACCTCGTGCCCCTGGACGAGGATGGCGAACGGCTTGCCGTCGGGATCGCGGATCGGCTGGTAGATGAAGTCGAGGATCGCCTCGTCGGGGGCAGCCCCCTGGGTGCGCTGGAGCGTGATCGGAACCGCCGTGCCGATGTAGGGCTCGCCCGTCGCGTAGACGCGGTCGAGCAGCTCGTAGAACCCCTGGCCCGCGATCTCGGGGAGCGCTTCGCGGATGGTCTTCCCGATCACGTCGCGATGCCCCACGAGGGTGCGATACGCCTGGTTGGCGACGGCAAACACGTGCTCCGGGCCGCGCAGGAGGGCGACGAAGCCCGGTGCCTGCTGCAGCGCCTCGAGCTCGAGGGTGGTGGTCACGGGCGAAGTCGCTGTCCGGTGCCTGGTTGGTAGTCGACGATCTCGAGCTTCACGTCTCCGTAGTCGGTGACGGCGGTGACGAGCAGCGGCACGCGGCCCGCGTCGTCGGAGACGAAGATGGTGAACTCGCGATCGGGGTTGTTCGTGTCCTTCGTGCCGTTGCGCAGCAGGCGGTAGCTCTGGCACTCGAACTCGAGGGCCGGGAGCTCGCCGAGCTCCGTCACGACCTTCTCCGTACCGACGAGCTTCGCGTCGATGTGCCACATGTAGAGGCTGCGCATCGACTCGATCGAGATGCGGGCGCCCGTGGCCGGCTCCCACGCGCGCAGCGCGACGAGGAACGAATTGAAGTCCCAGACGTCGGTCTGCGATGTCGTCTGCGGATCGACCTTCGGCTCGCCGTCGCCGATCTGGAATGACACGGGGAAGGTCGCGCCGGTGCGCTTCGTGAAGTCGACGATCGTGTGCTCGGTGACCTCGTCCTTCGGATTCAGCTCGTCGACCTGGAAGCGCACGGAGCGGCCGGTCTGCACGTCGATCCACGAGGAGAATTGATCGTCGACCTGGCTCACCATCGCGGCGAGCCCGCTCGTGGTGGCGCGCGATTGCACGATCACCGTCTGCTTGCCATCGACCTCGGAGACATCGCCCACGCCGAACTGGAACACCGCCAGCTCGATGCCCTTCAGGGACAGGCGATAGGTCATCCTCTCGCCCGGCGTGACCAGGGGGGGACCGCCGAACATGGCGGCGGCCTGGTCGACCGGTGCCTTCACCCCCTGTGGGGCCGCCGGACTGCTGCAACCCAATGATAAGACAAGGGCTCCCGCGATTCCGATCAACGATCCGCGCACGTTCTGGAGACTAGCGTACGAACGGTGAGCCGGATATAGAGGGGCCCGATATGGAGACGAAGCAACTCGACCGGGTCGTGATCCGGTTCGTCGGTGACTCCGGCGATGGCATGCAGCTCACGGGCAGCGAGTTCGCGAAGGCGGCCGCCGAAGCGGGCAACGATATCTCGACGTTCCCGGACTTTCCGGCGGAGATTCGCGCTCCGGCCGGCAGCCTGTTCGGCGTCTCGGGCTTCCAGCTCCACTTCTCGTCGAACGAGATCCACACTCCGGGAGACGCGCCTGACGTTCTCGTGGCGATGAACCCGGCCGGGCTCAAGACGAACCTGAAGGACCTCGTCGAGCACGGCACGCTCATCATCAACGCGGGCGCCTTCATCGAGGCGAACCTCAAGAAGGCCGGCTACGCATCGAACCCGCTCGAGGACGGCTCGCTCTCCAAGTACAAGGTGCACTCCGTCGACATCAGCCACCTGACCCTGGCCGCGCTCGAGGGCAGCGAGCTCTCGACGAAGGAGAAGGGTCGCGCCAAGAACTTCTTCGCGCTCGGCCTGGTGTTCTGGATGTACGGCCGCGAGACCGAGGGCGAGATTCGCCGCATCCACCAGCAGTTCGCGAAGAAGCCGGGCTTCGGCGAGGCGAACGTGAAGGTCTTCAAGGCCGGCTACCACTACGGCGAGACCGCCGAGGTGTTCCAGACGGTCTACAAGGTCCCGCCGGCGACGTTCGCGCCCGGCGCGTACCGCAACATCACGGGCAACGAGGCCGTCGCGCTCGGGCTCGTCGTCGGGGCGGAGCTCGCGGGCAAGACGCTCTTCTACGCCGGCTACCCGATCACGCCCGCGTCGTCGGTGCTCCACTCGCTCGCGAAGTACAAGAACTTCGGAACGATGACGTTCCAGGCCGAGGACGAGATCGCGGCCATGGGCGCGGCCATCGGGGCGGCCTACGGCGGCGCGGTCGCAGTCACCGCGTCGAGTGGCCCCGGCATCGCACT
>JALHPV010000029.1 GCA_022842285.1 Kofleriaceae bacterium
GGTGGCCGAGAAGGTCATGCCGGCGGCGGCGCGGGCCGTGCTGGGTATCGGAACCGTTCCGCCCGACCTGTAACCCGGCCCCGTAGGTGTCGCAGGGGGTGTCGCAGGGGTCGGACCCCTGCGACACCTGCCCCCCGGGGGGAGGGGGAGGGGAGCTCGACATCTCCGTTGCAGGGAAACGGCTAGCCCTGCGAGAGCGTGATCAGGGCGATCTCCGACGACGTTCCGACGCGGAGTGGCGGCCCCCAGAAGCCGGTGCCCTGGCTGACATAGAGCCACGTCGAACCGAACTTCTTGAGCCCGGCGGCGAGCGGCTCCCACAGGCGAATCAGCCAGCCGAAGGGCAAGAGCTGACCGCCGTGCGTGTGGCCCGAGAGCTGGAGATCGACGCCCTCCGCCTGGGCGCGGGGCAGGGTACTCGGATGATGCGCGAGGAGCACCACCGGCAGTTTCGGATCGCGGCCGGCGAGGGCGCCGGGCACGTCCTCGCTCACGCTCGAGTCATCGACACCGGCGAGCACGAACGAGTCGTTGATGGTGACGTGCTCGTTGTGCAGGACCTTCACGCCGAGCGACCGCAGCTCGGCCATCCACTGCGGCAGCTCCCAGTAGTACTCGTGGTTGCCCGTGCACGCGTAGACACCATCGCGCGCGCGCAGGTCGCGGAGGGGACTCATGTGCGAGCGCATCTCCTCGAAGCGGCCATCGCAGAGGTCACCGGTGATGACGACGAGGTCCGGGGCGAGCGCATTCACGCGCCGCACGACCTCCGTCGCGAACTTGCCGTCGAGCATCGGCCCGATGTGCACGTCGGTGAGCTGGACGATGCGATAGCCGGCGCCGGTCTCGGGCAACTTCGCGAGTGGCACCGTCACGGACTTCACGATCGGACCACGGGCGACATTCGCCAGCCCACCGAGCACCACCGCGATCGCGGCCGCCGTCCCGACCAGCGCGGATAGCCGCGGATTCGCCCCCGCGAGCACCGCCACGTGCGTGACGATCGCGGCGAGGAACAGGTACACGGAGAACCCGAAGCCAATGTACGCGGAGAGCCGGAGCAGCTTGCCCCGCTCGCGCGACATCCCCCGCGTCGCGAACACGGCGAGCGGGAGTGCCGGCGCGAGCGCCACGACGAGCGCAGTCGCCAGGGCGTGGAGCCCGCTCGGCAGGGCCATCGGCGCCACGAGCCGACTCCAGATGTAGAGGTGACACGCCGCGAGGATGCCGACCGCGATCAGCACCCGGGTTCGAAATCGCCGCACGGCATCACCCTAGCGCGCGACCCGGCGGGTGCGGCGCCGTCCTGGCTGATCATCGGGTTGTCGGAACGCCACGCAACGCTGTCGCCCGGCCGACGGGCCCTTCGTTCGCTCCGATCCGCCACGTCGATGCGGAGAAAGCGATCGACGAGCGCGCAGCGAGCATGAGGGACTGACGTAGAGTGCGCACCATGACGAGACTGGTCGTGCTTGCGCTCCTCGTGGGTTGTGGAGGCGCGCAGCCTGAAGTTGCCGAGCCAGCTCCGCCGGCGCCTGCTGCCCCGGTGCGTACGCTCGCCGACCTCGAGGGCACGTGGACCGTCGACCTGCGACCCGACCTCACGTCGGAGCCGTACACGAAGCCGATGGTGCTGAAGGTCGACGCCGACAAGAAGGTGACAGGCTCGTTCTACGAGAGCGAGATCCTCGACGGGCGGGCGAGCGCGGCCAAGAACCGCGTGTGCGTGGCCTTCAAGACGACCGATGGCTCGGGGCTGTACCAGTCGAGCGGGTGTCTCGTCGGCGACGAGGTCGTCGGGCAGACGTGGTCCGAGGAGCGGCAGTTCCTGCTGGCGTGGACCGCGGTGCGCGCGCGCTGAGCTACAGTCCTCCGCATGTCGAGACTTGCGCTGCTCGCCTTGCTCGTCGCGTGCGGAGGTCCGAAGGCGCCACCCGCGCAGGTGCCTGTCGCGAACGTGGCACCGGTGACCGCGAAGGTGCTCGTGAACGTGAACGAGCAAGGGGTGGGGCTCGGCGGCCACGATCCCATCTCGTACATCGAGACCGGGCCTCAGCTCGGGGTGGCCGAGCATGCGGTGGCGTACGAAGGGGCGACGTACTGGCTCGTGAACGCCGAGAACGAGCAGTTCTTCCGCGAACGGAGCGCGGCCTTCGCGCCGGCGTTCGGTGGGTACTGCGCGTTCGCCGCCGCCGAGGCGCGGCTGTCCGAGGCGGATCCGACCGTGTACGCGTTGGTGGAGGACCGGCTGCTGGTGTTCACGAACCAGGAGTTTCACGACCAGTTCATGGCGGACCCCGATGGCAACCTCGCGCGCGCCGACGGAAACTGGCCGACGCTCGTCGAGAAATACGGCAAGTGATGACCGACAAGCCGTGGATCTTCCGCACGTACGCGGGCCACTCGAGTGCGAGCGCGAGCAACGCGCTGTACCGACAGAACCTGGCCGCGGGCCAGACGGGCCTGTCGATCGCCTTCGACCTGCCGACCCAGTGCGGGTACGACGCGGATCATCCGCTGGCGCGGCCCGAGGTGGGCAAGGTCGGCGTGCCCATCGCGTCGCTGGATGACATGCACGCGCTGTTCGACGGGATTCCGATCGAACAGATGAACACGTCGATGACGATCAACGGGACGGCCATGTGGCTGCTCGCGCTCTATGTGGCCCTCGCGCGGGAGCGCGGCGTCGACGAAAAGCTGCTGCGCGGGACAACGCAGAACGACATCGTGAAGGAGTACCTGGCGCGCGGGACGTACATCTTCCCGCCCGAGCCCTCGTTCGACTTGATCGCGGAGACGTACGAGTACTGCGTCGCCGCGATGCCGCAGTGGAATCCGTCGAACGTGTGCAGCTACCACCTGCAGGAAGCAGGGGCGACGCCGACCCAGGAGCTGGCCTTCGCGCTCGCCGATGCGATCGGAGTGCTGGATCGCGTGAAGCAGCGCGCGCGCGTCGACGCCGAGGCATTCGCGCAGTGCGTGGGGCGCGTGTCGTTCTTCGTGAACGCGGGCATGCGGTTCGTCGAGGAGCTGTGCAAGATGCGCGCGTTCGGCGAGCTCTGGGACGAGCTGTGCCGCGAGCGCTACGGCATCACGGATCCGAAGCTGCGCCAGTTCCGGTACGGCGTGCAGGTGAACTCGCTGGGACTGACGGAGCAGCAGCCCGAGAACAACGCGTGGCGCATCCTGATCGAGGCGCTCGGGGTGACGCTCTCGAAGAGTGCGCGGTGCCGGGCGCTGCAGCTGCCGACGTGGAACGAGGCGCTATCGTTGCCGCGGCCGTGGGACCAGCAGTGGTCGCTGCGGCTGCAGCAGATCCTCGCGTACGAGACGGACCTCCTCGAGTACGGCGACCTGTTCGACGGCTCGCCCGTGATCGCGGCGAAGGTCGAGGCGCTGTGTACCGAGGCCCGGGCCGAGCTGGCGCGCGTCGCGGCGGCGGGCGGCATCCTCGGCGCGATCGAGAGCGGCTACTGCAAGCGCGAGCTGGTGCGTTCGATGGCCGCGCGCATGGCGCGGATCGAGAGTGGCGCGCAGCCGGTGGTCGGCGTGAATCGCTACACCGATGGCCTGCCGTCGCCGCTCACGACCGGGGCGGATGGCGGCGTGTTCAAGGCCGACGCCGATGCGGCGGCCGCGGCGCTCGCGGCGCTCGAAGAGACTCGCCGGCGTCGCGACCCCGCGAAGGTGAAGGCGGCGCTGGCCACGCTCGAGGCCGCCGCCCGCGCGGGGCAGCCGGTGATGGAGGCCTCGATCGCCTGCGCGCTCGCGCGCGTCACCACGGGGGAGTGGGCGGGCACGTTGCGCGGCGTGTGGGGCGAGTATCGCGCCCAGACCGGGATCGCGGGAGCGGCCGTTGCCCCGGACCAGAACCGCGAAACCTGGGACCTGCTTCGCGCGAGGGTGGCGGCGCTACCCCGGCGGCCCAAGCTCCTCGTGGGCAAGCCCGGCCTGGACGGTCATTCGAATGGCGCCGAGGTCATCGCGGTGGCGGCGCGGGACGCGGGCTTCGAGGTGATCTACGCCGGCATCCGGCTGGAGCCGGCGGCAATCGCGGCGACGGCGGTCCAGGAGTCGGTGGATATCGTCGGGCTGTCGGTCCTGTCGGGATCGCACCTCGAGCTGACGGGGGCCGTGCTGGCGGGACTCCGCGAGCGCGGAGCGGGGGATGTGCCGGTCGTCGTGGGCGGGGTGGTCCCCGCTTCCGACCATGCGGCCCTGCAAGCCCTCGGAGTGAAGCGGGTTTTTACCCCCAGCGACTACCGACTGACCGACGTCGTAGGGGCCCTGATCGAGCTTGTCTCCGACGGGGGCTCGCCTTAGTCTGCGCGCCCCATGGGGATTGCTGACTTTTTTCGCCCCAAGCACCGCCACAGTGACGTCAAGGTCCGCACCGAAGCAGTTCGGGCGCTGACTCACGACGACACTGCCATCCTCCTCCAGGTCGCCAAGACCGATCATGACATCGGCGTCCGCCGGATCGCGATCAGCAAGATCGAGAAGGCCGACGTCCTGGCCGAGCTCGCGCAAAACGAGACCGAGCGCAGTCTGCGCGAGTATCTCGAGGAGCGCGCGAACGAGCTGTTCGTGTCGAAGGCGTGCGGCGAGGACAACGACGCCGCGACCACCGCCCTGAACGGCATCGTGAAGCTGGGTGACCAGCGCGCGCTCGTGGAGGTCGTGGTGCGAGCCGCGATCCCCGCGATCCGCAAGCGCGCGTTCGGCGAGCTACGTGACCCCCGCGCCCTGGCCGAGCTCGCCAAGCGCGAAGCCCCGCAGGAGATGCGCACCGCCGCGGTGGCGCGGATCGATGACGGCGACGTGCTGCGTGCGCTCGCGATCGACACGTCGACCAAGGAGGTCGGGCTCGCGGCCGTCGAGAAGCTCGACGACGTGGACCGCCTCGAGAACGTCGCCCAGAAGGCGAAGCACAAGGCCGTGCGCCAGAAGGCGCGCAAGATCGTCACCGAGATCCAGGAGGCCGAGAAGGCGTCCAAGGTCTCGACGGTTCCCGACGACGTGAAGCGTCGTCGCGCCGAGCGCTCGCAGCTCCTGCGCGAGATCGAGGGCGTGGTCGACACGTTCGACTTCGCGAAGCACGCCGATACCGTCTCCCGCGCGGAAGCGGCGTGGGCCCAGCTCGGTACCGGGGAGGACGACGAGCGCTTCGCGAAGGCCGTGAAGCGGTTCTGGAAGCGCAAGGAGGTCCACGACTCCCAGGCACGCTCCGCCGACGAGCTGCGGGCCCAGGCGAAGGAAGCGGAGCGTCAGCGCGCCGAGGCCGAGAAGGCGCGCGCCGCTGCGGCGGCTGCGGTCGCGCCGGTCGAGCCGGTCGTCGAAGATCCGGAGGTCGTCGCGAAGCGCGCGGCCGAAGAGGCGGAGCGCCACGCGGCGCGGGAAGCCCGTCGCCTCGAGGACGAGGCCCGTCGGGCCGCGCAGGCCGAGGAGCGCGCCCGCAAGGACAAGGAAGCGGCCGAGCGCAGCGTCGCGATCGAGGCGAGCCTCACGGCCCTCATCAGTGACATGGAAGCCCTGGCCGAGAAGAAGGACACGAAGGGCCCGGAGGGTGGGGACCCTGCGAGCGCTGCTCGCGGGGCGGGCGGAGCCCGTGGGATCGATAAGGCCCTCGATCAGGCCAGTCGGGCCTTCGAGTCGATCGGCAAGATCCTCGGCCCCAAGCGCGACGAGCTCGCGGAGCGCTATCGCGCGGCTCGCGGCAAGCTCGTGACCAAGCAGGCCGAGGCGCGCGAGGCGGAGGATTGGGAACGCTGGTCCAATGTCCCGAAGGCCGAGGCGCTGATCGCCACCGCCAAGGAGATGCAGACCGAGGAGCCGTCGCCCGAGCTCGGCAACCGGCTGAAGGGCCTCCAGGCGCTGTGGAAGGAAGTGGGCGCGCTGCCCACGCGCCGCAGCAAGGAGCTGTGGGAGCTCTTCAAGGCCGAGTGCGACAAGGTCTACGACCTCGTAAAGGGGGTCCGCGCCATCGAGGCGGAGAAGTTCGCCGAGGTCGCGGCCGGCAAGGAGCAGCTGATCTCCGAGGCCGAAGCGCTCGCCGAGTCGACGGACTGGGCCGCCACCGCCGCGCGCCTCAAGGAGCTGCAGGCCGCGTGGAAGGACTCCGGTCATCTCCCGCGCAAGCAGGGCGACGAGCTGTGGAAGCGCTTCCGCGCCGCGTGCGACAAGTTCTTCGAGCGCCGCAAGCCGCTGCTCGACGCGCAGTTCGACGAGCAGGCGAGGAACCTCCAGGCCAAGCAGGCGCTCATCGCCCGCGCGCAGTCGGTCGCGAACGCCGCATCCGCCGAGAGCGGCTGGGGCAAGGCGATCGGCCAGATCAAGGATCTCCAGGCCGAGTGGAAGGAGATCGGGTTCGTTCCGCGCCGTGATGCCGACGCCGTCTACAAGGCATTCCGCGCGGCCTGCGATGCCGTCTTCCAGAAGCGCGACTCCGCGCGTGACTCCGAGGCCAACGCGCACCGCGCCGAGATCGATGCGGTCTCCACGGAGATCGACGCGATCATGGCGGGCGGCGACGACCTCGTGAATCGCGCCATCGCCGTGCGCGCCAAGGCGAAGGAGCTCGGCGCGCACACGCCGAAGGTCGAGGCGATGCTCCGTCACTTGATCGCGAATCACGCGGACGCGATCGCGAACACCGAGCTCGACCCCACGCAGCTGCGCAGCAAGCGCGAGAAGCTGATCGGTCGCGCGGAAGAGCTCCTGCCCAAGCAGGCCGAGGCCGTCGATACGGGCGCCGCGGATATCGCCGCGCGTCTCAAGCAGGCGATGTCGAAGAACGCCTTCGGATCGCTGCGCTTCTCTGGCCGCGATCCGGTCGAGGTGGTCACCGAGCTGCGCGCCGAGTGGGCCGAGGGCGGTCCGATCCTCGACGACACCGACAAGGCGCAGGCCGAGCGGTTCGAATCCACCCTGAAGCGCGTCCTGGATGCCGCCGGTGTGCCCGAGCGCGCCAGCAGTGGCGATCGCACCGATCGGGGCGAGCGCGATGCCGCCGACCGCGACGGTCGTCGCAAGCGTCGCGATCGCAACTCGGCGCAGCAGAACCTGACGCTCGACGGCGGGACAACCGCCGGCAGCGCCGCCGAAGGGCGACGCGGTGTGATCGATGACGCGTCCGGTCCCGCGGCGGCCCTCGCTGCGGTCGTCGCGACGCCGGCCTCGATCCCGGCGCCGAGCAACACCACCGTCGTCCCCGACGCGGCGAGCTCCGCCGTCGCCGAGATCGCCGGTCCCGAGGAGTCCACCGCGACGGGCCTGCCGGTCGTCATGTCGGCCCACGATGCCGTCACGCGTCCCTCGCACCTCCCGCCGGAGGTGCCGATCGGGATGACGACGCTCCCCGAGCCCCCGCGCCGGGCGTCCAGCACCTCGCTGCCTCCCATGGAGGAGGTCGATGGCGGCTGGGACGACGAGGATCCGTCCGCCGCGCCTGCGTCTACGTCCGAGAAGACGGAGACGCCGTCTTCGCAGGAGATGGCGAGCGACGGCGGCGTCGTCGGCGACGGCCTCGACGATGTGGACTGAAGTGATCGCGTCGCGGGCGCCATGCGCTCGCGATGTCCTTACAGTCCACGAGTACCTTTAGGTACGACGTGGACTGATGTGATTTTCGGTCTACGGGCTGCGGCGTAGCCCATCGGGGCGGAGGTCTTCGCACCCGCAGACCGGACAGCCATGCTCGTCGCGTCCTGTCTTGGGGATACCGTGCGGGCAACCGATCGCGCACGGCTGACAGGTGCGTGTTCGAGGCGACGGGGGCGGCGTCGGCTGCTGCGGAGTTTCGCGCGGCACCTCGGGCGGAGACGGAGGCGGCTCGAGCGAAGGCGGGGTCACCATCGGTGACGAGGGCTCGCATCCGCACAGTGGACACCCGTTCGCGTCCACGCCCTCGAGCGGGGCGCTGTCGGGGCAGCCGATCGCACAGGCATCACAGGCCCGCGGCGCGGGTTGAACCTCGAGCGCTGGCTCGGAGGGCGGCGGGGCCGGCGCGACGGTTCGCCCCGGGCTTGCCGGCGCGGGCTCGACGTAGGTGCAGCCTCCCATCACCAGCCACCCGACCACGACCGACGCGAGAGCGACGCAGCGCATTCCCCCCTGACGTTCGCCGCCGGCTCGCCATTCACCCGACCGTGTCGTCTGCCGCCGCATGCCCCATCGTACGCTGCGCGGGCACCGCCGTGTCCGCCGGGAGCGTCGGCGCGGTGCGGGCCGACCACACACCGCGGAACGTCACGGCCCCGACGACGATCGCGCCGCCGAGGATGGCGAGCGGACCGGGCATCTCGCCGATCGCCATCGCCACCCACAGCGGCGAGAGGATCGGTTCGATCACGGGGATGAGCATCGCCTCGAGCGCGGTGGCATGGCGCGCGGCCGCCGCGTAGCAGATGTACGCGAAGCCCTGCTGTACGACGCCGAGGGCGACGAGTGCGAGGACCTCGGTGCCAGTGGGACGCAGGGTGAGCACGACGGCGGGGGCCCCGATCACGGCCCCGACCACGTTGCCGAGGAACAGCGCGCGGAGGGCACTGCCACCGGAGACCGCGACCTTGCGCAGCGTCATGGCGTTGAACGCGTAGGCGACGCCGGCAGTGAGCGCGACGCCATTGCCCACGGCGCCATCGAACGTGAGCTTCTCGAAGAAGAAGAGGGTGATGCCGCCGATGACGGCGACGATGGTGAACCAGTCGAGCTTGGTCGCTTTCTCGCCGAGGAACCACGCGCCGAGGAGCGCGATCCAGACAGGGGCGGAGTACTGGATGAGGATCGCGTTCGCGGCGGTGGTGAGCTTGTTCGCGATGACGAACAGCCCCGTGGTCGAGGCGAGCGCCACGGCCGCCCCCCACTCGATGCGGGTGATGCCCTGCAGCGACGGACGGCCCCACGCATAGAGCGTCAGCGCACAGATGGCGCAGCGCGTGGACCAGATGGCGACGGGGTGCGCGTCGACGAGCTTGATGAGCACGCCCGCGGAGCTCCAGAACAGTCCGCACATGACGAGCATGAACACTGCTCGGCGGTGCGGTGAAGTCTCGCTCACGATGCGGGACGCTACACGATCGCGAGCGCACGCTTGTGATCAGCGGCGCCGAATGGCGACGCGGTTCACGTGCTGCTCGGCGTATGCTGCGCGCGCCGTGACCTCGCTGCTGTCTGCCGACGACCTGTATCTCTTCAACGAAGGCAAGCTGTACCGGTTGCACGACCACCTCGGTGCACACGTCGTGGACCGGGGCGTGGTGTTTGGCGTATGGGCGCCGAATGCGGTGAGCGTGTCGGTCATCGGCGACTGGAATCACTGGCAGGTCGGGGCCGACCCATTGAAGCCGCGCGGGGGTGGCATCTGGGAGGCTCTGGTGCCGACCGCAGCGCACGGCCATCGCTACAAGTTCGCGATCACCGGCCCCGATGCCGTGACGCGCGAAAAGTCCGATCCGCTCGCGGTCCGCGCCGAGTTGCCGCCGCAGACGGCCTCGATCGTCTGGAAGTCGGACTACACGTGGGGCGACGGCGAGTGGATGGCCACGCGGGGCGAACGCATCCAGCGCTCGGCGCCGATCAGCATCTACGAGGCTCACCTCGGGTCGTGGCGGAAGGCGAACGGCGAGGTGATGAACTACCGCGCCTATGGCGAGCAGCTCGGGGAGCACCTCGCGAACCTCGGCTTCACGCACCTCGAGGTGATGCCGCTCGCCGAGCATCCGTTCACGGGCTCGTGGGGCTACCAGGTGACGGGCTACTTCGCGCCGACGGCTCGCTACGGCTCGCCCGAAGATCTCATGGCGATGATCGACGGCCTGCATCGCCGCGGTATCGGCGTGATCATGGACTGGGTCCCGGCGCACTTCCCGACGGATGCGCACGGCCTCGGCGTCTTCGACGGCACGCACCTGTTCGAGCACGCCGATCCGCGGCGCGGGTTTCACCCCGACTGGACGACGTACGTCTTCAACTATGCGCGCCACGAGGTGCAGTCGTTCCTCATCTCGTCGGCCTTCGTGTGGCTCGACCGCTATCACGTCGATGCGCTGCGCGTGGATGGGGTCGCCTCGATGCTGTATCGCGACTATTCGCGCAAGCCGGGCGAGTGGATCCCGAACGAGGACGGCTCGAATCAGGATCGCGACGCGATCGCGTTTCTGCAGGAGTTCAATCGCGCCGTGTACGGGGCGTTCCCCGACGTCGCGACGATCGCCGAGGAGTCGACGGCGTTCCCCGGCGTGACCCGGCCGACAGACATGGGCGGACTCGGCTTCGGCTACAAGTGGGACCTCGGCTGGATGCACGACACGCTGTCGTATCTGGCGCGTGATCCGATCCATCGTGCGCACCATCACAACGAGCTGACGTTCCGTCCGATGTACGCGTCGACGGAGAACTTCGTGATGCCGCTCTCGCACGACGAGGTCGTGCACCTGAAGGGCTCGCTCATCAAGAAGATCCCCGGTGACCCGTGGCAGCAGTACGCCTCGCTGCGGCTGCTCTTCGGCTACCAGTGGACGCTGCCGGGCAAGAAGCTCCTGTTCATGGGCGACGAGCTCGGCGTGTGGGGCGAGTGGAACCACGACACCGAGCTCGACTGGGCGCTGGGCGCTCATCCGGCTCACGCCGGCATCGGCCGCTGGATCGGCGATCTCAATCGCGCCTACCGCGAGCTGCCGGCGCTCCACCGGGGCGACTGCACGCCCGAGGGCTTCGGCTGGCTCTTCGCCGACGACAGTGCGGGGAGCACGCTCGCCTACGCTCGCTACGGCCTCGGTGACGACCCGCCGGTGATCGCCGTCGCCAACTTCACCCCCGTGCCGCGCGAGGGCTATCGGGTGGGCGTCCCGCGGCCGGGCTTCTGGCGCGAGGTGCTCAACAGCGACGCCGAGGTCTACGGGGGAAGTGGGATCGGCAACAAAGGGGGGATGGAGGCGGAGGCGATCGGCATGCATGGCTTCCCGCAGTCGCTGGTCCTCTCGGTGCCGCCGCTCGCCATCGTCGTGTTAGCGTCGTCGGTGTCGTGAACGAGAAGTGGATCTGCATCCACGGCCACTTCTATCAACCGCCACGCGAGAACCCGTGGCTCGAGAGCGTGGAGCCGCAGCCGAGCGCGCACCCGTATCGCGACTGGAACGAGCGCATCACGGCCGAGTGCTACCGCCCCAACGCGGCGGCGCGCGTCGTCGATGACAAGAACCAGATCATTCGCATCGTCGATAACTACGAGCGGATGAGCTTCAACGTCGGGCCCACGCTCATGTCGTGGCTCGAGGAGCATGCCCCCGACGTGCACACGGCGCTGATCGATGCCGACCTGGCGAGCCGCGAGCGGTTCTCTGGACATGGCTCGGCGATGGCGCAGGTCTACAACCACGTCATCATGCCGCTCGCGACACCGCGCGATCAGGCGACCCAGGTGCGATGGGGCCTCGCCGACTTCGAGCATCGGTACGGTCGCAAGCCAGAGGGCATGTGGCTGGCGGAGTGCGGTGTGGACACGCCGTCCCTCGAGGCGCTGGCAGCGGAGGGCATCGCGTTCACCGTGCTCGCTCCGAGTCAGGCGGCCGCCTGGCGGCCTCCAGGAGGGCAGTGGCGCACGACGCCGATCGAGCCCGGGCGCGCGTATCGCTACGCGCTGCCATCAGGGAAATCGATCGATCTGTTCTTCTACGATGGCAACACCTCGCAGGCCGTCGCCTTCGAGCGGTTACTCGCGAATGGCTCGCAGATCCTGAT
Source organism: Kofleriaceae bacterium (assembly GCA_022842285.1). Classification (GTDB taxonomy): domain Bacteria; phylum Myxococcota_A; class Polyangia; order Haliangiales; family Haliangiaceae; genus JABFXX01. Next base: position 11,740 of record JALHPV010000029.1, read on the forward strand.
GCGCATGGCGAATCGCCCGCCCGCCGAGGGTGGACAGCCAACGCTGTGTCACATCGCGACGGACGGCGAGACGTACGGTCACCATCATCGCTATGGCGACATGGCGCTCGCGTGGGCCCTCGCGCAGGTGGAGGGGCGCTGGCACGGCACGCGACTCACGAACTACGGCGAGTACCGCGCCCTCGTGCCCGCGACGTGGGAGGTCAAGATCGCCGAGCAGACGAGCTGGAGCTGCGCGCATGGCGTGGCGCGCTGGCGCGATGACTGCGGGTGCAACACGGGGCGGCCGGGATGGAACCAGCGCTGGCGGCGACCCGTCCGCGAGGCGCTCGACTGGCTGCGCGAGCAAGCGGAACGCGTGCTGGAGCAGGTCGGGGCGCCGCTCTTCCGCGACGTCTGGGCCGCGCGCGATGGCTACATCCAGGTCCTGCTCAGTCGCACGCCCGCGGCCCGCGACCAGTTCCTCGCCGCGCATGGCTCGCATGCTCTCGATGCGGCGGAGCGGGTGCGCGCGCTCTCGCTGATGGAGATGGCCCGGCACGCAATGCTCATGTTCACGAGCTGCGGCTGGTTCTTCGACGAGCTATCGGGGATCGAGACCGTGCAGTGCTTGCAGTACGCGGCGCGCGTCGCGGAGCTCGTCCACGCCGTCGGGGGCGGTCAGGTCGAGGCGGGGTTCGTCGAGCGCCTCGCGGCCGCGCAGTCGAATCTGCCCGAGGAAGGTGACGGTCGCCGCGTCTGGGAGCAGCGCGTGAAGCCGGCACGCGTCGATATGGCCGGGGTCGGTGCGCACGTGGTGGTGCAGACGCTCCTGGAGTCAGAGGGGCCCGACGCGTTCGATGTCTTCGGCTTTCACGTCGAGCTCGCGGATCGCATCGAGCATCGGTCGGGCAGGGTGCGCCTCCTCGCGGGCACGATCCGCCTGCGGTCGCGGTTGACGGAAGCCGCCGCGTCGTTCTGCTTTGCCGGCCTCCACCTCGGCGAGCAGCACGTGACCGGGGCGCTGCGGGCCCAGCCCAGCGCAGGCGAGTGGGCCACGATCTTGCGCGAGCTCGAGAAGGCGTTTCGCACCGCCGACGTGTTTGCGGCCCAGCGCGTGATCGACAAGCACTTCGGCGAATCCACGCTGTCCTTGTCGTCCCTGCTGCCCGGTACGCGCGAGCGCGTGCTGGCCAGCGTGCTCGGCGATGCGATCGGGCACGCCGACGAGCAGCTCGCCGAGATCTACGACGAGCACGCGCCGCTCATCCGCTGGCTGGTGGCGCACTCGCTGCCCGTCCCTGATGTATTGCGGGCGACGGCCGAGACCGCCTTGCGCCGGCGGGTGCTGGCAAACCTCGCCGGGCCGGCGAGCTTTGGTGCCCTGCGCGAGCAGATGGCGGAGGCGGCGAGCGTGAAGGTCAGCCTCGATCATCCCGAGGTGGCGCTGGCGGCGAGCGAAGGCTTGCAGCGGCTCCTCGAGAGCGTGGCGCAGGGCGGTGACCTGGATCCCGCCGTGCTCGACACCGCGGCCCAGGCGGCGGAGGTCGCGGCGCGCATGAAGACGCCCGTGGACCTGTGGGCGGCGCAGAACCTCACGTGGAAGCTCCTCGGGCGGATGGGCGAGCTCCGGCAGGGCGACAAGCGCGCGCGCGACGCGGCACAACACCTCGAGCGCCTCGCGACAGCGCTCCGACTGGCGGTTCCATGAGCGAAGGCAATCTGGCACTCGACACGAAGGCCGTGCCTGAAGGCAACGGTCGCTACCACATCACGATGCCCGGGCACTGGGACTACCTGCTGCCATCGGGGGGCGTGATCATGACGGCGACGCTGCGTGCCGCCGCGGCCGAGATCGCGGACCCGCGCTACCGCTTCGCCTCCGCCACCTCGATCTTCGCGTCGCCGATGAACCCGGGGAAGCTCGTCGCCGACGTGCACGTGATTCGCCGCGGCAAGAGTGCGGTGCAGTGCCGCGTGACGATGAAGCACGCCGAGCATCCGAAGGACGCCGATGCCGACGAGAACGCGGGGCTCGAGACCATCGCGACGTTCGTGCGCGACCGCAAGGGGCCCGACGTCATCGGTACGACGATGCCGAAGGTGCGCGCGCTCGCCGACTCGATCCGCGTCGAGGACGAAGCCCCCACGAACCCGCACGCGCGGTTCCGCTTCTATCACCAGCTCGAGTGCCGCATCGCCGACGGCGAGAAGTTCTGGACCGCGAACGACGGCAGCCCGCCCTTCGCGGCGGGACCGGCCCGGTACGCCCGCTGGTTCCGGTATCGGCAGCCGCAGCGCGACGCCGAGGGCCGGCTGGATCGACTGGCGCTGCCGCCGATCATCGACACGATGCCGACGGCGCTCCATCGCGCGATCGGCCCCAGTGACTACCGCTTCTACGCGCCGAGCCTCGATCTCACGACGTACGTCATCGGCGACACCACCCGCGAGTGGCTGCTCGTGGCCACGAGCGTGCGGCGGGTGAAGCAGGGCTGGGGCATCGGCGAGGTCGAGGTCTGGGACGACGAGGGCCAGTACATCGCCTACGGCTCACAGGCGATGTACCTGCACGGCCTCCTCGGCGAACCGCCGACGATCGACGCCAGCACTCGCTGACCTGCGTTACGATGACGCTTCGTGCGCACATGGGTTGTCTCTGGGGTCCTCCTGCTCTCGGCATGTATCTCCCAGACGCTGAAGAGCAGCGGTAGTCACGTCGACTCGGGCCAGGCCGCCCTCGACGCGGGCGATCTGGACCAAGCCGAAGCCGAGTATCGCCAGGCGACGTATCGCGCCGAGGGCAACGCCTGGGCGCTCGTCGAGGGCCGGCGCGGCCTCGGGCGAGTCGAGATCGCGCGCATGAAGGCGCGGCTCCCCGAGCTGCGCGGGATGACGACGCCCCCGGCCGAGGCGATCGCGGCGGTGCAGGCGGAGCGCCTGAAGCTGCGCGAGCTCGGTGGGGATGCCGAGCTCGATGCGCTGCTCGTCATCGTCGTCGGCGAGCATGCCGATCGGTGGGTCACGGCGGAGGAGGCCCGCGCGCAGTCTGGTCAGGCCTACCAGGCGGCGCACGCCATCACTCCGCTCCTCTCGGTGCGCGATCTGACGGAGAGTATCGTCGCGCGGGCGACCAACCTGCGCGCGACAGCCGGGGCGCAAGCCGAGCTCCGCGCCACGTCGGCGGGACCCTCGCATCCGCTCGCGCAACGCCTCCATCGGGGGCACGCGGGCGCCCTCGGCCTCGCCCCCGTGCCGGATGGTCGCGAGCTGCTCGGACCGTATGCACGCAGCGTGGCGCTGCAGCTGACGGCGGCTGACGGCTGCCCGAGCGCGGCCCTCCGCGCTGATATCGCGATCCCGGGCACCAGTCGGCTCGCGACCGTCACCGTCGATCTCGCGAGCTGCACGACCGCCACCACCTCTTCGCCGTCGACGGATCTCGCGGTCTGGGACGAGCAGGTCCTCGTCGGCTACCGGACCGAGTACGTGCCGGAGCGGCGCTGCGTGCAGCGCTGCGGATCGGTGCTGACGGGCGGCGAGACATGCAACACGAGCTACCAGTACTCGCCGCCGATGCGGGTGTGCACGCCGAACACGCGTACGAGCTGCGTCGACGAGTGCACGACCGTCCAGGCGCCGAAGCAAGTTCCGGACTATCGGGCGGTGAGGCGCGAACAGCGGCGCATGCTGACCACCGACACCACGACGGCGTCGATCGCCGGTACCTGGAAGGTCGTACGCGAAGGGGTCGAGCGGGCCGGCACATTCGCCATCACCGAGCGTAGCGAGTACGGCTTCGCACCGGCCGTCGGTGATGCACCGTCCAAGGTGGTCGGCACGAAGCGTAGCGAGAGCGAGGTCGCCGGCCTCGCCTACGCGTCGATGAGGTCGACGCTACGGTCCGCCCTCGACGAGCTGTTCGCGGCAGATATAGCGGAGGCCGTGGCGGCCGCGCAAGCCGTCGCAAGCAAGCTCGACGACGAGGAGGAGCAATGGACGCGCGCGGTGCTGCTCGGTGGCAAGGACCTCGGGCCACTCGCTCAGCGATACGACCTCGATCGCGACGCGTTGCTCGCGCTGTTCGGGCCGCAGGCGTTCGAAGCAAAGCCTCCGGACGAGCTGCCGCCTGCGACGACCTTCTCGACGCACGCGCGCGTGGAGGGGAGCCAGATCGTCAAGGCCGACTACGACGAGCTCGCCGCGGACTACCTGCCGAGCTTCGGAGGTCGCTACTCGCTGACCTTCGAGGCGTCGTACCGCGCTCTGCCCACCGTGATGACCGCGGGCGGGTCTGAAGCAGGCGGCGACTCGGCCGCGCTCGTTGGCATCCGCGGCTCGACGAAGGCGCTCGGCTTCGTGCTGAAGCGGCCGTACTTCGGTTTCCAGGTCGTCGACGAGCTCGCGGGTGCGCTCGCGCTCGGTGGGCGCATCAGCGGCCCCATGGTCATCGACAACTCGCTCTCGTTCGCGGCGGCGACGTTCTCGATGCACTACGCGATCGGAGCGGGGTACCGGCTGCCGGGGAAGGGCGGCGTCTTCGCGGGCCTGCGGGCGTCGTACGAGGGGTTCCTCCTCGGCACGTCCACGGGCAGCTACACGACGGTCCCGCTCTTCGCGCGCGCGGAGTTGCCACTCGTCTACGGAACGGTCGCCATCGAGGGCTCCGCCCTTTCGCTCGCTGGTGGGGATAACGTCGGCCTGTCGGTCCACTGGGCGAACCTCCGCCCGTGGAGCCGGCCGAGCCCGGGCAAGTACTTCCAGCTCCGCATCGAGCGCACGACGACGGACGCCACCTCGACCGACTTCGGCGACACGGCGGCCGCGAATGGCGATCGCCAGCTCGAGGACGTGGAGCTGACGTCCGTGATCTTCCTGTACGGCCGCGGCTGGTAGCTACTCGTCGGCGCAGATCGTGACGCTGAACTCGCCCTCGACCTCGTTGTCGGCGTCGAAGCGCGCCCGGATCGCGCCGGTGACCGTCGTCGCGGTGACCTCGTCGACACGGATCTTGCCGCGCGTGCCGACGAGGTTGTCGTTGTCCTCGTTGTCGAGGACGAAGGTCATGTTGAGGCCGAGGCTCAGCGTGCGCTCGCCCGGCTCCTTCGGAATCGCCAGGATCAGGTGCGGGCCATCGGGCTCGCCGAAGCCGCAGGCTTCGAACGGGTCGGCGTACAGCGACGCGAAGAACGTGTCCTCGCCCTCGGAGAGAAACGCATTCGTGTGGCCGGCGGCAAAGTCCCACGCCTCGCCATTGATGAGGCCGGTGAGATTCTGCTCGGCGATCGGCTCGTCGGTGTCGCCGTCGTCGCCGCCACACGCCGCCAGCATCACCATCATCAGGACCATCTTCATAACCAGCCTCGCTTTCGGAAGAACCAGAGCTGCGCGCCGACACCCACGATGAAGGCGCCGCACAGGGCCCAGAACGCCCAGCTCTCGTCCTTCAAGGGGATGCCACCGACGTTCACGCCGAGCAGGGCGCAGACAAAGCCGAGCGGGAGGAAGACGGCGGTAATGAGTGACAGGACGTAGAGGCGCTGGTTGGTCTGCTCGGTGAGGCGGGAGGCGAGCTCCTCCTGTGTGACGGCGGCACGGTCGCGGGCGGTCTCGAGCTCTTCGATGGCGCGTGACATGTGCTCTGCGGACTCGCTGATGCGCTCGCGCTGCTTCGTTTCGATCCATGGCGGCGCGATCGAGACGAGGCGGGTGAGACCCTCGCGCTGTGGCCCGAGGAAGCGGCGGAGGGCGAGGGCGCGGCGGCGGAGCTCGGCGAGGGCGGTGCGGAGCTCGCCTCGCGTGTCGGAGAGGACGCGTTCCTCGGCGGCGGCGATGTCGTCGGCGAGCGTGTCGACCCGCATGACGATGTGATCGACGACGCGATCGATGAGTGTCCCGAGGAGCTCGCCGGCGGACCGGGGCCCCTTCTTGGCCCGGAGCTCGGCCGCCACGGAGGTGACAGACCGCGAGCCCCGATGGCGGAGCGTGATGATGCGCGCGGGCTCGGCGTGGACGCGGATCGAGATCATGTCCTCGGGCTCGGCCCCGTGATTCTGGTTGATTCCCCGCAATACAACGAACAGGTCATCCGTATGTAGAACAGCGCGGGGCCGCGGGTCGTGCTCGATGAGCGCGTCGCGCGTCAGATCCTCGACCTTGGCATGCTCGACCAACCAATCCGAAACGTCCGCGGCGGTGTAGTCGAGGTTCAGCCAGAGCGTGCCGTGCTCCGGCTTCCATGCGAGCACACCCGCCCAGTCCAGCTCGGTGGCCCCGCCCGCCCCGTCGAGGACGAGTGCGTGGATGAGCCCGGTCGCGTTGGACATGCCAGGAGGTTGTACTACGCTCGAGGAGTGCGTCGCGCGGCGGTGATGGTGTTCGTGCTGGCGGCGCTGCCGGTTCAGGCCGCCCCGTCTCGCTCGGCCCCGCCCGACGAGCTGATCGCGGTCGAGCCCGCGATTCCCGACGCGGTCTTCGACATTCGCTACGCGACGACCAACAACTTCATGGGCGAGGTCATGTACCCGTCGGCGACGTGTCTCTTGCGACGGGCGGTCGTCGAGCGGCTGTCGCGGGCCGCGGACCTGCTGCGCGCGCAAGGTCGGCGGCTACTCATCTGGGACTGCTACCGGCCGCTCTCCATCCAGAAGAAGCTCTGGGAGAAGGTGAAGGACCCGAAGTACGTGGCCAACCCGAAGACCGGGTCGCGTCACAACCGCGGGGCCGCGATCGATCTCGCCGTCGTGGACAAGGACGGCCAACCCGTCACCCTGCCGACCGAGTTCGATGACTTCTCCAAGCGAGCGCATCGCAAGCGCGCGCTGAAGGGCGAGCAGGGCGTCGAGGCCAAGCGACTCGAGACGGCGATGAAGGAGGCGGGCTTCGTCCCGATGGCCACCGAGTGGTGGCATTTCGACGCACCCGAGGCCCACGATTACAAGATCTCGGATCAGCCGCTCCAGGACGCCCCGCAGTAGCATCGCATTCGCGTGACGAGCTATCCGGTCAACGAGTTCGGCCCGCTGATGAAGGGACTCGTGATCGGTGGCGTGGGCATTCTCCACGTCTTCCTCGCGCAGTTCGCGATCGGCGGAGGGGTACTCCTGTTCGCCATGGAGCGTCGGGCGCAGCGCGGGGACGCCGACGCGCGGCGTTTCGTCGATGGCTACTTCAAGATCCTCGTGCTCGTGAGCTTCGTGCTCGGAGCGCTGACGGGCGTCGCGATGTGGTTCACGACGATCCAGGTCGGCGCCCGGACGATCGGCCTCATGATCGACGAGTTCCACTGGCTCTGGGCGACCGAGTGGGTGTGGTTCTCTCTCGAGGTCGTGGCGGGGTATGCGTTCTATCGCTTCGGCCCGACGCTCTCGGACCGGGCGCGGATCCGGCTGCTCGGGCTGTACGCGGTGTCGTCGTGGATGAGCCTGTTCTGGATCAACGGCATCCTGTCGTGGCAGCTCACGCCGGGCCGGTGGCTCGAAGGCGCGGGGATGTGGGCGGGCTTCTTCAACCCGAGCTTCTTCCCGTCGCTCCTGTTTCGTACCGCCGTGGCGCTGACACTGGCCGGCCTCGTGTCGTGCGTGATCATCAACACGATGGATCTCGATCGCGCGCGGAAGCAGGCGCTGATCTCGCGCGCGGCGAAGTTCGCGACCCCGATCGCCCTGATGCCCCTCCTCGCGCTCTGGTTCCTCGCGGTGATTCCCGCCGACAGCCGGGCCTGGCTGCTGGGTGGCAGCATGCCGATGCTGATGTTCGTCGGGGTGGCCGCGGGCGCATCCACGCTGATCGGCGGCTACGTGATCGTCGGCCTCGTCGTGAAGCGGCTCTACATCAACGCCGCGACCGCGCTCTTGCTCCTCGCGCTCGCGTTCGGCGCGACGGCGGCGGGTGAGTTCGTGCGCGAGGGCGCACGCAAGCCGTACACCGTGCGCGGCGTCCTGTACTCCACATCCATCACGCCGGCCGAGGTGGCAGGACTACGCGCGCGCGGGGCCGTCGTCGACGACCCGTACCCCCTGCGCGACCAGCACCGCTATCCGAACGATCAGCTCGTCCGTGGCGCCAAGGTCTTTCGCTCCCTCTGCGATGCCTGCCACACGATGGCCGGAGCGAACGGCGTCCAGCACCTCGTCGCGACGTGGACCGACGATCAGCTCCGCCTGAACATCGCGAAGCTGCAACGGACGAAGGGTTTCATGCCGCCGTTCGCGGGCAACGCCGAGGATGTCGAGGCGATCGTCCAGCTGCTCAAGTGGGAGCGCGCCCGGGCCCCCGCGATCTGGCCGATGACCACGCCCCCGGCCCAGGTCCAGACCTGGCTCGACGAGGCCGGCATCCATCCCGCCCCGCCGTTGGAGGCCCCATGAGTCGCGTGTGGCTCGTCCTCTATCTCGCCACGTGGGTGCTGCACTTCGTGCTCGTGAGCTACGTGCTCGTTGGCAGTGGCTACGCTCTCGGGCAGTCACTGCGGGGCCGCGACGACGATCCGCTCGCCGCCCGCATCCGCGATCTGCTGCCCTTCATGCTCGGCTGCGGCATCACCGCCGGCGTCGCGCCGCTCCTGTTCTTGCAGCTCCTCCATCAGGAGCGCTTCTACACCGCGAATCTCTTGCTCGGCCCACGCTGGGGCGCGGTCGTGCCTGCGCTGATCGTCGGGTTCTACGCGCTGTATCTCCAGAAGGCGGCGACGACCCCGAGGTGGCGCCGGCTCGCCCTCGCGGCGGCGACGGGGTGCTTTCTCTTCGTCGCGTGGTCCTGGACCGAGCTGCACCTCGTGATGCGAGATACCCCCTCGTGGGTCGCGATGTACGCGGCCGGCGAGCGCTTCTACGGCCAGAGCGGGGTCCTCCCGCGCTTGCTCCTGTGGCTCGGGGTGATGCCCGTGCTGTTCGCGGGCCTCGCGGCGTGGTGGTCGCGAGGGGCCGAGCGCCAGCGCCTCGCCGTCGTCGCCTTCGTGGGCCACGTGATCGCGGGCGTCGCCGTGGCCTGGCTGTCGGCCCGCGGGAGCAGCGTCGACCCGGTCGCGCGGGGCTGGCTGTATCTCCTGATCGCGGCGGTGGTGATCGAGCTCGTGGGATGGGGCCTGGTGCTCCGGCGCCCCGACGGCCCGGGGCTCACGATCGTCACGGGGGCCGCGACGGCCGCGATGCTCGGCCTGGCCATCGTGCGCGAGTCCCCGCGGCTCGCCCTGGTCACGGCCCGTCCGGCGGCCCTCGAGGCCAGCGGCGTCTGGGTCTTCGCCATCACGGCGGTCTTCGCCGTCGCTGCGATCGCCTGGGTCGTCAAGACGATCCGGGACTGAGACCTCGCCCTTCGCGAGCCGATGCTCCTAGGCCGTCGCGAGCGTCAGCGCAACCGCGTGCACGACGGCCGCGATCCGGACGGCATCCTGGACCTGGTCCTGGGTCCCACCCTTGCTGCGAACCGTCCGCTCGTGGGACTGCACGCACATCTCGCAGCCGGTGATCGCGGAGCACGCGAGGCACCAGAGCTCGAAGTCGACGTGCTCGACGCCTGGCTTCCCGATGACCTGCATGCGCAAGCGCGCCGGCAACTCGGAGTAGCCGCTCGCGGCGCCCATCATGTGGTTGAACCGGTAGTAGACGTTGTTCATCCCCATGATGGCAGCGGCCGCCTTCGCCGCCATCACCGCCTCCGCCGACAGATGCGGCGAAGCCTCCGCGGCGATCGCGTCGACCACCTCGCGGTTCTTCGACGTGACCGCCGCGGCCAGCGCGGTGCCCCAGGCCTGCTGCGGAGACAGCGCCGTCGACCCCGCGATCACGCCGAGGTTGATCCGGAGATCCTTCGCGTAGTCGGGGATCCGTGTCTTGAGCGCCTCGATGGTCATGGCTAGGCCGCCGTGAGCGTCTTCTCGCCCTTCTGCCAGTTACACGGGCAGAGCTCGTCGGTCTGCAGGGCGTCGAGGACGCGGAGCGTCTCGGCGGGGTTGCGGCCAACGTTCAGGTCATTGACGGACACGAAGCGAATCACGCCCTGCGGGTCGACGACGAACGTCGCGCGCAGCGCCACGCCTTCGTTCTTGTCGAGGATCCCGAGCGCTTGCGAAATCTCGCGCTTGATGTCCGCGACCATGGGGAACGTGAGGTCCTTCAGGTCGGGGTGATTCTGCCGCCACGCGAGGTGGACGAATTCGCTATCGGTCGAGACGCCCAGGAGCTGCGCGTCACGATCCCGGAAGTCGCGGTCGAGCTTTCCGAAGGCCGCGATCTCGGTCGGGCACACGAACGTGAAGTCCTTCGGCCAGAAGAAGTAGACCTTCCACTTGCCCTCGAAGGAGCTGCTGTCGATGTCGAGGAACTCTTTGCCGCGCTCGAGCGAGACGACGGCCTTGGCTTTGAACTGCGGGAACTGGTCGCCAATGGTCAACATGTGACGGCACCATGGCCACCGATCGGTGATAAGGCCAATCGCGACCACTGATAAGGGTGATATGCTGCGCCTATCATGGACCGACCCTCCATCCGGCAGCTCGAGTGCGTCGTGGCGGTCGCCGAGCAGCGCAGCTTCCGGCGGGCCGCCGGCACCCTCGGAATCTCGCAGCCGGCCCTCTCCGCGCAGGTCCAGGCCGCCGAGGAGCTCCTCGGCGTCCAGATCTTCGAGCGTGACCGGCGCAGCGTCCTCGTCACCCCTGCGGGGGAAGACGTCGTGGGCCGCGCCCGCGAAGCCCTGACGGCCATCGATGGCGTCACCGATGCCGCCCGGCGCCGCGGCGAGCCCCTCGTCGGCCCGCTCCGCCTCGGTGTCATCCCCACCGTCGCTCCCTACTGGCTCCCCGCGCTCCTCCCCGCCGTCCGCGCCAGGTTCCCTCGCCTCGAGCTCATCCTGCGCGAGGACCAGACCCACCGGCTCCTCACGATGCTGTCCGCCGGCCAGCTCGATACGGCCCTCCTTGCCATCCCCGTCCCGGGCGACTTCACGACGGCCACCATCGCGCAGGAGTCGTTCCTCCTCGCTGCTCCGCGTGGTGCCAGCATCGTCCACAAGAAGGGCAAGCTGACCGAGCGCGACCTCGACGATCAGACCGTGCTCTTGCTCGAGGACGGGCACTGCCTCCGCGACCAGGCCCTCGCGGTCTGCGAGCGCGGCGGGGCCGTCGAGTCGATGGAGGTCCGCGGCACGAGTCTGCCGACCCTCATCCAGATGGTCGCCGGCAAGCTCGGGGTGACCCTGCTGCCCGAAGCGGCGGCCGATGCCCTGGTCCCTCCGCGCGGCGGCGTCGAGCTCGCCGAGTTCACCCGCCCGACACCCGGCCGCACGCTCGGCCTCGCATGGCGAACCTCGTCGGCCCGCCTCCGTGAGTTCCGCATGCTCTCGGAGGTCATGGCCGAGGCCGCGTCGACCTTCCTCGCGAAGCTCAGAAAGTAGGCCGCTCGGTCGCGGTTGCCCTCACAGCAACGGCGAGAACAGGCGGGCGAGGCGCCAGGTCAGCTTGGCCGTCACGGGCCGCGCCTGGTGAGCCGGCAGCGTCACCTCCTCGGCGGCGCGCAGGCAGTCCTCGAAGCGCTCGGTGAGCTGCGCGGCCGTGGTCGGAGAGTCGACGGCGAGGCCGAGCTCGAAGTTCAGTGCGAAGCTCCGCACGTCCGCGTTCGCCGATCCGACGATGGAGATGTGGCCGTCGACGACGAGCGTCTTGGCGTGCAGCATCGAGGGCAGATACTCGAAGATCCGCACGCCGCACTCGAGCAAGGGCTCGTAGTAGGACCGCGCGGCCGCCGCGACGATCCTGACGTCGTTGCTGCGGGGCACCAGCACACGTACGTCGACCTCACGCATCGCGGCGGCGCACAAGGCCCGCATCAGGGGCTCGTCCGGAACGAAGTACGGGCTGACGAGGTAGCAGGATGTCTGCGCGGAGGTGACGGCGGTGAAGTAGGAGTATGCGCTCGAGTTGTGACGTTGATCGGGACCGCTCGGGACCACGGCCACGACGGCGTCCCCATGCGCCAGGGTGACGGTCGGCAAGTCGAGGTGCTCGCCTGTCGCGAACTCCCAGTCCTCGACGAAGATCTCGGCGAGCTGGGTCACCGCCGGACCTTCGACGCGCATGTGCGTGTCGCGAAACAGCATGGCCGGTGCGCGGACGCGTCCCGCGTACTCGTCGCCGATGTTCATCCCCCCGATGAAAGCCGCCGTCCCGTCGACCACGATCAACTTGCGATGGTTGCGCAGGTGAACGGCCCAGCGTCGCCGCAGCGGGTTCATCGGCAGGAACTTCACCAGGTGAGCTCCGGCGGCCCGCAGCCTCGCGACCTGCTGGCGAGGGATCCCGAACGAGCCAACGGCGTCGTAGAGGAGGCGCACCTCCACTCCGGCGCGGGCCCGCTCGGTGAGGAGCTCCAGGAAGGCCCGTCCCGTCTGGTCTCCGCGAATGATGTACTTCTCGACCCAGATCGAGTGGCGGGCCGTTGCCAATGCCTGCTCGATCTCCGCGAACGCGGCTGCGTCCTCCGCCAGCACCACGCACCGGTTCGCGTCCGTGACCGGCAGGGCGGTCGTACGTGCGCAGACGGCCAGCACGTCCTCGGGCGAGGCGACCGGCGTCGCGACCAGGCGCTTGCGCAGGGCGTCGACGAGGTCGCGCTTCCGGCGAGCGGCGCGGTGGATCGCCGGATTGGCCAGCAAGAAGTACGCGAGGGCGCCGGCCCCGGGAACGACGAGGATGGCGAAGATCCACGCGAGCGTCGCCGCGACGCCCCGTCCGCGCCAGACGGCCCACGCGATCGCGGCGAGGTCGAGGACCCCCAGCGTGAGGCCGAGCGCGAACGAGACGCTCATGCGCGGAGCTCCCCCCGAGGATACGCGCCGCTTGCGTCGGCACCTCGAGCCGCTGCCTCACGATCTCGCAATGCCGGTCGAGCTTCTCGGCGGAGCGCGGGTACGTCAAGGACCGCCGTGCCGAGCCGCCGGCAGGCTCACAGCAACGTTTCGGCCAGCGCGAGCAAGCAGATCACGACGATTGGCACCACGGATGCGGCGAGGGTAAGCGTGACCGTCGGCGCGGGTCGTCGCCGACTCGCTGCGGGCGGGGCTGCTCGCGGGGGCTCGACGGTGAAGGTCACCATGCGGGCCACGGTAGCGGTCCACGTGCTGGGGGACGCTTCCGAAATGACGCAGCGTTGGGGGCCGCGCGAGCGAAGTGTCGGGTGGTCATCCGGGGGCGGCACGGGTCACGGGTACCAGACCAGCAAGATCAGCAAGATCAGCGCGACGGAGACGGCCGACATGACGAAGCTGCCGAGGACGACGAGCGGCCGGTGACGGTGATCATCGATGCACTTGGTCATGGATTCCTCCCGAGGGATGTAGCGAGCGGGGCGGTCGCGAGACCGGCAGGGCGTCGTCAGTCGAACAAGTTCGACAGAAATCCCCCGATGCCCCCGCGCTCCTCATCGTCGTCGCGGTTGCGGCGGCTGCGGCCCCCGCGATCGCGTCTACCGCCCGGGCCGTCATCGGCCTCCTCGGTCTCGTCGTGGGTGTCCTCGCGCCGCGAGCTCTCCGAGATGAGCTTCTCCAGCTCACCGCGGTCGAGCCAGACCCCGCGGCAGCGCGAGCAGCGGTCGATCTGGATCCCGGACCGGTCGAGCTCGTCCAGTGTAGAGGTGGTGCAGCGCGGACAGATCATGTCGTTGTCTGTAGAGCCGGATCGCGGCTCGCACCATCGGATTATCTGCGCGCATAGCTTCCAAAATTGGAGACGGTCCCGTGCGCGGTAGGCCTTGTAGTAATCTGGGGGGACATGGCCGCGAGCGACCGTGTAGCCGTCATCGACGCCTTCGAGGCGTGGGTCCGCTCGACGTGCGATGCCGACGATCAGGCCCGCTTCAATCGTTCGATCGTCGAGGGCTTCGTCGCGTTCACGAGTGACGGCAAGGTCGAGCCGGTACACGTCGACCAGGGCATTCGCTTCGCGCGCGAGGCCAGCGTGCCGGACCTACCCTCGGTCGAGCGTATCGGGGCGCTGCTGCTCGCCTTCACGCGCGGCGAGGCACCGTCTGCCGCCGAAGCGGTCAGCGAGCCTCCGGCCCCCGAGTCCTCCGACGCGCCCTTTCTCATCGATCTCGAGGCGCCACCCGCGGAACCGCTCGCGGACGTGCCAGAGGCGCCAGGCCCCGAGCTCACGATCCGGATCTCACCGAGCTCACCGTCGCGGGACGCCGTGGGGGCCGAGCCGCAGGAGGTGACTGCATCATCGCGGGCGCGGGTCGCGTCACGGACGTTGATCGCGGGCGCTCTCGTGGGGGTCGCCGTGACGGGCGCGCTCGTGGCCGTCGCGCGGTTCGGCCGCGAGCCCACCTCGCCCCCTCCCGCAAACCCTGGCCCCGCCCTCCGGCGACTCGACGGTATCGCGCTCGCCGGTGACATCCCGGCCGAGTGGCGCGAGGCTCCCGGTGCGCTGCTCTACGTGGGCACCGATCCGCGGAACCCCGAGCACGCGGCGCTGTTCGCCTTGACGCCGTCCGATCCGGATGTCGAAGCAAGCGCGCGGAGCGCCGAGCGCGCCATGGCGATTCGTTACGAGTCCGGCCGTGTCGACTACGAATCCATCGGGTGCGGAACCATCACGTTGGGGGCGACCAACACCGGCGTGTGCTCGGGGATGGCGGGCGATACCCTCGTCACGATCTATGTTCGCCGCGTTGGCGCGCGCGATGCCGTCGCCATGTTCTTCGCGACAACCGAGTCTCCGGCTGCCCAGGCCACCGCCCGCACGATCGTGGCGTCCCTACGCAGCCTCGAGCCGTAGGGCGGCGATCTTCGCGACGTCCGTCCCCGGATACTCGTCGACGATCCGCCGGAAGATCGCAGTCGCCTCTCCGGGCTGCTGCAGCGCGGTGGCATGGAGCTGGGCGAGGGCCAACATCGCCTGCGCGGTCCCGCGCCCCGGTCGGGCGGCGGCCGTCTCGAGCAGCGACCGAGCAAGGTCCAGCTTCTTCGCGCGCTGTGCAGCCCGGCCGAGCGCCACGAGCGTGCGGTCATCGAACGCCCCCGAGCTCCAGTCGGTCCGGGCCTCGTACATCCGCAGGGCACGCGCGCTGTCGTCGCGCTTCAGCGCATCGGCGACCTTGGCTGCCTCCTGCTTCTCGGCCAGTGACGTCGGCACCGGCGCGCTGCTCTCTGCCGTGGTCGGGCCGCTGGCCGCATCCACCACGTTCCGCTCGACGAGCTTGCGCCGACCCTCCGCCACCATCCGCGGGTACAGCGGGTCGCTCTGCGTCGAGGAGTTGCCCCATCCCATCAGCTCCCCATGCACGTGAGGCACGAGCCCGATCGCGCACCCGAGCATCGCCACCGTCAGCACCTGCGCGATCGTCCCCGCCGGTCCCTTCAACGTGAACGCCAAGGCCACCGCTGCGCTCGTGACGACCACGCGTAGCAGCAGCGTCAGGTACACGCGCCCGAGGCGCCCCGCGAGCTCGAAGACCGTGAACGGATTCGTGGCGTCGCCAAACGAAGCATCCGTAGCCGCGACGGCCAGCGCCATCGGCACGTACGCGAACGCCAGCACGCCGAACATCACGAGCATCGGATCCGACAGCGCCTTGCCGGTCGGCGCCCCGACGAAGATCACGTAGGCCAGCGCTGGTCCCCACACCGGGCTCGTCGCGACGAGGGCGCGGGCGAAGCGGAGCGGGGTGCCGGGCTCGCTCCCCCGCGCCGCTGCATCGACCGCGAGCAACGCGAACAGCCCGAGCAGGGCCACGCGCGCCGCACGTACGGCGCCATCGAGCTGGTGCGGTGCCGCCTCGACCAGCCCCGCCACGTAGGGAATCACCAGGAGCAGCGCGCCGACGATCGCCACGAGGGGCAGGCCGCCGCGCACCGGGAACAGCAGCGTGTGCACGACCCAGTGGGTGGCGGGACGCTCGCGCCGCGACACGGTCAGCTGCTTCGCTGGCGCCCCGCATGTCGCGCACGTGTACAGCGACAGCAACCGCGCCGTGCACTTGCCACAGCGATACGCGTTGCATGCGTCGCATCGCCACCCCGCGACGGCGTCGCGATGCGTGCCGCACATCGCCGCGTCGCTCACGGCGCCACCAGCTCGAGCTCGACCACGTCGAGCGCCAGGTCGATCGGCTTCACCACGATCTCGAGGCGCGGTGTCGGCAACCCGGCGACCACCAGCATCGCTGCCACCTCGATCGCGCGCTCCTCGGTCGTCGTCAGTCGCACCACGTAGCGCGGGTGCTGGTTCATGGCGCCCACGATGGCCCGCACGAGCTGCTTGCCCTCGGTGGTGAGCTCCGCGGCGCGACCCTGGTCGCCAAACATGCGATGCGCGAGGATCGCCATGGTCACGCGCGGCGGGTCGCCGGCGGTGATCGAACCGAGCTCGCCGAGCGCGGGCGTCGCGGCGCGCACGGTGGCAACGACAGCCGTCCCGGTCGCGGCGGGCGCCGCGGTGATGCTGGCCACGGCGGCGGCCGCGAGCTCGTGGAGGGGGATCCGCGCGGGTCGGACGACCGGCCGGGCCACGGGCGTCGCGGTCGCGGTTCTGGTCGGGGGCGACGTCGAGGGTGTGGGTGACGTCGGCTCCGGTGACGTCGGCTCCGGTGACGTCGGCTCCGGTGACGTCGGCTCCAATGACGTCGGCTCCGGTGACGTCGGCTCCGATGATGTCGGCGCCGATGATGTCGGGGACGCGGGGACGGCTCCATCTTCGGTCGGATCGACGAGCTCGGGCTCGCCGGGGACGACCTGGTCGGTCGCTCCGCCCCCGGACGGATCGCCGGCGACCTTCGACCGGTGCCACTCGAGGATGTTCGCGTCATCGCGGTCGGCCCACCCCCCGTAGGCCTCACGTCCCTCCGCCGCTTCCTCGGCGCGGATCCACGCCAGCATCTCGGGGTCGGCCTTGCGGCCGCGGTTGCGCTTGAGCCAGCCCTGAATGCCGCCCTTGGTCACGATGGTGATGCCACCGCGGGTGGTGATGACCTCCCCTTCGACGGACACACCCTGCGCCAGCTTGGCCTTGGCCGCCGCGCGGGTCGCGGCATCGGGGTCGTCGGTTTCGCCGGCGGCGGCGAGCCCGTTGGCGTGCATCCGATTCCTGTGGAGCGCTTCCATCTCCTCGACGTCCATCATGGCGACGGTCTCGCCGGGGCCGTCGCCGCCACCAGGTCGGACGGGACGCCGCGCGATGCGCTCGGCCTCGGCCGCTTCCTCCGCCGCGTGAACGACGATGGCGCGGCGCACGGTGACCACGCCGAAGGCGGTCATGCCGACGAGCCACGTGACGGCCACACAGCGACTCGCGTGGGCGCGCATCCAGCGGGCGGCGGTCACGGGCGCGTGCGCGATCGCGCGGGCAGTCTCTCGCAGCCTCAGGACCAGGTCCCGTACGGGCATTCGCCCCTATCGTAACACCAGCGACCGATCGTGTGCGCCCCCTACAGATGGGACGGAGCTGCTCAGCCGCCGGGCGGCGTGGTGGCGAGCTTGTCCTGGGTGCGCAGGTCGAAGTCGCTGGCGTCGTGGCGCTCGTGCAGCTGATCGGCCGGCGCGCCGAAGATGCGGTTGACCTTGCGGCCCCGCTGTACGGCCGGTCGCGCGGCGATCACCTCGGCCCAGCGTCGCACGTGGCGATACTGATCGACCTGCAGGAACTCGCCCGCGCTGTAGAGCTCGCCTTGCACCAGCGCGCCGTACCAGGGATACGTGGCGATGTCGGCGATCGTGTACGCACTGCCCGCCAGGTACTCGGCCTGTGCGAGGTGGCGGTCGAGGACGTCGAGCTGGCGCTTGACCTCCATCGCGTAGCGGTCGATCGCGTACTCGATCTTCGTCGGCGCGTACGCATAGAAGTGGCCAAAGCCGCCGCCGAGGAACGGCGCGCTGCCCATCTGCCAGAACAGCCACGACAGACACTCGGAGCGGGCCGGGTGTGTGGTGGGCAGCAGCGCGCCGAACTTCTCGGCCAAGTAGACCAGGATCGAACCCGACTCGAAGAGCCGGAGGGCTGGCGTCTGCGAACGATCGACGAGGGCGGGGATCTTGGAGTTGGGGTTGATCTCCACGAAGCCGCTGCCGAACTGCTCGCCCTTCATGATGTGGATCGGCCACGCGTCGTACTCGGCCCCGACGTGCCCGAGCGCGAGGAGCTCCTCGAGCATGATCGTGACCTTCACGCCGTTGGGCGTGGCCAGCGAGTAGAGCTGCAGCGGGTGACGCCCGACCTGGAGCGTGGCCTCGTGCGTCGCACCCGCCGTCGGGCGGTTGATGCTCGCGAACTGGCCAGCTGCGCCTTTCGAGGACCAGATCTTCGGTGGGGTGTAGGGCGTGTCGCTCATCGACCGCGACCGTACTCCGGTGTGTGGGCTCTGGCTGCGTCTTTCCGGCACGACACGCTGTGCAAGAACGGGACAGCAGCCGCGGTCAGCCCGGTGCCTTTGATGATTGGCGGGGTGGCGGGTGGCACGGATGTTGATTCGGGCTGGCTCGATGGAGCTCCGCTGTCTGTTCATTGGCTTCGTGCTGCTGGCGGCCTGTAACGCTGGTGCCACGGGGGATCCCTGTAGCGAGACGGCGGACTGCGAAGCGGGTCGCTGCGAGATCGGCGGGAGCTTCCCCGAAGGCGTCTGCACGACGGCGTGCTCGGCGAACGCCGACTGTCCCGATGGGTTCAGCTGCATCTCGCGGAGCTCGGGGATCTGTCTTCGCAACTGCACGGACGACGCGACGTGTGAGGGCGAGCGCGGCGAGGCGTGGCAATGCCGCGAGGAGTCGCTGGAAGACGGGGGCGGCAACCAGCGGGTCTGCATCGGCGACTGATCGCCGCTGATCGCCGGCCCTGGCTACGGCGTCAGGTGGGCCGTCATTCGCAGACCGACGGGCAGGGTCGCCCCGGGCGCTTCATCGAACGTCGCGATGACTTCGAGGACGCGGGTGTCGACGCGCGCGCGCGGATCGTCATCGCGCACCGTCTTGCGCCCGAGCTCGGTGGAGACGCGGCGAATGCGGATCGGAAAGCGGCGGTCGCCGTGGGCATCGGTGGTCGCATACGCGGCCTGGCCCACCCCGATGGCGGCGATGTCGGCCTCGTCGACCTCGACGCGAAGCTGGAGGTGGGAGACATCGGCCATGGCGAGGACGGGGGCGGGCATGGCGAGGGTGACGAACGCTCCTGGCTCGGCCGTGCGGCGGAGGATCACGCCCGCGGTGGGCGCCTTCAGGGCGTGCTGATCGAGCGCGACGGTCGCCGCCGCGAGCTCGGCCTGGGCGAGGGCGACGGCGGCGGCGGCCTCCGCGATCTGTTCCACGCGCGTGCCCTTCGCGAGCGACTCGTAGCGTGCGGTCGCGGCCGATGCTTGCGCCGTCGCGACGCGCGCGGCGGCTCCATCGGCATCGACGGCCTGCGTGGTCACGGCGCCGACCTTGCCCAGCTCCGCGGTGCGAGCCTGTTCGGAAGCGCGGTGAGCGGCTGCGGCCCGGGCAGCCTCGGCATCGGCGCGGGCGGCGGCGACATCTTCGCGGCGTGGGCCACGGCGAGCGAGCGAGTGCCGGGCCTCCGCTTGGGCGAGCATCGCCCTCGCCGCGTCGACGCGGGCCTTGGCCATGCGGTCGTCGAGGCGCGCGAGCACCTGGCCCGCGGTGACCGCCTCGCCTTCGTCGACGAGCACCTCGGCGATGCGGCCCTGCTGCTCGAAGGAGAGCGTCACTGGATCGCGGACCGGCTCGACGCGGCCCGGCGCCACGAGGGCGGATGGCAGCGCTGCCCCCGGCGCCGCCACCGCGGGCGAGGCGTCACGGCCGACGGCGACGTAGATGCCCGCAGCGAGGGGGAGGGCGAGAGCGAGATAGCGCAGCTTCTTCATGCGTGACTCCTGGGGCTGTCGACAGAGCTGATGCGCCCGTCCTCGACGCGGACGACGCGATCGGCGAAGCGCTCGAGGCGCGGATCGTGAGTGACGACCACGACGGCGCGACCATGGGTCGTGGCGAGCTCGCGGAGGAGCTCCATGACGGAGAGAGCGGTCTTGGTGTCGAGGGCGGCCGTGGGTTCGTCGCCGATGATGATCGGCGGGTTGCCCCCGAGGGCCCGGGCGATGGCGACCCGCTGCTTCTGACCACCAGAGAGATCCGCGGGGAGGTGATGAACGCGCGGACCGAGGCCGACCTGCTCGAGCAGGCGTCGCGCTTCGTCCTTCGGGCGCTTGAACGTCGGGTCCTTCATCTGGATCGCCATCGAGACGTTCTCGAGGGCGGTGAGGGCGGGGAACAAGTTGAAGCCCTGGAACACGAAGCCGAAGTGCCGCGCGCGCAAGGCAGGGAGGTGGCGCTCGCCGAGGCCCGCGACGTTCTGGCCCTCGAGCCAGATCTCGCCAGTTGTGGGCGTCAGCAAGAGCCCGAGGATCGAGATCAACGTCGTCTTGCCGGAGCCGGAGGGGCCTTCGATCAGCGTGACCTCACCCGGCATGATGTCGAGCGTGGCGTCGGAGAGCGCCGTGACCTGGTTCTCGCCCGCCCCGTAGGTCTTGCTCGCGCCGACGATCCGCGCGAGAGCGGGCTGCACGCCCTGATGAATGGATGCGGTGGCCATCGTGTCCTCCGTTAGCCCTTGAATACCGATGCGGGGTCGAGGCGCAGCACTTTCACGATCGAGAGCAGCGCCGCCGCGGCGCACATCACTGCGGTGAGGCCGGCGGTCACCGCATAGAGCTCGGGCGACAGGGCCACGGTCAGGTTCGCGCCCGCCATCGCCGCACGCATGCCCATCGCGAGCGGGGCGCCGACGATGAAGCCGAGCAGCGCGGAGATCATGGCCTGCGCGAGGATCACCTTCACCACGGCGCTGTTGCGGGCGCCCATCGCCTTCAGCGTGCCGTACTCGCGCAGGTACTGCAGTGTGCCGCTGTAGAGGATCTGCCCGACGACGACGAAGCCAACGATCACGCCGAGCACGGCCGTCGTGAAGAAGCCCGCCCCGACGCCCGTACGCTGGGACCAGTACGTGCGCGTGCGGTCCGACATCTCGGGGGTGGTGTAGGCCGCGAGGTGGGGCAACGCGTCGATCCGCGCCTTCACGTCCGCGATGCTGGCGCCGGGAGCGACATCGACGAGGACGTACGTGACCGGTTCGCCCCCCATGGGGAAGAAGCTGCGCGCGGTCTTGGTATCTGCGAACACGATCGGCGAGGTCGTGAACGACCGGATGCCGGACGTCATCGCCACCACCTCGGCGCGCACCCCGCTGATCTCGGTGGCGTGGCCGATGCGGTCGATCTTCAGCTTGCCGTATTCGCTACGGTCGAGCACGATCGCCCCCGCTTCGCCGAGCCGGCGCGCATCCCCGGCGACGACATTCCACGGCCCCAGCAGCGGATGGTCCTGGGGATCCACGCCCACCACCTGCACGCCGATGTCGCCGCCGTCGGCGAGCTTCAGCTGCGCGAAGCCCATGAGCACGCGCTGCGTGGCCGCTACGCCGGGGACCGATGCCACCTTGTAGTACGTGCGGTCATCGAACGGCGTCGCGAACTCGAACGACTCGTTGCTCTCCTTGCCGACCCAGATGTCAGCCTTGCTCGCGTCGATGATCGACGACGCCGTGTCCATGAAGCCGAAGTAGAGGCCCACCTGGACCAGCACCAGCATCACGGAGACGGACACCCCGGCGATCGCGACGGCGAACCGGAGCCGGTCGTGCAGGAGGAGCTTGCGCGCCAGCGTCCACATGGGCCGGGCTACAGCACCCCGTGTGCCGGGACCGGGGCGAGAGATTCCCGGAGGTTGGCCGGCGGGATCGCGGCGGTGGGTAACGGTTCGTTACGCCGCGGGTAGTACGACGGTGAACGTGGAGCCGCTCCCGACCGTGGAGCGCACCCGGATGTCGCCGCCGTGGGCGCGGATCACCTTGTGACAGATCGCGAGGCCGAGGCCCGTGCCGTCGGGGCGGGTGGTGAAGAACGGTTCGAAGATGCGTGGCAGATCGTCGGGTCCGATGCCGCGCCCCTGATCGACGACCTCGATCGCGATCGATCCTGCTTCGGCGGCCGCGCGCAGCGTCACGCGGGCACCCGGGCGCGACGCATCCGCTGCGTTGCCGACGAGATTCACGAGCACTTGCCGCAGGCGTTGCGGATCGCCTTGGACGGTGAGGGCATCGGCGCCCGGCGACACGTCGATGGAAACGCCGCGCTCGTCGAGCACGGGCGTGAGGCCCTTTGCCGCCGTCTCGATCAGCTCGCCGACGTCGATGGCCTCGGTGGTGAGCCGCACCGGCTTCGCGAAGTCGAGGATCTCCGCGACCGACTTGTCGAGGCGGGCGAGCTCCTCGAGCGCGATGTCGAAGTGCTCGGCGTCATCGGGATCGAGAGCGAGCTTGCGCTGGAGGATCTGCACGTTCAGCGAGATCGAGGTCAGCGGCGTCCGGATATCGTGGGCGATCGCGGCCGCAAACTGCCCGAGCGCCGCGAGCCGCCGGGCGCCCTCCAGCTCGGTCACCGCCTCGGCGCGCTCGACGACCAGCGCCACGCGGGCAGCGAGCTCGCGCGCGACCAGGTACGTGTCGCGGTCGATATTGCCGCCATCGAGGCCGAAGACACCGACGAGGGCGCCGTCACCACCGAGCGCGGGGACGACGAAGCTGGCGGGAACCTCGGGCTCCTCGCCGTGCTTGCGCGGTTCGCCGTCGCGCAGCGAGTGGGCGAGTCGAGCGGGGAGGGCCGACGCGGGCAGCCAGCGCACGTGCGCGCCGTCGCCGATGGTCGAGATGCGCTCGGTGGCCTCCGCGATCGCCCGGGGCGCATCGGTGGGCAACGGGTCACCCTGCACGGCGAGGCGCCGCGCACGCCGCTCGTCGAGCGGGGCGAGCACGCGTCGCTCCACGCGCGGGTACAGGAGCCAGGCGATCGCGGCGAGCGCGAGCGGCACCAGCGTGGCGCCGACGAGCAAGGCTTGTTGCAGCGTCGTCCCGGGGACCGTCCACCGTTGCACGCCCCAGACCGAGGCGCCGCCACCGACGACGACGACGAGGCCGAGCATGGCAACGGTGAGGACCTCGGTCGCCGTCGACCGGATGCTGAAGAGCTCGCTCCGCAGCACGGCCGTGCCGATGACGACGAAGCTCACGAGGGTGGCGAACGTGGTCTCGCCCCAGACGCCGATCTCGAACAGGCCGAACGCGGGGGCGATGAAGTACGCCGAGAACCCGACGATCCACCGGAACGCGAGCATGCCGACGACGGCGCGCTGGCTCGGGTCCGGCGCACGCCGCCAGGCTCGAACGCAGAGCGCGAGGATCGACAGCGTCGCGGGGCCGTAGAAGATCACCTCCGATACCCGCATGAAGGCGCCGTACTGCGACTCGATCGCGACGGTGGCGATGCCAACGATTCCCCACAGAATGAGGAGCGCTCGCCATCGCCATCGCATCGGGCGGAGGTTCGGGAACGCGGTGATGAACTCGAGGGTCAGGGTCGCGAGCACCACCGTCCCGATCGCGCACGGCACGGTGACGGCGGCGTCGACGATCGAGTCTCCGGCGATGACGTTGAGACCACGCCAGGCCGTCATCGTCGCATCGCAGAGCGCGAGGATGCCGAAGGACAGGTTGTCGTGGCGGTGGCGCGCGGCGCGCAGCACGAGCCCCGCGTAGGCCGCTCCGATCGTCGCGATCGCGAGAACGAGGAGGCCGCTGATCACTCGGCGTCCTCGCGCCGCAGGCCGTACTCCTCGATCTTGCGGTCGAGCGTGGGGCGACTGATGTCGAGGATCGCGCAGGCGCGACGCTTGTTCCACTGCGCGTGCACGAGGACGCGTGCGACGTGCGCCCGTTCGACCTCGCGCAGGGTCGGGAGGGTGCCTTCGGCGACGGGGTGTTCACCCGACGCGGCGGAGGGCAGCGGGAGGAGCGTCTCGTCGAGCACGTCGGACTTCGCGAGCACCACCGCCCGCGTCAGGGTGTTCTCCAGCTCGCGGACGTTCCCCGGCCACGGGTGCGCCTGCAAGCGGGCAAGCGCAGCGGGCGTGACGTAGCGGAGGTGCTTGTCGAGGTCCTTGTGGATCTTGGCGAGCAGGCCCTCGACGAGGATCGGGATATCCGACGGGCGGTCGCGGAGCGGTGGCAACTCGATCTCGACGACGCGCAGGCGATAGAACAGATCCTCGCGGAACGTCCCTTTCGCGACCATCGCCCCGAGATCGCGATGCGTCGCGGCGACCACGCGGGCTTCGAGCGGCAGGGGCTTCGCATCACCCACGCGCTCGAACGTTCGCTCCTGGAGCACGCGCAGGAGCTTGGCCTGGAGCTCCAGCGGGATCTCCGCGACCTCGTCGAGGAACAGCGTGCCCTTGCCGGCGAGCTCGAAGCGACCGGGCCGATCCGCGATCGCTCCCGTGAACGCGCCCTTCACGTGGCCGAACAGCTCGCTCTCGAGGACGCCGGGGGCGAGCGCGGTGCAGTTGACCGCCACGAACGGCCGCCCGCGATCAGCCGACGCCTCGTGAATGGCGCGGGCGACGAGCTCCTTGCCCGTGCCCGACTCGCCGCGAATCAGCACCGGTGCTCGCGTGGTCGACACCGCACCGATCTGCTTCCAGACGTCGCGGATTCCCGGGCTCTTGCCGAGAATGTCGCCCGCGTGGTGTCCGTCGTGAGCGGGCAGGGCGGCGAGGTGATCGCGCGACCGGCTGTCGAGGGCCGCGCGGATCACGCGGCCGAGCCGATCGATGTCGAGTGGCTTCACGAGGTACTCGTAGGCGCCGAGCTGCACCGCCTTCACGGTCGACTGCATGTCGTCGCGCGCGGTGATGACGACGACGGTGGGCTTCACATCGCGGGCCGCGAGGGCGGTCAGCACGTCGAAGCCGCTCCCTCCGGGGAGGCCGAGATCGAGCAGCACGAGATCGATGTCGCGGGTCGCAGCCGCGATCGCGCTGGGCGCGTCACCCGCAGCGGAGACGTCGAACCCGTCGCCCGCGAGCAGCTTCTCGAGGGTCCGCCGGATCGACCGGTCGTCATCGACGATGAGGATGCGCGCCACGAGGTCCCGCCTAACTGCTTGGATTGTGCCAGACAGATCCTATTTGACAGTGATATATGACAGTGTCATATTGAAGAGGTGGAAGCGCTCTGGACCCTTACGGATCTCGTCGCCGAGGTCGGCAGCCGGATCGCGGCGCTGCCCGCACCCGCGAACGGGCAGGTGAGGGCCATCCCGGACGAACGAACGATTCGTTACTACGGGACCATCGGCCTGCTGGACCGCCCCCTGGAGATGCGGGGCCGCACCGCCCTCTACGGACGCAAACACCTGGCGCAGGTCGTCGCCATCAAGCGCATGCAGCAGGTGGGGAAGAGCCTCGCCGAGATCTCGGCGCTCTGGGCCACTCTCGATGACGCCACGCTCGCGCGCATGTCGGGCGTGACGCTGACGGCGCCCCGCCGGAGCCAATTCTGGAAGCAGGCCGCGACGGTCGAGCAACGCGTGGAGATCGCTCCGGGTCTCGCGCTGGCCGTGCAGATGCCTGTCGATACCGCCCTGACTCCTGCCGACGTTCGTGCACTCCGCACGGCCGCGGCTCCCCTGATCGCCGAGCTGGCACGCCGCCAGTCGGCGACGAACACTGGAGATGCCCCATGACCGCACTGCCGATTGCGTTGATGAGTGATGACGAGGTGGCCCGCTTCGGTCGGGACGTGGAAGCGTCCTTCGGCGCGCTGCAGACGGCGCGCGGCGCGCTGCCGCTGGCGGCCATGGAGCTCGATGCGCGCGTCGTGGGCGTGGTGGCCGCGATCGAGGTCGCGCAGAGGTTCGTGAACACGACGGGCGTGCCCATCGAGGCGACCTACATCTTTCCGTTGCCCGATCGCGCGGCGGTGCATCGCTTCCGCATGGAGGTGGCGGGGCGCATCGTCGAGGGTGTCGTCGAGGAGCGCGGGGCGGCGCGCGAGCAGTACGACGAGGCGATCGCCCACGGACATCGCGCGGCCATCGCGGAGGAGGAGCGCTCCGGCGTCTTCACGCTGCGCGTCGGCAATCTCATGCCGGGCGAGTCGGCGATCATCCGGCTGTCGCTCGTGGGGCCTCTCCCCGTCGATGATGGCGAGATCACGCTGCGCTTCCCGCTCGTGGTCGCACCGCGCTACATGCCCGGCGTCGCGCTCGGCGGCGAGCAAGCGGGCCTCGGCAACGAGCCCGACACGTCGATCGTGCCCGACGCGTCGCGCATCTCGCCGCCGCGTCTCTTGCCGGGTTACCCGAACCCGGTGCGCCTCGGGATTCGCGTGGCGCTCGTCGATCACGACGTGCGCGAGGTAGCGTCGAGCCTGCACGCCATCACGAAGCGCTACCAGGACGCCCACATCGTCGAGCTCGGCGCGGACGAGAGACTCGATCGTGACTTCATCCTGCGCTGGCGCGTCGAGCCGCAGAGCATCGCGCTGGCGAGCTCCCTCGTCTGTGTCGACGATGCCGACGGCGCAGGCGGCTCGTTTGCCCTCACGCTCATGCCACCGAGCACCACGACGGTCGGCACGAAGCCGCGGCAGGTCGCGGTGCTGCTCGATCGCTCGGGCAGCATGGAGGGCTGGAAGATGGTCGCGGCGCGCCGCGCGACGGCTCGCATCATCGATTCGCTCACCAGTCGCGACGAGTTCGTGGCGCTCGCCTTCGATGATCGCGTGGAGGGCTTGCCGGACCTCGGGCTGGCGCCCGCCACGGATCGCAACCGGTTCCGCGCGGTCGAGGGGCTCGCGAAGCTCGACGCCCGGGGCGGCACCGAGCTGATGCAGCCCTTGAAGTACGGGGCCTCGCTCCTCGGCACGCACGACGACCGCGAGCACGTCATCGTGCTCGTCACGGACGGTCAGGTCGGCAACGAGGATCAGATCCTCCGCGAGCTCACGCCGTCTCTTCGCAAGACGCGCGTGTTCACGCTCGGCATCGACCAGGCCGTCAACGCGGGCTTCCTGCGCAAGCTCGCCGCGGCGGGCGCGGGCCTGTGCGAGCTCGTCGAGTCCGAGGATCGCCTCGATGACGTGATGGGGAAGGTGCATCGCCGCATCGGCACTCCCATCGCCACCGAGCTCTCGCTCGAGTCGGAGGGGATCCAGCTCGAGCAGATCGCGCCCGCGCGCCTACCCGACGTGTACGCGGGTGCGCCCGTGGTCGTGTTCGGCCGCTACCGCGGCCGCGCGCCGGCCACCGCCGCCGTGACGATCGTCGGTTCGAGCCTCGGTGAGCCGCTGCGTCAGCGCGTCGTACGCACCGTCACGCCCGCCGCTCCCGGCCCCGCCGCCGGAGCCTGGCTCGCCGCCTCGTGGGCGCGCGCGCGCATCCGCGATCTGGAGGATCGCTACGCGACCGGAGACCGCTCCGTCGAGGCCG
>JALHPV010000030.1 GCA_022842285.1 Kofleriaceae bacterium
GCGCATGGCGAGCAGCGTCGACCCGGCCACGCGCCGGGCCGCGACGAACTGCGGCGAGCCGGCCACCACCGTCAGCGCACGCTGCAGGGCCTGGGCGTGCTCGCCGTTCGCCAGCGCGACCTCGGCGTGGACGACCTGTCCGGCGTCGAAGTCGAGCTGCTCGATCTTGGTGGCGAGGGCCCGCGCATCCTCGATCCGACCGAGCTGGCGCTGGAGCTTGGCGACGATGGCGAGGGCCTCGGCGTCACTGCGCTCGTCGTCGAGGAGCGTCAAGAGATCGATGGCGGCGACGCGATCGTCGGCCTCGCACAGCACCCAGAACAGCTCCTCGGCGATGTCCATCGCCTGGCCACTGCGGTCGAAGGCACTTCGCGTCTGCAACACGGCCCCGGCCATGTCCCCGGCGAGGCGCAACGCGCGCGCGAGGTCCAGACGGGCATCGAGGTGATCCGGATCGCGCTCCAGCACGGTGCGCATCGCGGCGATCGCCGGCGGATAGTCCTTGGCGAGAGCCAGCGCGACCCCGAGGCGGTAGTAGCCCTCGATGCCATCGGGGACGTGCTTCACGAGCGTGCGCAGCGTGGCGAGCTGCTCCGCTCCCTCCTGCACCCGGGCCAGGCCGAGGTAGCCCTTCTCCTCGTCGGGCGCGAGCTCCACGGCGCGCTCGTAGGCGGCGACGGCCCCCTCGTCCGCGGCGTCCTCGAGCAGCTCGCCCGACGCCTGCCACACGGCGGCGTGATCCGGCCACTCCGCGCGCGCCTTTCGCAGCGTCGCGCGTGCCTCCACGGCGCGCTTGCCCTTCGCTTGCGCGTGGGCGAGGGCCACCGCGATCATCGGCTGATCGGGGGCGAGCTTCGCCGCCGCCGCGAAGGCCCGCTCGGCATCGGCCCAGCTCTCGCCGTGCTCGAGGAGCTTGCCCTCCAGATAGTGCGCATACGCCGCCGGCGGCAACGGGGGCAGGGGCCCACGCGGTGCCTTGCTGCCGCACGCGGCGGACAGCAGCAGCGCGGCGATCCATCTCACAGCGGAATGTTGCCGTGCTTGCGAGGCAGGTTCGACTGGCGCTTGTTCGCGAGCGTCCGCAACGAGCGGATGATGGTCCACCGCGTATCGCGCGGCCGGATGATCTCGTCGATGTAGCCGAGCGATGCTGCCTTGTACGGATTCGCGAAGCGCTCCTTGTACTCGGCGGTGAACCGCGCCTTGGCCTCGGCGCGCGCGGCGTCATCTTTGATCTTGTCGAGCTCGCCGCGGAAGATGATGTTCACCGCCCCATCGGGCCCCATCACCGCGATCTCGGCGGCCGGGTACGAGATGTTGACGTCGGCGCGGATGTGCTTGCTCGCCATGACGTCGTAGGCGCCACCGTACGCCTTGCGCGTGATGACAGTGATCTTCGGCACCGTGGCCTCGGCGAACGCGTAGAGCAGCTTTGCGCCGTGCTTGATGATGCCGCCGTACTCCTGGTTCGTCCCCGGCAGGAAGCCCGGCACGTCGACGAACGTCACCAGCGGGATGTTGAAGCAGTCGCAGAAGCGCACGAACCGCGCCGCCTTCGTCGACGCATCGATATCCAGGCACCCGGCGAGGTGATTCGGCTGATTCGCGACGATGCCGACGGGGCGCCCTTCGAACCGGGCGAAGCCGCACACGATGTTCTTCGCGTAGTCCTTGTGGACCTCGACGAAGTGCCCGTCATCCACGACGTGCGTGATGATCTTCTTGATGTCGTAGGGCTTGTTGGACTCGAGCGGGACGATCGTGTCGAGGGCGTCCTCGGCGCGATCCGCGGGGTCCGTGGCCGCCTTGCGCGGCGGATCCTCGCTGTTGTTGCCCGGCATGAAGGACAACAGCTCGCGCAGGCGGGCGATGCACGACAGCTCATCGAGCTCCGTGAAGTGCGACACGCCGGAGCGGCTCGCATGCGTCTGGGCGCCGCCGAGCTGCTCCTTCGTCACCTCCTCGTGGGTCACCGTCTTGATGACCTCGGGGCCGGTGATGAACATGTAGCTCGTGCGATCGACCATCAGGATGAAGTCGGTGATGGCCGGCGAGTACACCGCTCCGCCCGCGCATGGACCCATGATCGCGGACAGCTGAGGCACCACGCCGCTCGTCAGCACGTTGCGCAGGAAGATGTCGGCGTAGCCGGCGAGGGATTCGACGCCTTCCTGGATGCGCGCGCCTCCCGAGTCGTTGAGTCCGATCACCGGACAGCCGATCTTCGTGGCGAGGTCCATCACCTTGCAGATCTTCTGGGCGTAGGCGCCCGAGAGCGATCCGCCGAACACGGTGAAGTCCTGGGCGAACACGCAAACGGGACGGCCATCGACCGTCCCGTGTCCGGTGACCACGCCGTCACCGAGGATCTTCTGCTCCTGCATCCCGAAGTCCGCACACCGATGCGTGACGAACTTGTCGAGCTCCACGAAGCTGCCGGGGTCCAGCAGGGCTTCGATGCGCTCGCGCGCTGTCAACTTGCCGGCTTCGTGCTGCTTCGCGATGCGGGCCTCGCCGCCGGCGAGCAGCGCCTTGGCTTCCATCTCTTCGAGGCGCTGGATCGGGTCCGTACTCACGGCCCGATTTATAACCCCTCCGCGAGCTAGCGCATGACGCGCTCGAGACGGAACTGCATCCCGATGTTCACGCGGGCGACGACGGTGCGCGTGCCGCTCATCTCGAAGGGAATCGACTTCTTCGCGCCGATGGCCGTGATCTCGACCGTGCCGCGGGTCATGCGACCACCGTCCTTGCGCGTCACCTCGACGAGGTAGTTGCCCTTCTTCAGCGTGCGCAGGCCGAGCTTCTCGGTCGAGGAGCTGGTGACGTCGCTCGCGGTGGCGTCGGCGCGGCCGCCCATCCAGGAGATGCGCGAGCCATCCGGCGCGACGAGCGTGATGTCGAGGTCCTCGCCGCCCGACCACGTGCCGGTGATGGAGAGGTCCCGGGACGCGGCGGCGGCCGGGGCTGGCGAGGTCGCGGCCTTCTCGGCAGCGGAGCGCGCCGCGGCATCGGGGAGGGCGCTCAGCACGAGCTCGCTATCGGCCTGACGACCCAGGCTGCGGAGGCAGCGGACGGCCTGGCCCGCGGCCTTCGGATCCTTCGTCTGGATGGAAGCGAGCGCGATGCGGTGGCTACACGCCTGCGCGAGGCGACCGGCCTGCTCGTAGGCGCGAACCATGCGCTCGTGCATCGGGACGCCGTCGGCGTTCAGGTCGATGAGACCGGACAGCACGCGGAGGGCGGTCTCGCGGTCGCCGGTGCGACCGATGAGGTCGGCCTGGTAGCCGAGGGCCTGCGGGTCGAGGCGGTCGCGCTCGAGCCACTGGGCCGCGACGGTCTGGGCGCGCTCGATCTCACCGGCGTAGGAGAGCGCCTGGACGAGGGCGCGGTGCTTCTCGCGGCTGTCCGGTTGGGCGGCGAGGGCCGCCTCGGCGGTGGCGATCGCCTTCGTGATGTTCGGGCTCGTACCGTCGAAGGTCGAGATCGACGGGACCTTGTACCAGACCTTGCGCATCGCGATCATGCCGGCGCGGCCTCCACGGCCACGGCTTCCACCCCACTCGTCGTCCATGGCGATGTCGCCGCGACGGTCCGCGCGCTCGGCCTTCGCACTCTCCTTGTCCTTCGGTTCCGGCGCGGGCGCCTTCTTGGGGGCGCGCGAGGCGACGGTCGCAGGCGCGGGCGGACCCGCAGCCGAGTCACTCGCCGGTGCGTCGGCATCGCCGAGCAGACCACCGGCCATCGCGGGATCCTGCGAGATCGTGCCGCTCGCGGTGACCTCGTCGATCGACTCCTCACCCGTCCAGAGATCCGACGCCTCGCGGCGGTCGACACCGAACGCCTCGAACATCTCGGCCGACTCGAGCACGAGCAGGGAGGTCTCGCGCGACATCACGCCGTAGCCCTGCGAGAGGGCGACGATGCGGGCGCGGTCCCCATTGGTACCGGCGCGCTCGAGCTGCTCGATGGCGAGCGAGGCCCAGAGGCGCGGCACGAAGCCGTTGCCCGGCGCCGACGACACGGCGAGCGCGAGCGGATAGCGCTGCTCGAAGGGCTGACCCGCGACGCTGCCGCGGACGACGATGTCGCCCTTCACCTCGCCGGTGACGCGCGCCGCGACGAGGACCTCTTCGCCGCCCCGGATGGTGGGGAGGATCGTGGGCGCGACATCAGCGAGGCCCGGGGGCAGCTCGACGGTCGCATCGCGGAGCGCGCTGCCGAGGGTCGACGCGATGGCGACCTGGGCCGCCGTCGAGATCGACTCGCCCGGGCGATACGGGATGAAGCTGCCGCCACCCCCGCGGGCCACGGCCGCGAGGACCGTGCTGTCCGCGTCGCCGCCGATGCCGATGGTCGCGACGCGCACCCCTTCCGTCGAGGCCGCGATCGCCTTCTCCACGTCGGCCTGGCGACGGAAGCCCGTCGTCGTGAAGCCGTCACCGATGTAGATGACCCAGCGCTCGCGCTGCGCATCGGTCTTCATCTCGGCCGCCGCCGAGCGCACCGAGGAGACGATGTCGCTGGCGCCGGCCGCGGTCTGCGATGCGAGCCACGACGCGGTGTCCTTCAGGTTCGCGGCCGTCGGGGCCTCGAGGGCCCCCGCGCTGCGGCACTCGGTGTCACACGCGAGGACCGTGAAGCGATCGCGGCGATCGAGCTGACCGACGAGCGAGTCGACGAGCTTGCCGGCGCGGGTCGCGCGCTCGCCCGTCATCGACTGGCTGGTGTCGACGGCGATCACGTAGTCGCGCGGCTTCGACGCATCCCACTTCGGGAGCTTCGGCTTGAGCGCGATGACCGCGGTGGGCCGAACATCTGCCGCCGCCGCGCGCTGCGCGACGAGCACTGCCTCCTCGTTGCCCACGTTCTTGCGGGCCGCGAGCTTCTCGTCGGGCGCCATGGCGTGGCCGCCGGCGAACGTCCACGCGCGCATCTCCGCGTCGCCCTCGGCGGCGCGGTAGTCGACCACGAGGTCGCCGCGGGGCACGAAGCCCTTCGCATGGAACGTGTGCGCCTCGACATCGGCGCGCTTCGGATCCGCGACGAGGTCATACGTCGGCGCGCGGAAGCCGCCCTTCTCGGCGCCACGCACCTCGACGTCGATGTTCATCTCGTCGGCGACAGTCGAGCCGTCCGCGGAGTGCGGCAGCGGGTACGTGTACTGACGCCACGGACCGCGCGGCGTGACGACCTGCGTGTACGAGATCTTGATCGTGCGCGAGCCCTTCGCCGGGATCGGGAAGATCTTGAGCTCGAAGCGGCCTCCGCGCTTCCAGTCGAGCAGCGCGGGGTCGCGCCACGGGCCCTGCACCCAGATGATGTCCTCGGAGGGACGGCGCTTCATCTTCGGCGTTGCCTTCTCGATGACGCCGCGCCAGATCTTGGCCGCGCGCTCCTTGTCGACGAACGCGCCCGTCTCGAAGCCGTCCTTGACGTCGAGCTGGAGGCCGTCGATCTGCGCATCGGCGGGCAGCGGGAACTGATAGACACCCTCGAGAACGGCATCGCTGTCGTTGCGGAACGTCTCCGTGATCTCGGTGCGCGCGATCGGGCCGACGATGCGGACCTTCACGTCGTGCTTCGCGAGGGCGAGGTTCCAGTCGCGGTCGCGCTTCTCGCCCGGCTTGTACGCGCGGAGCGCGCCGAGGCCCGACGTCACTTCGTCCGACTGCGCGACCGGCTTCGTCCCGAGCTCCGACCACTCGACGTCGCGCGCCGCCCCGGGCGCCGCGTTCACCGCAAGCACGCCCTTGTCGATCGTGCCCTCTTCACCGGCGCGCACTTCCTGCTTCGCGCCCGCGGTCGTGTTCAGGATGATGGCGCCGCGCACGACCTGCACCGAGGTCAGCGTGTCGGCGGCGGCCACGGCGAACCGCGTGCCGACGACATCGATCCGCCCGTTCGGCGTCGTGATCGAAGCGGGGCGCTGCTCGACATGCGCGACATCGGCGACGAGGCGCCCCGTCGTCATCGTGATCTGCCGCGGCTCCTTCGCTCCGAGCTTGATGCTCGTGCTGTGGTCGAGGGTGATCTTCGTGCCATCGGCGAACGCGAGGGACACGCGGGTGCGGTCGTCGGTGCGCAGCTCGGCGCCGGCCGGAATCGGCTCGTTCACCTTCAGCGGCTTGGTGCCGGCGGCGGTGACGACGCTGACGCCATCCACCTTGTCGGCGGCGGCGCGCTCGACGTGCGCGACGGTCCCGACCGGCGCCGCCGGGTCGATCGCGACCGGACTGGATTCGCCGGTGGTCTGCGTCGCCTGCGACCCCGACTTCTTCAGGGCGACATAGCCGACGGTGCCGGCCGCGAGGGCCGCCGCACCAGCGGCGATCCACACGATCCGCTTCGGCGCCGTCTTCCGTGACGTGATCGGCGTCGGGGCGTCGACCCGCTTCTTGTCTGCCGGCGTGGCCGCCGGCTTCGCGAGCTCGCGCGTGGCCTTCTCGATCGCGAGCGTCGACGCTTTCAGCGTCTCCGCGGTCGGATCGACCTGCGGGGTGGGCTGCTTCTCGAGCGTCGCGAGGATCTTCGCGGCCAGATCGCCCGTCGGCACGTAGTCGTGGCCCGCTACCGCGAGCGACTTCGCGAGCTGCGCCGCTTCATGGCGCGCATCGCGGCAGTCGTCACACGACGCGAGGTGATCGGCGTGACGCGCGATCGCTTCGGCCTCGCCGTCGACGAGCGCGGCGAGATCATCTTGAACTTGAGAGCACTGCTGTTCGGTCATACGGCCTCCACATCGGGCATCGAGGTACGGAGGCGACCGAGCGCACGGCTGATGCGCTTGCGAGCGGTGGCCTCGTCGAGATTGAGAGCAGTCGCGATCTCGCGGTGGCTGAGATCGGCGACGAAGCGCAAGACGAGGGCCTCGCGCTCGCTGGGTTTCAAGGTGGCGAGGGCATCGCGCACCGCGCGCGCCCGGCGGCGCATGGCGAACGCATCGACCGCTTCACCGGACGTCGGGACGATCTCGAGGAGCTCGCGGCCCTTGCGACGCGTTTCGAGCGCGTGTGCGCAGACGTGACGAGCAATTCCGCAGAGCCAGGCCTTCACCGAGCCCTCGCCGCGGTACGACGCCATCGCTCGGTGCGCTCGCAAGAGCGTCTCCTGCGTGGCCTCGTCCGCGTCGGCCTGCGAGCCCAGGAGGGCCATGCACAGCCGTCCGAGGATCGTTCCATAGGTCGTCGCGCAGGCGCTCACCGCATCGCGGTGGGCCCCTTCGGCGATGAGCTTCGCGATCGGGTCCTGTATGGGTTCATCCACGGTCGCCAAAGCGTGCGCCTGCATTCCGGGCTTCATGTGCGGAGGAACGGCCAGTTCGTGACCGGCGATCTAGAGAATCTTTCAACCGGCTGATTTCGCTCGTGGTACCCAGGGCTCATGCGGACTGCACTCTGGCTGATGGCCCTGGCGGCATGTGGTGGTGACGACTCCATGCAGCTGCCGATCGATGCTCCGCCCGGCTCCTTCGATGGCCCGCCTGACGGGATGTCCGACGGCAGCGGCGCGGCGGAGTGGCAGTCCGAGCCCGCGGTGGTCGGCGGTGCGATCCAGGAGACAGCCGTCGTGGCCGTCGGCGAGCAAGTCTTCGTGATGGGCGGCTTCAACGCGCAGATCGGCGTCGTGCCCGACGTGCGTATCTTCGACGCAGCTTCGGACGCCTGGTCGAACGGGATCGCGCTCCCGCGCTCGATGCATCACCTGAACGCCGCGGTCGTCGACGGCACGATCTACATCGTCGGTGGCATGACGGGCACCAACTTCGCGCCGCAGGGCGACGCGTTGTCGTGGGATCCCTCGACCGATATCGGCAGCTGGACGCCACGCACCGCGATGCCCGCGAACCTGCGCGGCGCGGCCGTCACGGGGGCGATCGGCACGACGATCTATGTCGCAGGTGGGCTCGCGTCCGGCGGCGCCGCTTCGTCCGTCCTCAGCGCGTACGACACGCTGACCGATACCTGGAACACGGCGCTGCCCCCTCTGCCGACCGCCGTCGACCACGGGTGCGGCGGCGTCATCGATGGCAAGCTCTACGTGATCGGCGGTCGCGCCGGCGGTATCGGCACGATCAAGACGACCGTCTACGAGTACACACCGGGCGGCGCGTGGGTCGAGAAGACCCCGCTACCGACGGGCCGGGGCGGTACCGCCTGCGCCGTACACGAAGGCACGATCGTCGTCATCGGCGGCGAGGGCAACGCGGCTGCGGCCTCGGGCGTGTTCCCGAATGTCGAGCAGTATGACGCCGCCACCGACACCTGGCGCACCTTGCCGCCGATGCGCACGCCGCGTCACGGCACCGGCGCGGCCGTCGTGAATGGCGTCCTCTACGTGCCGGGCGGCGCGACGACGCAGGCCTTCGGCGCCGTCGACACGCACGAGTCGCTCGCGCTCTGATTTCAGAGGAGCCAGCGATTGCACAGGCGATGCGGATCGAGCGCCGACTTGAGCGCGCGAAAGCGGGGGAGCGCGGCCCCGAACTGTCTCTCGAGCAGGTCGGCGCGGTCGACGTGGATGCCCATCAGATAGAGCTTCGCGCCGCGATCGAGGGCGAGGTCGGCGAGGGTCCGCAGCACCGGCAACCAGCGGAGGGCATCGCCGCGCGTCGGAAGCTGCGGCCGGATCGCGATGAACATGCAGCAGTCGCCTTCGCTCGGTAGCGGCGTCGGTGCGAGCGGCAGGTTCGGCATGATGCGCGTGGGCGCGATGGCCATGCCGTCGGGCAGGGTGGCCACGAGGCCAGAGGCCACGATCTCGCGCTCGAGGGCGCGCAGGGTGGCGAGGCCGGGCTCGTCGAAGGGCAGGGCGAGCTCGAGCGCGGGGCAGACGTAGTTCCAGGTGCGCGGCTCGGCGGCGACGAGGTGGCGATCACTGCCGGGGATCGGATCCGCCGTCGTCGGCGCGAGCGCGGTGAGCCGCGTGTCGCCGAGCGGCGGCATCACGCCCTCGTGCGTCGTGAAGCTCGCGAGGACCGCCCGCACCGCGAGCGAACCATCCGCGCGCCACACCAGCGTCGAGCGCACGAGCTCGAAGGTTCGTTCGCGCCGGAGCTCGCGGATCGCGGCGACGTACTGCTCCAGGGAGCTCCACGCCACGACGTGACCGGCGAGCAGATGCGGACGATCGAGCGTCGCCAGGGTCACGCTCGCGAACGCGCCGAGCTGCCCGCGTCCAGCGAGCAGATAGCCGAGCTCCTCGTCGTCACGCGTGATCGTCCGCCGTGTGCCGTCGGGGGCGATCCAGTCGGCGCCGAGCACGCTCGCGATCTGTAGTCCCTCGTGCAGCGCGAGGTCTCCGACGCCACCGACGGAGAGAGTGCCGCCGACGGTCGTGACGAGGTTGTCGGTGAGCGACACGGGGCGGCGCGACTTGCGCAGCGTCTCCGCGACCGTCAGCCACGTGGTGCCACCGAGCACGGTGATCGACGCTGCGTCTTGCGTGACCACGCCGGTCAGCTGCCTCATGTCGATCACCACGTCATCGGTGAGCACCTGTCCGCCGGAGCTATGCGCGGCGCCGCGGAGCACGTACGGGGCACCACGTTCGAAGCAGATCCGCATCGTCTGCGCGAGCTCGGCAGGGTCGCGAGGCATGGCGACCATCAGCGGTTGCCGCAGGATGTAGCGGCCGAAATCGGTAGCGTAGGCGCGGAGCTGTCGCGAGATGGGTATCCCACCTCCCCGAATCGCCTCCAAGATCCCGTAGCTACTCATGGTTTTCTAAGTCACAAGCAGGAAGAAACGTCTTCCGAGAGCGTACTACGATGACCCCATGCCGTTCGACGACCTCAGCCGCGACGTTGCCGGCCGGCACGCGCACAAGGCAGACCCCCGCAATGGCGGCAAGCCCATGGTCAATGGACCGTTCGGCTATGTCGAGTCGACGCGCAGCCCGAATGGCGACCTGCGGGGCGTCGGGGGTGGCTTCGGCCTGCTCTCGGGCAACATGGGCCAGGGCGCGAGGGGCGACGTCATGCAGGCGCAGGGTCACTTCGGTGGCTGGAGCGATGCCGACGGCAGGACCCAGTACGGCGCCGAGCTCGACGCCGCCGTCGTGCGCACCGGCATCGAGCGGGGCGGTGCTCTCGGTCCCGTCGGCTTCAACGTCTCGGCGCTCGATGCGAACGCCAACGCGAGGGTCAGCAACGAGACAGCGTCGATCGGCGCGCAGGCCAACCTCATCGGTGGCTCCATCTCGGGCGGCACCGACGAGCACAACTTCACGCTCGGTGGTTCGATTGGTGTCGGCGCGGGCGGCCGCGCCCACTACGGCGATGCCGATGGTGACGGCGTGCGCGAGTATGGGTTCGGCTTCGATGCTGGCCCCGTCTCGTTCG
The DNA here is from genome assembly GCA_022842285.1 of Kofleriaceae bacterium. Classification (GTDB taxonomy): domain Bacteria; phylum Myxococcota_A; class Polyangia; order Haliangiales; family Haliangiaceae; genus JABFXX01. The sequence continues at coordinate 10,343 of JALHPV010000030.1, forward strand.
ACATGAAGTCCGAGCTCCTCGGGCACGCGGCGAACGGCATCAGCAATGCCTGGAACGGCGCGACGAACATGGCCAGCAACGCCTGGAACTCGATCACCAGCTGGTAGCCGTGTTCTGGGCTACCGTCGCCGCATGGCTGACCGCCCGCCCGCAATCATTGGTGCTGCGCCGATTCTCGTCGGTGCGGTCCTGATCATCGTCGGACTCATGCGTCCCGCGGTGTTCTGGGGCACGGGCAAGGTCGAGACGGGACGATCGTGGTTCGGCGAGAACGGCATGGCTCTCGGCTTCATCGGCTTTGGTGTGCTCCTCGCCATCGTCGGCATCGCAACCATCATGCGTATCGGGAGCAGCAAGTGACCACCTCGCCGCTCCCGCCGCTGTACGCGCGCTGGATCGAGGAAGCGCTCGCCGCGCCGATCCCGAACGAGTCGCGAGCCACATGCAACACGTGCGCGATGATTCCCGGCCCCGTCGAGCGCGCTGACGATCCGCCGCCAGTGGCGTTCCGACCCGACACGAAGTGCTGCACGTACCAGCCCGAGCTCTACAACTTCCTCGTCGGCGCGATCCTCGACGATCCGGATCGCGGGACCTCGTGGGCGAAGGAAGTGCTGTCGATGCGCTTCCGCCAGCGCACGGGGGTGACGCCGTTTGGCGTGCGGCCCGAGGCGTTCGGATCCCTGCTGTACGAGCGCGTCGTCGAGCCATCGCATGGCGGAGCGTTCGGCCGGATGAAGGAAGTGCGCTGCCCGTACTTCATCCAGCAGGGCGGGATGTGCGGTGTGTGGAAGCACCGCAATGCGATCTGCTCGACGTGGTTCTGCAAGTATGAGCGCGGCAACACCGGCCTGACCTTCTGGAAGACGCTGCTCGGCACCCTGCGCTCGATCGAGAGCGCGCTGTCGATGTGGTGCATCCACGAGCTCGACCCAGGCCCTGCGGCAAAGGCGGCACTGCTCGCGCTCGCGCAGCGACCCGACGGCGTCACGCGCGATCACATCGAGGGCTGGGGCGACGCGACGTACCGCACCCTGTGGGGCACGTGGCACGGCCGCGAAAAAGAGTTCTTTCGCGCGTGCACCGCACGCGTCGAAGCGCTGGCCTGGGCCGATGTTCGTCGCATCGCGGGCCCCGAGCTCGGTATGTTCGAGAGCATCCTGCGCTCGCAGTTCGAGTCTCTGCGCTCGACGGAGTTCCCCGCGCAGGTCACGCCAAACCCCGACGTGCTCGTCCAGATCCATCCGCGGAAGCCACGCATGATGCGCACGCTCTCCGCGCGGCTCGGTTACGACCCGCTCGATGTGCCGGCCGAGTTGTTCGCCGTGTTGCCAGAGCTCGCGGGCCGCGATCCGCGCGTGGCCCTCGACGAATTGCATGCCAGTGGGCGCGTTCCGGCGATCGACGACGCGATGCTGCGTCGCCTCCTGGACTATGGCGTGCTGGTGCCGACGTGAAGCTGCTCTACGAGCCGCCCGAGCTCCCCGAGGGTGCGTGGACCCGCGTCCTGGAGCCAGCCGCCGCCGTCGACATCGGGCCGTGGCTGGCGGCGCAGCTCGGTCCGCGTCCGAAGCAGCGCTCGAAGAAGGTCACGCAGACCGCGCGCGGCTGGGACGTGACCTTCCACTCCTACGATGTCGACGGCGGGATGGTCGTCATCGCCATCTACCAGTGCTTCGATCTGACCGGTGCGATCGCGATCGGTGGCGTCGACTACGACTGGCTCGCCGCGCACGATCTCGAGGTGGCGGCCACCCTGCGCGCGGTGGAGCCCGACTGGATCAGCGACGAACCGCTCGCGGTGCGTGACCTATGGACCGAGCCCCTCGGGTGACCTGGCGCCTCTCGCCGCGGAGAGCAGGTGTCGCAGGGGTCCGACCCCTTTTGTCCGGGAGGTGTCGCAGGGGGGGGGGCCTGCAGCTGCTAGAGCCACTCTTCCGAGATGCCGGCGGAGCGCAACGCGGCTCCGGGCAGCGGCTCGATCGTGGCCAGTAGCTCGTCGAAGATCGGGCGCCCGGCGACGATCAGCTCGAACGGCGCATCCATGTACACCGTGTAGAGATAACGCTCGTCGCGCAGGATCGCCGCCCGGCGCACCATCGGGCGCTGCTTCTCGTCGCGGATCTCGAGCTCCCACAGATTGCCGGTGAGCGGTCCGAGCTGAACGGGGGTCCGCTCCAGCAGCTCGCCGATCACGTCGGCGGAGGCGGGTGGCCCGATCGGTAGGAGCGCGAAGCCATCGAGGTCGTCGACGCCGATCGGCGCGGGCACGGCGGGATAGACGGTGATGGACGTGGAGTCGCGCGGAAACTCTGGTGGAAACCACGTCGTGTACTGCGGGAGGCGCGAGTAGCCGTACCAGCCGGACGGGGCCGTGTAGACGAAGCGGCGGCGCCGCGTGCCTAGCAGGAGCTTTTCGTCGCGGAGCACCGTCCGCACCATGCCCGCGATCGGATCGAACAGATCGGGACGAAACGCGATGCCCGCGACCTCGCTGTACCAGTCGTCGGCGAACACCCAACCGATGGTGCGATGCACGGGACCGAGCGACGAGCCGTCGGGCGCGGTCTGCTCGCCACGGATGTCGACGAGCGCCCCGTACTCTCCCTCGTGCGTCAGAAAGCGCTCGAGCGGGGCGTGCGAGACCATGCGGAAGCTGGGGTCCTCACCCTTCGCGCGCAGGATCGCGGCCACCGACAGGAGCGGCCGCAAGCGTTCCCGGTAGCGCAGCGCCGCGCCCCCCGTCGATGGGAGCAGCGTGACGCCGCCGCCGTGTGGCTCCCAGCTCCATCCCGGGATGCGTGCAATCACGACGTGGGCGCAGCCGGAATCAGCTCGCGCAGACGCGCGGCCTCGTGGGCGAGATAGGTGAGGGACCGCTCGAAGTAGCGCAGGTCGATCGTCTCGAGCGGCGTGACCGCCTTCATCACGTACCAGCCGTCGCTCGCCGCGATCGAGCCGACCGCGAGCGTCATGTTGTGCACGAGCATCGCATCGGGGCGGGCACGGGCGACCTCGACGATGTCACACAGGATCATCAGGTGCGGTTCGCCGATGGCTTGGACGAGCTCGATCCGCTGGCGCTGCAGCACGTCCATGCCCGTCTGTTCTGACTTGAAGGTCCAGCCAAGGCCGATCCAGCTCGCCTCTTCGACCGCGATCGTGAGCTTCTTGCGCAGGTGCTCGCGGACGTCGTCCCAGGTAGCCATGGCCGAATGCTAGCTCTGTTCAGCGTACATGGTGATGTCGTTCGCGGCGATCTCGGCGAGCTTGTTCGCGGTGTTCCAGTCCGGATGTCGGACGATGAGAAACCCGTCGGAGAGGAGCGTGTGCTTCCAGTTGCGGCGCTGGGTGCCGACGGGGAGCAGGCGCGACTCGACCACATGCTCGCCGTAGTCGCGAATGAACTCGGTCAGGCCCACGATCTTCGTGATCCGCCCCTGGCCCTTCGCGCGCTTGAACACGATCGACACGTTCCACTTCCGCTTCGTGGGCGCATCGAAGCGCCCCCAGCACACGGCGCGTGCCCACTCGCGGAACAGATCGATGTCGCACGTGTAGTTCATCTGGTCGACGAGGTGGGCCCCGCCGGGCCGGCATCCGATCTCGCCGAACACGACCTCGCCGTCGGGCTTGCGGAACCATTCCATGTGCGTGAAGCCCTCGCCCATCCCGAGCGCCTGCAGCACGCCCCGGCCTAGCTTGATGCCCGCGCGGATCGCCGGCTGATCCATGTCGCGCACCGTCGTGATGATCGGCGAGATCGACTCCACGGAGCGTGCGATCAGAGGCTTTGGGAGGTACTGGGCGACGTTCTCGAAGGCCGGCACGCCGTTGATGCAGACCGTGTCGTACGTGAACTCGTCACCCTCGATGAACTCCTCGAGGCTCGCCTCCGAGACGTGGTTCATGCGGGCGAGCGCCTGATCGAGCTCCTGCGGCGAGTCGACCCGATAGGTATCCGCGCTGCCGGCACCCGAGATGGGCTTGATGACGAGCGGGAAGCCGAGGACCGCGGCCGCCTCGCGCGTCTCTGTCGTGGTGCGTACGCGGACGGCCTTCGGCACGCGCAGCCCCGCGGCCGCCACGCGCTCCTTCATGAGCTGCTTGTCGCGGAACCCACGCACCGCGTCGACCGACATGCCATGCACGCCGAAGCGCTCGCGGAGCCGGGCCGCCGTCAGCACCATGACCTCCCAGTTCGCGAGCACGCGGTCGACCTCGCGCCCGCGCATCCACGCGTGCACGCGATTCACGACGTCGTCCTCGTCGAGGAGCTTTGGCACCCGGAGGTAGTCCGCGAGGTACCGCTTCAGCGACGCCGGAAGTTGCGACGGATGGGTGTCACCGACGCCATAGACGGTCGCGCCAACCTCGGCGAGGCCGCGCGTGTACTGCTGCATCTCGGGTGGGTACACCGGAGCGAGGAAGACGACCTTCAAGGGGACAAATGGTACAACGCGCGCCATGCGAAACGTGGTGTTCGTCGCGCCGTTCCCACTCGAGACGACCATGCGCTTCGCGCGCGCCGCGGCCCGACTGCAGGGCGTCCGCTTCCTCGGAATCGCCCAGGAGCCGCCGGGTGGCGCCGACCGCCAGGTGTTCGCCGATCTGGTGCGGGTCGGCGACGCGCTCGACACCAAGCAGCTCATCGGGGCCGCGAAGGAGCTCGAGCGTCGCTACGGTCCGATCCACCGCGTGCTCGGCATCCTCGAGCCCCTGCAGGTCCAGCTCGGCCAGATGCGCGACGCGCTCGGCATTCCGGGCACCTCGGCGAAGACGGCCGACCTCTTCCGCGACAAGGCTCGCATGAAGGACGAGCTGCGCCGCCATGGCCTGCCGTGCGCGCGCCACAAGCTCATCCGCCAGTGGTCCGACGCCGAGGCCTTCGCTCGCGAGGTGGGCTTCCCGATGGTGGTGAAGCCGCCCGCCGGCATGGGCAGCAAGGCGACGTGGCGCATCCACAACGTGGAGGAGCTCCGGGCCGCGTGCAACGCCCTGTCGGCGAGCCCGTCCAACCCGTGCCTCGCCGAGGAGTTCCTCCGCGCTCGCGAGCACAGCTTCGAGACGATCACGATCGGTGGCCAGATCCGGTTCGAGTCCGCGACCCGCTACTACCCGACGCCGCTCGAAGTGATGCAGACCCCGTGGATCCAGTGGGTCGTGGTCCTGCCCCGCGTGATCGACGGCGACGACTACGCGGATGCCCGCGCCGTCGGCCGCAAGGTGGTCTCCGCGCTCGGCCTCGACACGGGCATGACGCACATGGAGTGGTTCCGCCGCGACGACGGCTCCCTCGCCATCGGGGAGATCGCCGCGCGTCCGCCCGGTGCGCACATCGTCCTCGGCAACAGCTACGCCTACGATACGGACATGTACCGCGCGTGGGCCCGCGCCACCGTCGACGGCGAGTTCGACGGCCCGTGGGAGCGCAAGTACGCCGTCGGCATCGCGTACCTCCGCGGGCCGGGCAGCGGCCGGGTCACCCACATCCGCGGCGTCGAAGAGGCGAATCGTCAGGTCGGTCACCTCGTCTGTCACTCGAAGCTCCCCACGGTCGGCACGCCGAAGTCGGATAGCTACGAGGGCGACGGGTTCGTGATCGTCCGCCACCCGGACACCGAAGTCGTGAAGAAGGCGATGACGGTTGTCATCGAGACGATCAAGATCGACTACGCGTGAGGTTCTACCAGACGCTGTATTTTCGCGTCCTCGTCGCGATCACCCTCGGCGTGATCCTCGGCGTCGTCGAGCCCGATCTCGCGATCCAGCTGAAGCCACTCGGTGAAGGCTTCATCAAGCTCGTCAAGATGACGATCGGGCCGCTGATCTTCTGCACGATCGTCGTCGGCATCGGCGGCATGAAGAACATGCGCGCCGTCGGGCGATCCGGCGGCCTCGCGCTCCTCTACTTCATCGCCATGAGCACGCTGGCCCTGGTCGTGGGGCTCGTCGTCGTCAACGTGCTGAAGCCCGGCGAGGGGATGAACATCGATCCGACGAAGCTCGATACGTCGGGGATCGCAAAGTACACCGGGCACACGCTCACGCTGACGTCGTTCCTGCTCGACATCATCCCCGACACGTTTGTCGGCGCCTTCGTGCACGGCGAGATCCTGCCCGTGCTGCTGCTCGCGATCCTCTTCGGCTTCGCGGTGCAGGCGATCGGCGACAAGGGCGAGCCCGTGCGCGACATGATCGAGCGGATCGGGGCCGTCATCTTCTCGATCATCGGCATCATCATGAAGCTCGCGCCTCTCGGGGCCTTCGGCGCGATGGCCTACACCGTCGGCGCCTACGGCCTCGGCACTCTGCGCTCGCTGGGCTACCTGATGGCGTGCTTCTACGGCACCTGCATCGTGTTCATCTTCGGGGTGCTCGGCGTGGTGGCGCGCCTGCACGGCTTCCGCATCACGCGCTTCATACGCTTCATCCGCGACGAGCTGTTCATCGTCCTCGGCACGTCGTCGTCCGAGTCTGCGCTGCCGCGCCTCATGACCAAGCTCGAGAGCCTCGGCGCCTCCAAGCCGACGGTGGGGCTCGTGGTGCCGGCGGGCTACTCGTTCAACCTCGACGGCACGGCGATCTATCTGACGATGGCAGCCGTCTTCGTGGCGCAGGCGACCAACACGCCGCTGGGGCTCGCCGAGCAGGCGCAGCTCCTCGCCGTCCTGCTGCTCTCGTCGAAGGGAGCGGCCGGCGTCACGGGGAGTGGCTTCATCGTGCTCGCGGCGACGCTGCAGACGGTCGGGCATGTCCCCGTGGCCGGCCTCGCCGTGATCCTCGGCATCGATCGCTTCATGTCCGAGGCGCGCGCTCTCACCAACGTCATCGGCAACGGGGTGGCGACACTGGTCGTCTCCAAGTGGTGTGGGGAGCTCGATCAGGAGCGTTTACAGTCCATGCTCGACGACCAGTAGCGGTAGGCTCGAGGGGTGGTGCGTCGTGCAGTCATGATCGCCATCCTGCTCGCGGGATGCGGGCGACTTGGCTTCGACGCGACGGGAGACGAGGTCGCCGACGATCAGCCGGACGACATGGCAGATGACCTGCCCGGCGACGATGGGCCCGGCGATGACGGCGGACCGATGTTCGACGCAGCGATCGGCTGCGGAAGTGGACACGACGAGGACGGCGACGAGTTCGCCGACGACTGCGATCGCTGCCCGCATGTCTCGACGCTCCTCAACGCCGACCGGGACAACGATGGCGTCGGCGACGACTGCGATCCCCAGCCCGATGTGGCCGCCCAGTCGATCGCACGCTTCGACGCGTTCGCGTCACTGCCCGCGGACTGGGCCCAGTCCGGCACCGTGGTCAAGCTCGACGACGCCATCCGCCTGTCGGGCGGGGCCAGCTCGATCTCGCGCCCCTGGGCGAACGGTACGAGCCTGTTCATGATCGGCTTCACGGTGAGCGCGATCGCCAGCGACGAGGCGCTGCTCGCCCTCATCGTCGGCGAGGGGGGCACGCCGCGCATCTACTACTGCGAGCTCTACGATGACGCGACGAGCATGTTGCTGCAGCTCACGTACACCCTGAACGGAGCCGACTACATCCATCCCGGCTTGCAGAGCACGGCGGAGCGGCTCTCGGACCTCTCCGGGACGCTCGCGATGAGCACGGACACGTCCAAGAGCTGCCGCGCCGTGCTCCCGAGCGGCGCCGTGGGAGCGGAGGGCACCGTCGGCGGTATCACCCCCGACTTCTTTACCCTCTACGCGCAGAACGCCATGGCGACGATCGATTGGATGATCGAGATCCGCACCGACCCCTGAACGTGTTACGCCCGGGCGCGATGCGACGCTGCGCGGTCCTGACGGTCATCCTCCTCGCTGCGTGCCCTGCCAAGCAGGGCCCGGTCTCCGTGGTGCCGGCGCCGAAGCCGGCCCCCGCCGAGGTCATCGTCATCGACGAGACGGAAGAGGCAGCGCCGCCGCCGACCGCCGACGTCTTCGCGGTCGCGCCCGAGACGATCGAGAGCGCCATCACCGCGACGGTCGCCAAGCATGGTGAGCCGAATCGCGCCGAGATCACGCGCGGAGTGAAGCAGGTGGCGGCGCTGTGGCGCAGCACCGACGGCGACCTGACCGAGCTCTGCGTGGCCCAGTACGTACCGCCGGGCCCCGCGCGCGAGAAGCTGTTCGAGCGCCTGCAGACGCTCACCGAGCAGATCAAGGGCCATGTCCTCGAGCTCGGCCGCACCACACGCTGGAACGTCGAGGTCGACACCGGGGCGATGGAGCCCGTCGACGCGCTCTTCGCCCAGTACGACACCGGAGCGCACGTCACCGATGATCTCTTCGCGTCGAAGATCGCCTTCGCCGCGCTCCTGAACTTTCCGCTGACGACGCTGGAGGATCGGATCCGCGACGGCGCGAGCTGGACCCGCCGCCAGTGGGCCGAAGCGCGCCTCACGGGGATGTTCGACACGCGCGTCCCCGCCGAGCTCGCCGCCAAGGCCACGCAGGCCGAGGTCGCCGGTGATGCCTACGTTGCCGGCTACAACCTGTGGATGCATCACGTGCTCGGTACGGGCGGCGAGCGGCGCTTCCCGTCGGGCAAGCGCCTCATCAGCCACTGGAACCTCCGCGACGAGCTGAAGGCGAACTACGCCGACGCCGATGGCCTCGCCAAGCAGCGCACGATCGCGGCCGTGATGGACCGCATCGTCACGCAGACCATCCCGCAGGCGGTCATCGACAACCCGTGGCTCGACTGGAATCCGGTCTCGAACCAGGTGACCGTGGCCCCACCGGCCGAGCTCGAGAAGGATGCGCCGGCCGATCGCACGAAGACGGCCGCAGACACCCGCGAGCCCGATCTTCGCTTCGCCCGCGTCCTCGCGCACTTCACCGCTGCGCGCGAGATCGACAAGGTCTCGCCTGTCGCGCCGTCGTACATCGCCCGGTCGTTCGATCGCGCCGAGATGCCCGAGGAGCGGGTCCGCGCGATGCTCGTCGAGATCCTCGAGTCACCGCTCTCCGCCCAGGCCGCCGCCGAGATGGTCAAGAAGCTCGGCCGCCCCGCCGAGCCACACGACCTCTGGTACGAGTTCGGCGCGCCGTCCAAGCCCGAAACGGAGCTCGACGCCGTCACGCGCAAGAAGTACCCGACGGCCGCCGCCTTCGGCAAAGACATGGTGCGCATCTTCAAGGATCTCGGCTTCACCGCGGCGCGCGCGAAGTACCTGGCCGAGAAGATCACCGTCGATCCATCGCGCGGTGCTGGTCACGCGATGGGCGCGGAACGCCGGGGCGACAAGGCCCACCTCCGCACGCGCGTCGAAGCCGGCGGCATGGACTACAAGGGCTACAACATCGCGGTCCACGAGCTCGGCCACAACGTCGAGCAGACCTTCTCGCTCTACGACGTCGACTACACGCTCCTTGCCGGGGTCCCGAACACGGCCTTCACCGAGGCCCTCGCGTTCCTCTTCCAGGCGCGTGACCTGGATCTCCTCGGCCGCGGTGGCTCGAAGAAGGGCGCGGCGGCCACCGAAGCGGCGCGGCTGCGCGTCCTCGACAACTACTGGAACACGCGCGAGATCGCCGGCTCCGCTCTCGTCGAGCTCGACGTCTGGCGCTGGCTCTACGCGAACCCCAACGCGACGGCCACGGAGCTACGCGACGCGACCGTGCGCATCGCGCGGGAGACGTGGGCCAAGTACTACCAGCCCGTCCTCGGCGGCGAGAACGTGACGCTGCTCGGCATCTACAGCCACACGATCGGTGGCCCGCTCTACCTCTACAACTATGTCCTCGGTCACCTGATCGCCTTCCAGATGGAAGAGTTCACCGCCGGCAAGGACAAGGCGACCTTCGCCAAGGAGTTCGAGCGGGTCTCGCGCCAGGGCAACATCCTCCCTGACCTGTGGATGACCCAGGCGACGGGCAAGCCCGTCAGCACGGCCCCACTCCTCGACGCGACGGCCCGCGCGCTCTCGGCCAAGTAGATGCTGACCGGGGGAGTGATCGGGCTGATCGTGGGCGTGGTGATGGTGATCGCCACCGCCGTGAAGCAGAAGCAGGGCGGCAAGGCGGTCGTGGCCGCGCTCGCCCACGGCCCCGACGCCGCGCGGCGCGAGCTGGACACGTACGTGAAGCCGCCCGTGGCCGGCAAGAAGACGGAGCTCACCCGCCTGCAACAGCTCCTCGAGCGCTTCGCCTGGCTCGGCATCCTCGGGGCCTACGACGACCTCGAGCGCGAGGCCGAGCTCGTCAACGGCGCGACCTCACTCGTCGCCCAGCTCCGCGCGCAGGCGGCCACGTCACTGCTCGCTCACCGCACGGAAGCCCGCGACCTCCAGCTGCTGCTGCGCACGAACGAGCTCATCCACACGGAGGGGGGCGCGCTCCTCAAGCTCGTGAAGAACGCCATTGCCGATGTCACGACCATGGCCGGGGTCCTCGACGGCAAGCCGTTCGATATCACCGTGGCCCGTCGCATCTACGAACGGGCGGACAAGTCGGGCCCCGCGATGAAGATCGCGCAGCTCCGCTTCCTGGCGCGCATGGCCGAGGTGGCCAACGTCTCGAGCTCGAACTTCCGCGCGAAGGCCGACGAGGCCTACGGAAAGCTCGCGCCTCGGTAATGCCGCGCGGCTCGGCTCGCGTTCCCGACGGGTTTCCTGCGAATACTCGGCTCACGATGTCAGTCTCGACGTGGGCAACCTGCTGCAGCGTAGCGGCCATGCTGGCGCGGCCCGGCGCGGCCCGCGCGGAGGGACCGGAGCCCGCCGAGGAGCCCGCGGCCGCGAACCACCAGGCCCCCGCGCCCGTTGCCCCCGACGGGATCGAGTTTCGGCCCGGGACCGGACTTCACGTCGAGAGCCGTGACGGACGCTTCTCCCTCGGCCTTCGGGCACGCATGCAGATCCTCTACGTGCTGCAGGACCAGATCGACGCGGATCCCGAGCAGACGATGAGCATCCGGCGGCTCCGGCTCGTCCTCGCCGGCAAGGCGTACTTCGAGCATGTCCGGTACTACCTGCAGTTCGGATTCGCGACCCGCGACATGCTGATCGAAGGCGACTCGCGGCGGACCCCGATTCGTGACGTTCGTATCGACCTGACACCCTGGCGCGATCTGAGCTTCCGGATCGGAGAGACCAAGGTCCCCTTCAGCCGCGAGCGCCTGACGTCGTCGGGGGATCTCCAGTTCGTCGATCGGTCGGTGGCCAACGAGGAGTTCAACCTCGATCGCGACGTGGGGGTGCAGCTGTTCTCGAAGGACCTCGGAGGCCGCGGCTGGTTGGGATACGCGGGCGGGGTGTTTCTCGGCGAAGGGCGCGGCGCCTTCCAGCCGACAGGGATCGATCTGCTCTACGCGGCGCGCGTCGAGGTCTTCCCCTTCGGGCCGTTCGAGCACGAGGCCATGGCCGACCTCGATCGCACGGGCCTGCGGGCCGCGCTCGGACTGGCCTACGCGTACCTGCAGGCGGGCAAGCGCGATCGCGGCCTGCTCGGCGACATTCCCGACGACGGCGGCACGACCGACTCGCACAACGCCGTCGCCGATCTCGTGGTCAAGGCGCGTGGCCTCTCGAGCCTCGTCGCCGTTCACTACCGGGATGGGACGCGGAACTCCGGCGGCGCCGTCGACGGGATGGGGATGCCGATTCCCGTGGAGCTCCCGCGCTCGGGGTGGGGCCTGCTCGCGCAGGCCGGGTACATGATCCCTTGCTCGCGCGTCGAGCTATCGGGGCGCTACACGCGGATCCGTGGGGTCGGCGCGACGTCGCTGCCGGATCGCGACGAGGCCACCGCCGGGTTCAGCTGGTACGTCGCCGACCACATGCTCAAGTTCCAGCTCGACTACGCCCATACGTGGCTGGAGGGGGCGAGCCAGGAGCACCGGCTGCGCCTTCAGACTCAGCTCTCGCTCTAGACCCGGTCGGAGGGACTAGGTCTCAGCACGAGGCGCTCGATTCGGGAAGAGCAGGGGGGCGGCCCACCACACGAAGGCGCTCGCGCCCGCGACAACCACCGCAACCACGACCCCGATGAGCTCGTTGACGATCTCGGACACCGCGAGCTGGGTCGCCAGGGTCACTCCGAGCCACAGCGGCACGGTCCCGAGCACCATCATGCGCGACACGTAGTTCTTGAACTGGATGCGATTCTTGAGAGGCCGTTGCAACCGATGGTGAATGGCTGGGGCGGAGAACAGGATCAAGCTCGTCAGCGTCGAGAGCATGGCCGCGAGGAACATGCCCTTCTCGAAGCGAGAGATGCCCGAGAACCGCTCGCTGAACGGCAGCACGATGAGAAAGCCGGTCAGGAGCTGGGCGCCTTGCAGCACGATCCGGAGCTCCTGCAGGAGCTCCGACATGCTGTTCGGATCGTCGGTAGCGGCAACGACGGAGGGATCATTCGCGCGCGGATCAAACATCCCCCCGTGTTTACCTGAACCGGGTCGAGGTGCCGCTGGGGCCCGACTCCTTTGGTGCTACCTTGCCTCACGAAGGTGAGTGTCGGGCCAGTCGATATCGCTACGGTGTTCGCGCAGCTGCCGAACGCGTTCATGATCCTCGACCGCGACCTGCGGTACGTGGCCGCGAACGCCGCGTACCTCGACGTCACCGGGTCGCGGCGCGAGAACTTGCTCGGCCGCTACATCTTCGATGTCTTCCCCGACGACGACAATGCACGGGCCCTGAAGGCGTCCTTCGAGCGGGTCCTCGCCACCGGGCGTGGCGACGAGCTGGCCGCGTTGAAGTATCACGTGCCGAACGCGCCGGGCGAAGCCCCACAGGAGCGCGTGTGGAGCGCACGGCACACGCCGCTGCTCGACGATCAGGGATACGTGACTCACGTCGTCCAGGAGACGATGGAGATCACGCACCTCGCGGAGTCGACGGTGGAGAGCCCACTCGAGGCGAACGTGGCCGCCCGCGCGCTCCGCGTACAGTCACGGGTCACGCTGCAGGACTCCTACCTTGCCAGCCTCCGTCAGATGTTCGCGCAGGCGCCTGGCTTCATGTGCTTCCTGTCCGGACCGGAGCACGTGTTCGCGATCGTGAATGACGCGTACATGCAGCTCGTCGGCCACCGCGACGTCGTCGGGATGCGCGTGCGCGACGCATTGCCCGAGGTCGTAGAGCAGGGCTTCATCGGCCTCCTCGACGGCGTGTATTCGACCGGGACCCCGTTCATCGGCAAGGGGCTCCCCGTGCTGCTCCAGCGCACACCCGGCGCGGCGCGGGAGCAGTCGGTGGTCGACTTCATCTATCAACCCATCCGCGACACCGACGGCTCGGTGATCGGCATCTTCGTGCAGGGGCAAGATGTCACCGCGCAGCATCACGCGGAGGCCGAGCAGCGACTCGCGGAAGCTCGTCGTGAGTTCCTGATCGAGGTCGTGCCGAACCAGGTGTGGACGGCCAAGCCCGATGGGCAACTCGACTTCGTCAGCAGCCGCGTGGTGGCCTACTTCCGTCGGCCCGCGGAACAGATCCTGGGTGAAGGCTGGCTGGCGGTGCTGCACCCCGACGACGTGGAGACGACGGTGGAGCGCTGGACTCGGTCCCTCGCGACCGGTGAGCCCTACGAGGTCGAGTTCCGCCTGCGCAATGCGGATGGCGAGTATCGCTGGCACCTGGGGCGCGCGAACGCCGAGCGCGACGTACGTGGTGCGATCATGAAGTGGATCGGGACGAACACCGACATCCACGAGGCCAAGGTCGCGCTCTCGGAGCTCACGCAGCGCTCGCAGTACGAGCAGCGCCTCATCGGTATCGTCAGTCACGATCTCCGGACGCCCTTCGGCGCCATCGCCCTCGGGGCCGACGCCCTCGCTGACTTCGAGCTCCCGCCGGCGGCGCAGCGGATCCTGAGCCGGATCTCGCGCTCCGCCGAGCGGGCGGCGCGCCTCGTAAACGATCTGCTCGACTTCGCGAAGGCGCGGATCGGCGCCTCCATCCCGATCAACCCCAAGCCGACGAACCTGCGCGAGATCGTCGAGCAGGTCGTCGACGAGTGTCAGGCCTCGGCGCCTGGCCGCGTGATCCGGATCGGCCACGAGGGCGACGAGCTCGGCACCTGGGATGCCGACCGCATCGCGCAGGTGATCACGAACCTTGTGGGCAACGCGCTCCAGCACGGCACGCCCGGCGCCCCGATCATCGTCGAGTCTCGGATCTCGGGAACCGACGCCGTGCTGACGGTTGCGAACGAAGGACCGGGCATCGCCTCCGACGAGCTCGCCCGCCTGTTCGAGCCGTATCACCAGGGCTCGAACGCGACCCCGCGCCCCGGCAGCATGGGGCTCGGACTCTTCATCGCCCGCGAGGTGATCGCGGCCCACGGTGGCTCCATCGAGGTCGAGTCACAGCTACACGCGACGACGCGCTTCACCGTCCGCCTGCCACGCGTGGCCACCATCAGCAGCGCCGGCTCCTGACGGCGTGCTCGTGGTCAATGAGGGCCGCCCCCGAGCGCATCGAGCGCCTGGCGGTCGGGCCGCCGGAAGGTCGCGGGCTCCCCGAACGCTTCGGAGGCGCGCTTCTCGGCGGTGATGTCCAGCATGATCCCGCGCAACGAACGCGCGAGGCCGCGGGGGCCGACGATGACGGTGACGAAGTCGCGGAGCCACACGATCTCGCCGTTGGCGTGACGGGCGCGGTACTCGAACACGTGGTCGGCGCGCTTCGTGGTGGCGAGGGCGCAGTACGCCACCGCGTCATCGCGGTCAGCGGGCACGATCACCAGATCCGACCAGAACGTCGGCTCGTCGGTCCACCGCCGCACGGGGTACCCGAGCAGCCGTTCCGCCGACGGCGAGACGTACGAGAACTGGAAGGTCTGGGCATAGCCTTCCCACACGATGGCCCGGTCCACGAGCTCCTTCGGCGTCCGGTTCTCGACCGCCTCGATCGGCTCGTCGCTCGCGCCCAACCACGCCTCGACCCACCGCTCGAGCGTCGCGCTCACGGGGCCAGCATGCGCGATCATGCCCCGCCTGACCACGGCGCTACCGTGAGATTCCCGGTGGGCGGCGTAACCGATGGCTAGCCACAGGTGCAATCGACGCAGCCGTGGGTGGCGCATGTCCCGCAAGCACGAGCGACCTGCTTGCGCAGCGCCTCACGGGCTCGATGCACCCGGACGCCGGCGTTGTTCGCGGTCACCCCCGCTTCGACGGCGTAGTCCTTGACCGTGACGCCATCGACATCCACCCGGGCGAGCGCCTCGCTGTACTCCGGCTTGAGGGTCTTCGCGAGCGAGGACACGCAGCGGCACACCACGGCGCTGAGCTCGCGGTCGTCCGGCTGAGCATCCATCTCGGCCGCGAGCGCCTCGAGTCGAGACGCCTGGACCTTGGCGCGTCGCGCACGATCGATGATCGCGTTGCGCAGCACGCGGTAAAACCAACCGACCGCGGATTCGCGGATCTCGCCTTCACGCTCGAGGCTCTTCACCAGCGCGTCCTGGACGATCTCTTCCGCGAGCCCGCGGTCATGGACCCGGCGCTCGACGAACGCGAGGAAGTCGCGGTGATTCGCGACGAGGACCTCGGCGAGGCTGTCGGGGGTCGGGTCCGTCATCGCCCTACTCGAGCTCGTCTTCCTGCTCGAGGGCGCGCTTCTGGCACGCACGACAGTCGCAGGTCTTCGGGTCACAGGTGCAGGGGTTGCACTTGCACGGGGAGGGCTTCTGGTTCGCTTCGTTCGTCATGGTCACTGTCCTTTCGCCCATACGACGCAGCCCCCGCCCGGGCATTACAGATCCATGTCGGAGGGACAGCGTAGCGTGGGGTGTGCCCATCGAGGAGGACTGGCTGTTCGGCTGGGACCCGACGCCGGGCATCGTCGCGGTCTGGGCAGAGGGCGATGGGGTCGTGCACGTGTGGCGGCGCGTGGCGGGCACCCTGGTGTACGAGGTGGAGCGGTCGCGGTCGTGGGTGCTGGTGGACAGCATCGAAGGATTGCGCGGGCTTGCCGGCAAGGCGACCTACCGGGAGCTCGCGGGGGAGGGCGCCCTGCGCTTCGTGGTGCGCGCCGATGACATGCGGACGCTCGCGGGGGCGATTCCGCGCGATGACCACGCGCTGTACCTGCCGCCCGAGGAGCAGTACCTGGTCGCGACCGGCCGCACGTACTTCAAGGACCTCACGTTCGCCGAGCTGCGGCGCATGCAGTTCGATCTGGAGACGACGGGCCTCGATGCCGAGGTCGACCGGATCTTCCTGATCGCCACGCGGCTGCCCGATGGCACCGTCCAGCTTCTCGATGATGCCGACGAGCGGGCGCTGATCACGCGGTTCGTCGAGCTCGTCCGCGCCACGGACCCCGACGTCATCGAGAACCACAACCTGCACGGCTTCGATCTGCCGTTCCTCGAGCGCCGGGCGCGCATCCTGAACGTCCCCCTCGCGCTCGGGCGCATCGGCCCGCCGGGCTTGCGGCAGCGAGGGGCGAGGCGAGGGGCGGTGGCGCCGCGGCAGCAGGACTCCGAGGTGACGCGGCGCATCCGGTTCGTGATCCCCGGCCGCGAGCTGATCGACACGATGGATGCAGTGATGCGCCACGACTTCGCCGCGCGGGACCTGCCGGGGCATGGTCTCAAGGCGGTGGCGAAGCACCTCGGCGTGGCGGGCCCCGATCGCGAGCACATCCCCGGCTCGCAGATTCACGCCGTGTGGCAGACGGACCCGGATCGCGTGCGCCGGTACGCGGCTGCCGATGTCGAGGAGGTCGATGGCCTCGCGCGGCTCCTCGGCGGACCGGCGTTCGCGCTGGCCCGGATGGCGCCGCGTCGCTACGAGCGGCTCGCCGATGCCGGCCCGGCGACGGGTGTGATCGATCCACTGCTGGTGCGCGCGTACCTGCGATCCGGGCAGGCGCTGCCGGCGCACCGGCCCGGTGACGGTACGCAGCACACCGGCGCGGCCCTGCATCTGTTCGCCGCCGGCGTCGCGCACCGCGTGGTGAAGGCCGACGTCGCGTCGCTCTATCCGTCGCTCATGCGCGAGTACAAGATCTCGCCGACGCGCGATCGGCTCGGCGCGCTCCTCGCGGTGGTCGATCAGCTCGTGGTGCGCCGCCTCGAGGCGAAGGCCGCGGCGAAGCTCGCACCGGTCGGCTCACCCGAGCGCGCCAGTCACGAGGCGATGTCGGCCGCGATGAAGCTCGTCGTGAACAGCGCCTACGGCTACCTCGGCGCTGGCTCGCTCACTCGCTTCGCGGACGTGCATGCCGCCAACGAGGTCACGCGGCGAGGCCGCGAGGTCCTCGATCTCATGTGCACCGAGCTGGCCGCGCGGGGCGTCACCCTGCTCGAGGCCGATACCGACGGCGTGTACTTCACGGTCCCCACGTCCTGGACCGAGGCCGACGAGCGCCGCGTGGTCGCCGAGGTCGCGGCCCTCCTACCCGACCTCGTCCGCCTCGAGTACGACGGCCGCTACGCCGCGATGCTGAGCCACGAGCCCAAGAACTACGCGCTCCTCGGTTACGACGGCAAGCTCACCCTCCGCGGCGTCGCCTTTCGCTCGAGTCGAGCCGAACCCTTCGGCGAGGCCTTCCTCCGCCGCGCCATCGGGTGCCTGCTTCGCGACGATGTGCCGGGCGTGCGGGCCGCCTACCTCGCCACCGTCACCGCGCTCCGCGGCCGCGAGCTCCCCACACACGAGGTCTCGTCGCTGGTCCGCCTCACCAAGACGCCCGACGAGTACCTCGCCGTCCGCGAGCAGCGCCACGAGCTCTCGTACGAGGCCGTCCTCGCGGCCGGTCGCACCACCTGGCGCGCCGGCGAGCGGTATCGGGTCTACCGCACGCGCTCCGGCGGCGGCGCGCTCAGCGTCGAGGACAGCGATCCGCGCGACTACGACGCCGACCACTACGTGCGGCTCCTGCGCGACACGTACGCCTCGCGCCTCGTCCGCGCCTTCGCCCCCGAGGACTTCGCCGCCGTCTTCGCGGATCCCGATCAGCTCTCCCTGTTCACCCGCTCGCTCGCCACGATCGTGCCCGTACTCACCCCGATCGTCGCCGACCCGCCGCCGGCCTATAGCGACTTCCACTGATACGGCCCCTGCCCCTCGGCGGCCGCCAGCAGCAGCTGTCCCTGGGGATTCAGCGCGATCACGCGCTCGTCCGGCAGCTTGCCGAAGTTGCCGATGACCTTGCCCTGCTCGAGGTCGATCAGGTTCCAGTCGCTGTCGAGCACGAACTTCCCGGCTGCGCGCCGCGAATCCGTGGTCTCGAGCTTTGTCCGCTTGCCGGACGCTATGTCGATGACCTCGAACTTGCGCGAGCTCGTCGTCGCGTGCACGACGTAGATCCAGTTGCCGAACACGTAGGTCGCCACGCCCCCCTGCAGATCGATGCGCTCGTTCGTCTGCACGTTGATGCAGAACAGCCCTGCATCGCACACCACGCCCGTTCCGGCCTCGAGCATGCTCGTGTGGTCCGAGTAGAAGCCGTCGCCCTTCACCGTCTCCAGCTCCGTCGCGAGCTCGCGGCCGAACAGCCAGATCTTGCGCCGCTTGCCTTCGGTGCACTGGGCGACGACGCGGGCCGGATTCTCCAGCACCGCCATGATCATCGCCCGGCACGTACGGGGCGCGATCGGGTCGCTATCGATGAAGATGCCGCCGCTCGCCGGCGTGTGAACGAGCTCGTCGCCGATGGCGATCGCGGTGTCGGACGACGTCGTCTCCGTCCCCGTCGTCAGATCGACGAAGCGTTGCGTCGGTACCGGCCCGCTCTGCCCGTACGTGCCGTACGACATCGGCTGCCCGAGACACTCGCCGCGCGCCAGCGTCGTGTGCAGCGAGGGGAACTCGTCGCCCAGCCCCACCGTGTACACCGCGAGGCGCCGCGCGCTCTCCGGGGCCATCCGCCACGCCCGCCCCGTGACCGGCAGCTCCTTCTCCTTCTGCGTCGCGAGGTCGAGCACCACCAATCGATCGTTGGCCTTGTCCGCAGTCCGGACAAACACGAGCTGGTTCCCCGCGAACACCGCCGCGCGATGCCGCATGCCCGGGCGTCCATCCGCCTTCAGATCTGCGCCCGCCATCACGGAGTAGCCGCCCGTCGTCGTGTCGACCAGCTGGAGCTCTCCGCCGCGGATGACGGCCACCCACCGCCCGTCCTCCGACTGCGCGACGAGGTAATCGATGGGCGTGCCCTCACCGCCGCCGAGCACGAGGAACTGCTCCATGGCGTCGCCGAAGAAGTCGCCGTGGTGGCCGAAGTAGATCTCGACCTTCCCGTCGCCATCGGTGTCCTTGCGGGCCTGACACAAGGCCATCCAGCGCCCCTGCTCGTCCAGGCCGCGCAGGAGCGTCGGGCCCGGTGTGCCGAAGTCGCCCTTGCCGATCGGCAGCCCATTCGCGACCGGGGCAAGGGGAGGGGGCGTGGTGGTCGTCACCGGCCTCGCCGCCACGGTTGGCGATCCCGCAGGCGCAGCGACGGCGGGTCCGGCCGGGGGCGCCGCGCCGCATCCAGCGATCGCGAAGAGCAGCATCGACGTCGCAGCAACTCGAGTCATGAATCTCCTAACGTCCGGCCGGCGCACCCTATTGTGTCCATCCCCCGACGGCAGGTTCCGCGCGATTCGTGGCCGGCTGCAAGCCCTCGTCATGCCAGCGCTTTGGCGCGGGATCGCGACGTCTCGCCACTACCAGTAGAGGTACACGATCGCGCAGATCGGGATCGCGAGGCCGCCGGCGACGAAGTACTTGCCGCGACCCATGAGGCCCCGGTCGCCCTTGTTCATGAACAGGCCGGTGATCGCGAGGGCGATCAGCGCAAACGCGAAGATGTCCGCGATCCAGGTCCACGCGCCCTTCAGGTTGTTCAGGTGCAGCGCGTTGACCTGGAAGAAGACCGCGCGCTCCTTCACGAACGTGTGCGTGCCGACACCGGTCGCCATGTCGAGGCGCACCTCACTGCCCCCGACCAGGAACACGCGCAGCTCGCGGTCGTTCTCCTGGATGTGGCCGCGGACGCTACGCGGATCGATCTGCAGGGACGCGACGACGTGCGCGGCCTTCTCGGCGAGGGTCGCCTCGGTCAGCGGACCCACGCTGACGGACTCCGTCGCGTAGGAGTACGACGGGTTCCAGTCCTCGATGTGATTGACCGCGATGCCGGAGAGGCCGTACGCGATCGTGAGTGCTACGGCGGCGTAGCCTACGTCCCGGTGGACGGCGCGGAACGCCTTCCGCCACTTCACGTTACTGGAGGATCGCGCCGGTGCCGTCGAGCCGAACGATCGTGCGCGGCTGGGTGATCGACGCCTCGTCGTACGGCTTGCCGTACTCCTCGGCCTCGTACTTCGCGAACTCCTTCGTCTCCTCGAGCGTGAGCTCGCGGACCGCGACCACGCCCTGGGCGATCGCCGTCTTGCCCTTCGCGTCGGCGGGGAAGGTCATGACGCCGTCGGTGACCTTGAACTTGAGCTTCTCGCCCGGCTTCGAGCTCGCGAGCTCCATCCAGCACCCACGCTTCGGGCAGACATCCGTGACCATGCCCTCCACGCGGACGGTCTTGCCGGCGTAGGCCTTGCCGTCGGCGAGGATCGCGTCGATCGACGTCACCTCGGTGACCGAGATCGCCTCGCCGAACTTCTGGCCTTCGGCCTTGGGGGCTTCGGCCTTGGGGGCCTCGGCCTTGGGGGCCTCGGCCGTCTTCGCCGTCGCGGCGGGCGCCGACTCGGCCTTCACGGGCGGACCCTTGTCGCAGGCACCGACGACGAGAGCGAGGGCGAGGAGGCTGCCAAGCTTGGACATCGCGCGAGTTGTGCCGCGCATACCCCCTCGTGTCAACGTCGGAGATTCACTTGGCGTCGGCGAGAATATTCAAGCATTCCGCGACCCACGGGTCCTTCGAGAGGGTGTCGCGCCACCGGGCGGCACGGTCGAGGGGCTTCTTCGGGTCCGCGGCGGTAGGCGCCTTCTTGTCGACGGGCTGCTTGTCGGCCGCCGGCTCGTCGAGGCCGATCACCGTGAAGGCCGCGGGCTGCTTGTCGAGCTCGGGCGACGCGGCATCGAGGGCGGCCCGCTGGTCGGCGCGGCGCTTCTCCCACGCCGTGCGCTGGAGCGGGACGCGGGTATCGGCCTGGCGCGCCTTCAGGAGCTCGGTGGTCGTGGCGACCTTGGCGAGGACGGGCTGCTTGGCGATGCGGGCCGCGCTCTTCTTCGCGAGGGCCTCGCTCGTCCACTTGTCGCTCGACTTCGCGTACTGCTCGGGCTGGATCGAGGACCAGGCGAGCGCGTGATCGAGCGTCTTCTCGCCTGACTCGATGTAGCCCGCGGGGTCGGGGAGCATCACGTCGGGAATGACGCCCTGGACCTGGGTCGAGGAGCCCGTGACCCGGAAGAACTGCTGGATGGTCAGCTTCAGCTCGCCGAGCTCGACCTTGCCACCGGTCAGGCGATCCAGATCCACGAGCGTCTGCACCGTGCCCTTGCCGTGCGTCGAAGGGCCCGCGCCCACGATGATCGCGCGGTGGTAGTCCTGCAGCGCGCCGGCGACGATCTCCGAGGCGGAGGCGCTGAAGCGATCGACGAGGACGAGGAGGGGACCGTCGTACGTCACGCCCCCGGTCTCGTCGGAGAGCGTCTTGTGCTCGCCGTCGTTGTCCTTCACCTGCACCACGGGACCGCGGTCGATGAACGAGCCCGTCATCGTGACGGCCTCGTCGAGCAAGCCGCCCCCGTTCGAGCGCAGATCGAGGATCACGCCCGCGATCTTCTTGCCCTTGAGCTTGGTGAGCAGGGCATCGACGTCGGCGCCGGCGGCGCGCGTGCCGTTGCCGCGCTTGCCGTAGAAGCCGGGGACGTGGATATAGCCGTAGGACGGCTTGCCCTTGCGCTCGAGCACCGCGCCCCGCGCGTACGTGTCCTCGATGACGACGATGTCACGCGTGATGGAGATCGTCTTCTCGACGTTCGCCGGCTTCTGCACCCGCAGCTTGACGACGGTGCCCTTCTTGCCGCGGATCATCTTCACGACCTCGTCGATGCGACGGTCGAAGGTGTCCACCGGCTCGGCGCCCTCCTGCTGCACGGAGAGGATCAGGTCGCCCGCCTCGAGCTCGCCCTGGCGCGAGCTGGCGCCACCCGGGACGATCTCGCTCACCTCGATGTAGTGGTCCTTCTCGCGTAGCACCGCGCCGATCCCCTCGAGGGACCCGCTCATGCTGATGTCGAAGTTGGCGCTCTCCGCCGGCGGCAGGTACTCGGTGTGCGGGTCGAGCGCAGCGGCGACGGCGTTCACGACATCGGCGGCCGCATCGAGCGCGCCCGGGGCCCGCAGGCGGGCGAACCGACCGCTGTACTGCTTGGCCAGATCCTCGCGGGCCTTGGCCTCGCGCAGCTCCGGAGTCGCGGGGATGGCCGACACGGGCGAGCGATCCTCGTCGGGGTCCGCCGCATCGGTCTTCTTGGGATCCTTCGGCTTGAGCCGGTCTTCCATGCCGGCCACCCGCTCCATCACCTCGAGCTCGAGGCGACGGCGCCAGCGGTCTGCCAGCTCCTCCTCCGTGGTCGCCGGCTGCACCTTCTTCGAGTCGAGCTCGATGAACTCCTCGTTGGAGAAGTCCATGGGGGCGGTGAGGATGGACGCGACCATCTTCTCCACCACGGCGACCCGGGCCGCGAAGACATCGGCGCCGTCGTGGGCGAGGTCGATCTTCCCGGCGCGCAGCTGGTCATCGATCTTCATGGCGTGGTGCGCCAGGCCGTCCCGGTCGGCCTTGAGGAGGAACATCTTCCCGGCGTCGATCCGGTCCATGTAGACGTTGAAGGCCTCCTGCGAGACCTTGTCGTCGAGCCTGGGGTGGATGAGGTGCTGCTCTTCGAGGAGCTGGACCGTCGCCTCCGCAAGCAGGCTTTCGCGCGGGTCGGCCGGCGGCGGGGGCGTGGGGACCCCGGTCCCGACCTGCTGGGCCGTCTGCTGCTCGGTCAGGACCGCCGCCGCGTCCCACCCCGTCTTGGGGGCCTCGCCCGCCGGTGGGGCCTTCGCGGACGAGCAGGCGCCAAGGAAGAGGATCAGGGCCAGGGCGCGAATACGCTGCACAGCCCAATGCTAGCGCGGGTCAAGGTCACCGCACCCGACTACTGCGCTAGCCGGGGTCGAAAGACGCGGTCCGTTCGACAAGAAAGTCCTCGTTCGCACGGGAATAAATCCCTGGCACACGGGCTGCTCTAGGGGCAGGGCATGAAGACCATCCTCGCCGCCGTCGCCCTCACCCTCGCCTCGTCGTCGGCGTTCGCCGAGGGCGTCCACACCCGCGAGCAAATCGTCCCCGACGACGAGGAGGAGACGCCCGTCGTCGTCGAGAAGACCGGCCGCGGGCTCACCGCCCAGCAGGTCGATGACACCATCGAGACCGAGTACGCTGACGAGCTCGAGTACTGCTGGCTCCGCGTCCCGCCCGAGCTCCGCACGGCGACCATCGCCAATCTCCACCTCTCGATCGAGACCGATGGCGCCGTGTCCGGCCTGAAGCTCACCGGCGAGCTTCCCGACACCGTCGGCGCGTGCATCACGGACGTCGGCTCGCGCTGGACGTTCCCGGCGGCGACCGCGAAGTCCGAGATCGACCACGCGCTGCACCTCACCTCGATCTAGTAAGCAGACGCGGCGGTTCGCGACTCGTTACGAGAACGGAACTTCTAGTCGATCCCGTCAGGGCACCCCATCAGGGCACACCCGCCATCTTCTTGAAGATGGCGACAGGGGCGGCGACGTAGAGCTGCATCGCGCGATTCTTGAACCCGACGGAGACGAGGATGTCCGAGCCCGCCGGCAGCGGGATCGGGACCGACGAGCCAAGGGTCGCGCCGAGATCGAGCGTCATCGCCAGGCTGTCCTGCCGCGCGGTGGCCAGGTCGAACAGGGCCTGCTGCGTCGCCGAGACCTTGAGGGACGTGCCCTTGTTCCGCGCCGCATCGATGGTGCGCGGGGCATCGCCGTCCGTGACGAACGCGATGTAGTTGTCGACCACGGCAAAGTGCGTGCGTTGCACGGCCGGACCGACGGCAGGTGTGGTGGTCGTCTCGTACGCGCGGATCGTGACGCCGTCGTGGGAGGTCAAGCCAGGGACGGCGACCGTCGTCGTGGACACGCCGCCGATGTTGGCCGTCGAGGCTTGCGCCATGGCGGCGTGGATCTCCTTCGTCGCGGTTTCGGCGGCCTTCGGGTCGAGCAGGCCATAGAGGCCACGTGCCTGCACGCCTGTCGTCGCCGAACCGCTCGCGGCCAGCATCGCCTCGCCCGTCATCGCCCCGAGCAGGGCATCGTAGGACACCACGGTTCCCGCCGAGCCGGATGTGATCAGTTGCTGCGCGAGAGAGAGCAGGCCGGTGCGATACGGACCGGCGGTGATCCGCGCACCGAGCAGGTACGCCGCCGGTCCGTCGGCGAGGCGCTTGAACTGGGTGAAGTCGGCCGGCTTCTGAGCGCGCACGAGCTCGGCGAGCTTCGTCTTCGCCTTGGGTGTGACCGTCGTGACGAGCCCGAGGCGGTCCGCCGACGCGTCGATCCGGATCGTGACCGAGAGCGTGTCGGTCGCGACGCCGACGATCCCATCGAACAGCTGGCCGAGCGACGCGCCCGACCCGCCCGCGAGGCCGACCACCTGCGTCCGCAGCGCCGGGAGATCGAGCGACGTGATCATCGAATCGGGATAGACGGTGGCCACGAGCTCCGCCGGGACCTTGCCCGTCAGCGCCGAGAACGCCCACTTCGAGACGAGCGTCGTCAGCTCCGGGTCGCCGAGTAACGCCCACTTCTTCTTCACGACCGCGCTGGCGGGGAGGGCGCCTGTATCACCGACCTTGCCGAACGCGACGAAGCCCGCGCTCGTCGCGCCGTTGACGTACAGCACGTGCAGCGGGCCGGTCGCGTCGAGGCCGCTCGTCGCGACGCCGAGGGCCCCGGTGATCATGCTGCCGGTCAGCATGCCGCCCGCGCCGGGGGCGACGGCGTTCGCGGCCTGGCGGATTCCGTCGAGCCCACTGTCGGCACCGAGGGTGATCTTGGCGAACACCGCCTTCGGCCGGGCGACACCTGCGGCTACCGCGTCCCCCTGAATTCCGACGACAACCAGCAGCGCGATGAGCAGCCGAGTCATCGCAAAACGCTAGCACCGATCGGGTAGAGTCCGGCCCCTATGTCGCGTTTCGGCTCCGTGCTCCTCGGTCTGCTCCTCACCGGTAGTTGCTGTCCGCCCAAGAAGTCGGCCACCACGACACCGACGCCCGTCGAGCCCGTGGTCGACGTGGCGCCCCCGCCGGTCAAGGATCCGGCGCTGGTGGCGTACGAGGCGGCGCAGGCCGAGGTTGTGCGTCTGCGGGCGCTGGCCGACCAGGATCCGCTCCTCGCGAAGTGGACCGGGCCCTACGACGGCGTGCCGCCGTGGGACAAGGCGAAGCCGGCCCTCGTCGGTCCGGCGTTCACCCTCGGGCTGCAGCTCCTGATGGCGGAGATCGACGTCATCGTGAAGAACCCGGCGCCGGCGACGTTCCAGACGGTGTTCGTGCCCCTCCAGGACGCCGGTCGCCACGAGGACCGCGCCGAGACCATCTTCTCGGTGTTGACGAGCAGCCTGAACGGCCCGGAGGTCCAGGCCGTCGATCAGGAATGGTCGCCCAAGCTCGCCGAGGCCTACGACCGGATCACGTTCAACTCGGGGCTCTTCGCGAAGATCAGCGCCGTGTACGAGGCCCGCATGTCGGCGGGGCTCACGCCCCAGGAGCAGCGCCTCGTGGAGCTGACGTACGCGCGCTACGTGCAGAGCGGCGCCAAGCTCGACGCGCAGGGCAAAGCCCAGCTCGGCGCGATCAACCAGCAGCTCGCGGGCCTCTTCACCGAGTTCTCGCAGAAGGTGCTGAAGGACGAGGAGACGTGGATCGTCCTCGAGACCCAGAAGGACCTCGCGGGGCTCTCGCCCGGTCTCATCGCCTCGATGAAGGCCGCCGCCGACGAGCGCAAGCTCGCGGGCAAGTGGGTCGTCGTGAACACGCGCTCGAGCGTCGACCCGTTCCTCACGAGCTCGTCGCGACGCGACCTGCGCGAGAAGGTGTGGAAGGCGTTCAAGGGCCGCGGTGACAACGGTGGCGCGACCGACACCAACGCGATCATCAGCAAGATTGTCGCGCTCCGCACCGAGCGCGCGCAGCTCCTCGGCTACGCGACGCATGCGCACTGGCGCATGTACGACTCGATGGCGAAGGACCCGGCCAAGGCGCAGGACCTGATGATGCGGGTGTGGCCGGCGGCGACGGCCCGCGTGAAGCAGGAGGTCTCCGACATGGCGGCGATCGCCAAGAAGGACAAGGTCAAGGCGATCGAGGGCTGGGACTACCTCTACTACGCGGAGAAGGTCCGCAAGAAGAAGTACGACCTCGACCAGGAGCAGCTGAAGCCGTACTTCGAGCTGAACAACATGATCGCCGCCTCGATGTACATGGCGGAGCAGCTCTACGGCCTGACGTTCAAGGAGATCACGGGCACGGTCCCGGTGTTCCACCCCGACGTGCGCGTCTGGGAAGTGAACGGCAAGGACGGCAAGTACGTTGGCCTCTTCTACGGTGACTACTTCGCGCGCGGGGGCAAGCGCTCGGGCGCGTGGGCGTCGGGCTATCGCGGCCACGAGACGTTCACGGGCAAGGAGGTCACCGCGATCACGTCGAACAACAACAACTTCGTGAAGGGGGCGCCCGGCGAGCCGGTGCTCATCTCTCTCGATGACGCACAGACGCTCTTCCACGAGTTCGGCCACGGCCTCCACGGCCTGCTCTCCGAGGTGAACTTCCCGGGGCTGTCGAACACCCCGCGCGACTTCGTCGAGTACCCGTCGCAGGTGCACGAGATGTGGGTGCTGACGCGCCCCATCCTCGACAAGTACGGCCTGCACTACCAGACGAAGGCGAAGATGCCGCAGAAGCTCCTCGACAAGGTCGAGGCGAGCAAGCAGTTCAACCAGGGGTACGCGACGGTCGAGTACCTGTCGTCGGCCCTCGTCGACATGGCGCTACACACGTTGCCGGCGGGCACGACCGTCGACGCCGACGCCTTCGAGCGCGACACGCTCACGAAGCTCGGCATGCCGAAGGAGATCGCGATGCGGCACCGCCTGCCGCAGTTTCTCCACCTGTTCTCGAGCGACTCGTACTCGGCGGGTTACTACAGCTACCTCTGGAGCGAAGTGATGGACGCCGATACGCGCCAGGCCTTCAAGGAGGCCGGCAACGTGTTCGACCCGACGGTGGCCGGCAAGATGAAGCAGTTCATCCTCGCGCCCGGCAACACCACGGACCGGGCCGAGGCGTACCGGCAGTTCCGAGGTCGTGACCCCGAGGTGAAGGCGCTCCTCGAGAAGCGCGGCTTCCCGACGACCAACTGATCGGCGGTCGCTACCGCGGCGCTACCCCGCGTTTCACAAACGTTGCACATCAAGCGCTGGACTCGGCGCAACCGTCTCGCCGATTGTGACGCTCTCTATCCCCGGGGAGACTCCGTCACATGTCGAAGAACGTGCTGCTGCGCTTTGCTCTCTGTGCGCTGATCGCTGCTTGCGGCGACAACCTTCCAGAGCCCGAGGACTCGATCGGCTTCCCCGACGACACCACGGGCGAGCAGGGGCCCCCGGGGGAGCAGGGCCCGGCCGGTCCGGCGGGTGAAACGGGTCCGGCGGGTGCCGACGGAGCGAACGGCGCCAACGGTGCCGACGGACTGAACGGCATCAGCTGCTGGGATCGCGACGAAGATCGCGTGTGCGACGCCGAGGAAGACACCTCTGGCGACGGCTCGTGCTCGGTCGTGGACTGCGCTTCGACGGCGGGTCCGCAGGGTCCACAGGGCGAGCAGGGTCCGCAGGGCGTCGCGGGTCCGATGGGCCTCATGGGGCCGATGGGCCCGGCGGGTCCGCAGGGGCCGATCGGTCCGGTGGGTCCGGCGGGGCAGACCGGTCCGGTGGGTCCGGCGGGTCCGGTCGGGGCGACCGGCGTGGCGGGCCCGGTGGGTCCGGCGGGACCGGCGGGGCCGACTGGCGGCGTGGGCCCGGCAGGTCCGCATGGTGTGGCGGGACCGGC
>JALHPV010000031.1:0-26642 GCA_022842285.1 Kofleriaceae bacterium
CGTGGTCTACGAGCGTGATCGTCGCGGGCGCGGGCACCTGCGGTGGCTACTGCGCGGCGGGCACGGTCTGTATCGCGGGGATGATGGGCGAGACCTGTGCGGCCGTCACATCGGACTGTACGGGCGCATGTGGTGACGGCGAGGAGTGCGTCGCCGGCACCTGCACCGCGCCCATCGAGATGTCGCCGGTGGAGTCCCTCGGCAGCGGCACCGGCCTCTACGTGTCGCTCGTCGCGCTCCCCGATGGGCGCCTCGCGGCGGCGTACTACGACATGAACGCGCGCGCCCTGAAGCTGGCGGTGGAGACCGCCGCGGGCTCCAGCACGTTCACCGAGCAGACCCTGCACGACGGCACGGGCGATCGCGGCCTCTGGGCGAGCGCCGCCGTGGATGACAGCGGCACCGTTCATATCGCCTATCAGGACGCGATCGGCGACCAGCTCATGTACACGACGTGGGCGGGCTCACCGGGCACGCCGGAAGTGGTCGATGACGGGCAGCGGCCCGGTGATCGCACGCACACCGTCGGGGCCGGCGCCGCGATGTTCCTCTCGAATGGCACGCCGATGATCGCGTACCAGGACGGGCTGACCGCCGACGTGTACCTCGCGACCAAGTCAGGCACCTGGACGACCGCGCCGGTCGCCCCGGGGCTCTCGCTCGACGGCTTCCACATCGGCGCGAGTGGCGCGCGTGACGGGATTCCGTACCTCGCCTGGGACCGCCTCGACAACGCGAAGACGCCCCCGCACACGCTCGCGGTCGAAACTCCCTGATTCCGCCCCCCCTGCCGCCTATGGCAGGATGCGACGGTGAGCTCGCTCCTCGTCGGTCTTGGTGTCGTATTGGCGGTCGCCGG
Source organism: Kofleriaceae bacterium (assembly GCA_022842285.1). GTDB lineage: Bacteria > Myxococcota_A > Polyangia > Haliangiales > Haliangiaceae > JABFXX01. The sequence goes on from JALHPV010000031.1 coordinate 860, forward strand.
ATCTGCCAGCGCGGCCCCCGGTCATCGCTGCGGTACGCCATCGCGCATTCACGCCGCGCGCATGCAGGGCAAGCCGGTGGTGCCGCCAAGCCTCGGGCCCGTCCTCGACAAGCAGGAGCGGCAAGGCTTCTCCGGCACATACACCACGCTCGCGTCCGACAACTTCGCCGTGCACTGGCAGGACGCGTCGGTCACGGAGGCCAACGCGCAGGTCGTGCTCGACTGGCTCGAGACGTCGTGGACAACGTTTATCGACGAGATGGGGCACTCGCTGCCGACGGGCACCGAGACCTACAAGCTGAACGCCTACATCTCGCGCGACATCGATACGCCCGAGATCGACTTCTCGGGTGGCTACGCCTCGATCGACGACGAGGGCTACCCCTACTTCGTCATCTCGCGCGACATGTTCGAGTACTCCGACGACGTCATCGGCTCGGTCGTGACGCACGAGTTCTATCACGACGTGCAGTTCTCGATGGACGCCTACGATCGGTACGACTGGTACTGGGAGGCGACGGCGGAGTGGGCGGCGATGCAGGCGATGCCGGGCGCCCCCGAGCCGTTCCTGTATGTCGGGCCATACTTCCTGCGCGGCCAGCTCCCGCTGTTCTGGTACGGGGACTTCGTCGAGGACTTCGTATCGGGTGTTCATCAGTACGGCGCGTCCATCTTCTTCAAGAACCTGACGGACAAGCTCGGCGTCCGCGACTCGGTGGTGCAGTCGTGGGAGCAGGGCGACCAGACCGCCGAACCGCTCGGCGTGTTGTTCATGCACGCGGGCACCGAAACGCTCGAGAGTGCGTTCGCGGATCTGGCGAAGCGGGCCGCGTACATCGACTTTCCGATGGACGACCGCGCCGCCATCGATTCCGCGATGGAGGACTTCTCGGAGGACGGTCACCCCGACGAGGAGCGCCTGGCGGCGTACATCCCCGCCGAGGGGCAGACGGCCACGATGGCGATGAACGCGTTGTACAGCTACGGGTTCGCCGTTCTCGAGGTGGCGCGACCACCGTCGGGCCGCATGAGCTTGACGCTTGCCCTGACGAACACCCTGCCGACGACCGCCCTGCACGCGACGATGGCCGTGCAGACCAACGCCGGCGTCGAGTACACCGACCTGGCCGTCACGGGCCTCGAGAGCACCACCGAGCTCGTGTTCCCCGATGGCATCGCTGCGGTCCGTGTGGTCGCGTGGGCCACGTCGGACGAGCGCCGGACCGGCCGTCAGTACTTCCTGACGACGACGGCGACGCCGGTGGTCGAGGAGCCGTCGGACGACGGCTCGATGGACGGTGACGACATGGTCACCGACGGCGACGACGCGATGGAGCCGGGTGACGGGACCGACGATGGCGGCTGCTGCAGCACGGGCTCGTCGGGTGGAGGCGCGGCGACGTCGACCCTGTTCGTGGTACTCGGTCTCTCCGCGCTGCGGCGCTCTCGGAGGAAGTCGTGAAGACAGCATTGCTCGTTCTTGCTGCGGCCCTGGCCGCGTCGCCGGCCCACGCGGAGCACCGCTGCGGCACTCTTGACCACCTCCCGGAGATCGAAGCTCGCTGGAACCTCGCCCCACGCACCGCCGCGCTCCACCACGGGCCGAAGCAGGTCCGCGAAGGCTTTCCCGGGCCGTGGGAGACGGCCGAGTCGGCCAACTTCGTCGTGCACTGGAAGACCGGCGCGGTGCTCCCCGCGAACGCACAGAAGGTGCTCGACGTGCTCGAGCTGTCGTGGTCGACCTATCACGACACGCTGCAGCAGGACGTCCCGATCGGCGCCGACCAGTACAAGGTCAACGCCTTCGTCGTCGGCGCCGACGACACGCCGGGCATCGAGTTCGACGGGGGCTACGCGTCGCTCGACAGCGACGGCTTTCCGTACTTCGTGCTCTCGCTCGGCATGTTCGCGTCGTCGAGCCCGAGCGCCGTCGCCGCGATGGAGGCGGTGACCGCGCACGAGTACTACCACGACGTCCAGTTCACCTCCGGCGCGTTCCGGGCCTACAGCTGGATCTTCGAGTCGACGGCGGAGTGGGGGGCGATGAACGCCATCCCCGACAACAACGGCCCGTTCGACTACACCGGCCCGTTCATGATGACGTCGAACTACGCGCTGTTTCACTTCGGCAACCCGCTGAACCAGTCGCTCGATGGGCTCCACCCGTACGGCGCGGGCTTGTTCTGGCGCTTCGTGACCGACACGATCGACGACAAGTCGATCATCATCAATGCCTGGGACAACGGCGTTCCCGGCCAGGAGCCGCTCCGCCAGATCTTCGGGAACACCACGGCCACGACGCTCGACGCGAGCTTCCAGGACTTCGTCGAGCACGCGGCCTTCCTCGACTTCCCGGCCGCCTACCGCAACAAGCTCCTGCGCTCGCTCCAAGGCTTCTCGACGGCGCCCGAGACCGCGCACATCAAGGCGTACATCCCGTCGACCGGTGTGCCGATGACGACGTTCGACGATCGCCTCCAGTCGTACGGCTGGGTGACCTTCGAGCTCGCGAAGTCGGCGACGGGCTTTGCGGACATCGAGCTCGCGCTCACGGGCGCGGAACAGGTTCCCTCTGCCGCGCTCCATGCGTCCGTGGTGCGCTCGACGGCTACCGGGTTCGTCACCGAGGAGCTCGCCGTGGCGGGCACGTCCAGCACGGTGACCATCGGCTTCGAGCCCTCCGCGCTCGTCACGCGGCTCGTCGTGTGGGTCAGCTCCGACGAGCGCGTGAACGGCAAGGTGTTCGGCCTGAACTACAAGGTCACGCCGTCAGACGGCGAGGACCCGGGGGACGGTGACGACATGACCGATGGCGACGACACCGCCGACGCCGACGATGCGATGACCGACGCGACCGGCGATGGCGACGAGGGCGGCGGTTGCTGCTCGTCGTCGCGCAGCCTCCCGGGCTCCCTCGCGCTCTCGCTCGTCGGGCTGGCGTTCCTGCGGCGCCGCCGTCCGCGCTGAGCGCGGTTGCCGAGACGATTCGCGGCCCGCTTGCAGGTCGGCCGCTCGAGCCGCAGCCCCGAGATCGGTGTCACCTGCGGCGCCGGCGAGCATCCAAGCGGACATGACCGTCGGTATCGTCTGGTTTCGTACGGACCTGCGGGTCGTCGATCACGCTCCTCTGGAGGCGCTCGCGGGCCGCTGCCAGCGCCTCGTGGCCGTGTATTGCGTCGATCCGCGGGAGTACGCGCCGACGCGGTGGGGCTTTCCTCGGACGAGCGCGCGCCGCGCGGCCTTCGTGCTGGGATCGGTCATCGCGCTGCGCGAGGAGCTGCGGCGACGAGGAGGCGACCTGGTGGTGCGGCGGGGGCGTCCGATCGACGTCATCCCCGCACTCGCCCGGGAGGTCGGGGCGACGGACCTGGCCTTCCATGCGGAGGCGGCGAGCGACGAGCGCGCGGACGAGGCGGCAGTCGAGGCAGCGGTCGGCGCCGACGGGGTCCGGGTGCACGCATTGTGGGGTCACACGCTCGCGCCGATCGCCGCGCTGCCATTCTCCGTCCGCGACCTGCCGGGCCACTTCACCGCCTTCCGCCAGCAGGTCGAGCGGCGCGTGCGCGTGCCCGCCGGCCGGCCCGCTCCGACGGAGTTGCCCGCGCCCGTCCGTGATGTGGCGCCGGGCGACGTGCCGTCGCTCGCGGAGCTCGGGCTCGAGGGGGCGCTCGACGACCCACGGCAGCTCACCTCGTTCGTCCCCGGGACGGTGGCCGGCATGGCGCGCATGCAGGGATACATCTGGGATCGGGACCTCCTCCGGATCTACAAGCAGACCCGCAACGGTCTCCTCGCCCCCGACGATTCGTCGAAGCTATCGCCGTGGCTCGCCACCGGGGCCCTGTCGCCGCGGACCGTCTTCGACGCGATCCTCGCGTACGAGCAGGAGCGTGTCCGCAACGAGTCGACGTACTGGCTCGCCTTCGAGCTGTGGTGGCGCGACTACTTTCGGTTCGTGGCGTTGCAGGCGGGCCGGACGCTGTTTCGCCGGAGTGGTCCGCGGGGCCGCGACCGGCAGTGGCGCTGGGACGAGGCGCGGTTCGGCGCCTGGTGCCGGGGCGAGACCGGCTACCCATTGGTCGACGCCAACATGCAGGAGCTCGCGGCGACGGGCTACATGTCGAACCGGGGCCGGCAGATCGTCGCGAGCTTTCTCGTCAACGATCTCGAGATCGATTGGCGGGCGGGCGCCGCGTGGTTCGAGTCGCAGCTTCTCGACTACGATCCGTGCTCCAACTGGGGCAACTGGGCCTACGCGGCTGGCGTCGGGAATGACCCGCGCCCCAACCGCTACTTCGACCTCGCGAAGCAGGCGGCCAGCTACGACACGGATGCGGCCTATGTAAGGCATTGGCTCCCCGCGCTCGCCTCACTGGCCCCTCCGCTGGCCCATGAACCCTGGCGCCAGAGTGACGTCCGGTACCACGCCCGGGTCGCCCCTCTCCGAACGGCGGAGCGGACGACGGGCCTGCTCCCGCTCTGAACGGACCGCCGCTACTGGACGATCGGACCGGGGCAGCCGTACGCGAACGAGACGTCCGTCGATGCGCCCATCTCGATCTGCTCGCAGTACGTCCCGAAGAACGTGATCGTCATCGCATCCGGGTGGTAGTCCCACCCGTTGGCGTGCGACGGCGAGCGCGGGACGACCATCCCGTTCAGCGTCACCGTCACGTCATCGGGCACCGGCGGCGCCGCGTCGAGGGCGAAGCTGCACGAGGGCACGATGATGCCGCCGGAGATGGCCTGCAGCGCGGCGTCGAGGGAGGCGGCGTCGGTGGCCTCGTAGAACTTGGTGCTGCCGGGGCGCGGCCGGCCACCCGCGATCGCGGCGTCGTTGAGGATGGTCCCGCCCCCGAAGCTCCCGAAGCCGAGGACGTAGGTCGGGATGCCCGCGTTGAAGAGGGCCGTGACCGCGGCGACGGTCTCGGCGCTGCTCGCGTTCTCGGGCACACCACCGTTGCAGTTCGGCAGGCCATCCGTCGCGAACAGCACGTAGCGACCCGCCGGGTTCACCGGCTGACCCTGGTAGTACGTGAGCGCGGCGCCGAGGCCGAGGTGCGCGGGCGTGTTGCCGTTCGGCGACCGGTTGCTGAAGTACGACTGGAACTGCGGCGCGGCGCCGAGCATGACGTTCACCTCGGCGGTCGCGTCCGCCGAGCAGTTGTTGTCGCTCGGGAAGTCCATGAGCCCGAACTTGATCGACTGATCCTTCGCGACGGTGATGCCCTCGAGCGCATCCTCCATCACGTCCCACTTGATGGGCCACGGGGGCGGCGGCGGCGGGAACGTCGAGATCAGCGGCTCCGTCATCGAGCCCGAGCGATCGAGCAGCACGAGCAGGTCGGGCGGGTCACCGAGGTTGACGACGCCGATGTTGGTCATCTGCGCGCCACACATGGCCGCATCCGGCTCCATGGCGTCGGTCGTGTCGAGCGAGTCGTCCGCGCTGTCGCTATCCGCGCCGTCGCTATCGGCGGAATCGCTGTCCGCGTCGCCGTCGCTCTCGTCATCCCGTCCGTCGCTGTTGCCGTTGGACGTAGGACCGCAAGCAACCAATACTGTCAGAAACCCCGCGAACAGCTTCCGCATGGCGACCCCCTCGTTGAGGCCGTACCGGACCGCACTTCGCTGTGTAGGCGCAAGACCAGTTTGCGCACCTCGGTGCGCAAGCGCCTCTCAGGGGCAGGCGCGGGGCCCACCGGTGCACGTCTCCATGCCCGACAGGTCGTTGCAGTACTCGAAGCAGCCCAGGGGGTGGTACTCGCCGTCGCCGTTGATGGTCCCGACGGAGAGCAGCTCTCCGTTGCGAGGCAACGCCGGGTTCAGCTCCCCGTCGATCTCGAGCTCCGGCGCGAAGCTCGCGTCGAACGCCCCGAAGCCGATGCCCGTGGCGCCGGGCTGCTCGGCCCACGCCGTGTACGTCGCGACGGTCAGCCCACGCGTCTCCGACCGCAGCGCCAGATCCGCCGCGCCCTCGAAGAAGCCGGCCACCCCCGCGATCTGCAGGCTCGCGATGTCGCCGTACAGGATCGCATCCGTCCGCGCGAACCACCGCGCCTCGGGCGCGAACCGCGTCACGAACCCGGTGTCGAGCACGCGCCCACCGGCCTCGCGCACGACCAGCGTCAGGTCATCACCCGCCGCGACATCATCGGGCACGATGAAGTTCACCTGGTTCCCCGAGGCCTGGCTCACCGCCACGCGCTCGGCCAGCCACGGCACCATCGGCGGCGAGGCCCACAGCTCGACTTCGATGTCCGCCGTCCGCTCCGCGAGCACGTCGCCGAGCGTCGCTTGCACGAGGCGCCCGCTCTCCGTACCCACCAGCGCCCCCGCCTTCGGCGACGCCAGCACGTCCACGCGCGCCCCACCGCACGCATCACCCGCGCCCGGTGCGCACGCCGCGCTCAGCTCGTACGTCACGTCGGTCGAAAGGCCGAAGCTGCCGACGACGATCAGCACCTCGCCGCTGACCTTCACGTCGACGCTGAACGCGACCTCCGAAACCCGCGCGCTGTAGCCCGCGGCCGCGAGCACCTCGCGCCGCCCGTTCGTCAGGGGCCCGAGCACCGCGACGCGCACGCTGTCGTTCGCCTCGAATGCCCGCGCCGTCACGCGCACCGGCACCGGCTCCTCGCGCGTCCCGGCGATCCAGAGCGGATGAATCCGGCGTCCGCCCGCGCCGGCACGGTCGAACACGCGCGTGCCGACCTGCATGGTGGGCCCGACGTCCCAGTCGACACGGCCGTCGGCTGCATCTGCCGGCGGCAGCGCGTCCACACCGGCGAGCTCGATCTCCTCGGCCATCGAGTCGGCGTCCGAACCATCCACGCACGCGACGAGCGCGAGCGCACAAACCACTTGGAACAGGCGAAGCGAGTGCATCGTGAATCTCTGCGCGCTCCCCTCAGCAAGTCGCGCTCCAATCCCGATCGAAGCTCGTTCGCCGATTGCCCAATTCGCGCAATGCCCACAAGCGTTTGCGCCCTGGTGACCCAACTCCGTGAGCCCTCGTGGCGAGCCACGGTCTCGTCACCATCACGCGCGCGATCCGCGGCACCTGTCAGCGCGATCGCGACCCGCGCGCCTCGGCGCGACGAGCACCTGACCGTGGCAACGCGTCACGCCGCTGGCTAATCGGGCTTCCGCTGAAGCTGACTTCAAACCCCTGCGAGCGCGGGCGTGACAGGGCTTTCAGGCGAAGAAGTAGTACCGGACAGCCTTGAACAGCAGGTAGAGCGAGTAGCCCATGAGGCCGATGCCGACGGCGCGCGGGATCCACGCCGCCTTGTCGCCGAGGACGCTCTTGCCCTTCTGCGTGAGGTACGCGACGAGCGCGAACCAGCCGAAGCTGCCGACCATCACGCCGAGCGCGCAGGCGATGCCGCCGGGGATCGTCGCCGCCGGCATCAGGTTCGCCATCATCACGACCCACACCGTGATGGCGGCCGGGTTCAGGAGGATCAGCGCGACGCCGATCTTGAAGCCGAGGGCCAGCTCGGCCTTCATCATCACGGACTCGGACGCGTGCGGCTCGGCCGGCATCGCCGGACTCACCGGCTGCGAGCGCGCGGTCAGGTAGCCATAGACCAGGAGCACCGCGCCCGAGAGCAGGTACAAGACCGGCGGGATGCCGGGGTGGGCATCGAGGATCGGCTTCACGCCGAGCAAGCCGAGCGCGGCGTATGCGCCATCGGCCAGCGCGCCGCCCAACCCCACGCCGATCGCGCGTCGGAACGTGTGCCGGTAGGCCGCGTCGATGACGGCCACGTTCACCGGCCCGATGGGGATCCCCGTGATCGCCCCAGCGGCCGCTCCGATCAGGAAGAACATCAGCACGGAGACCCCCGTGCTATAGCAGGCCCGTGACGTCGCCCGCTAGCGTGACCTGGCTTGGCCATGCCACGGCAGTTGCGGAGTTTTCCGGGACCCGGGTGCTCTTCGACCCCCTGTTCCGCTCCCGGACCCGTGCCGCCGGGCGGGTGGACGCGGTTCTGGTCACGCACTCCCATGTCGACCACCTGAATCGGTGGAGCCTGAAGGCCCTCGATCGTGACACCCACCTCGTGGTCCCCAAGGGGGCCGCCGACGTGGTGAAGGACCTCGGCTTTGCGAAGCTTACTGAGGTGACCGCGGGCGACCAGGTCGCGGTGGGCGGGGTGGAGGTGACGGCGGTCCCGACCAAACATGACTTCGGACGCTGGAGCAAGGGCGGCCAACCGGAGGCCCTCGGGTACGTCGTACGTGGGGCGGGCGGGGAGGGTTCCCTCCACCACGCCGGGGACGTCGACTTCTCGGACCACGCGATCTTCGACGATATCGGCAAGCGTCACCAGATCGACGCGGCGCTCCTGCCCATCGGCGGCATGATGCCCGTCTGGTACTACCGGTGGCGGAAGAAGGCCCTCGACCGGGGCATCCACATCGATCCCGACTGCGCCCTCGATATCTTCGAGCGCCTCGGGGCGAAACACCTGGTCCCCATCCATTGGGGCACCGTGCATCTGCCGTTCGGTCCGGCGGCGGCGGCGAAGTGGCGGCTCACCAAGGTCGCGGCGGCTCGCGGTATCGAGCACGTGCGCGTGCTCGCGCATGGCCAGGCCCTGCCGCTTGGCGCGATCGATCAGACGACCCCGTTGTAGCGGAGGACGCCGAGGACCGTGACGCAGCCCATCGCGAGTCCGAGCACGTAGCCCCGGAGCTTGTCCTGAACGAGCGGATCCTGGCGGTCCTGGCCCTTCAGCCGCCGCCACTTCACGATGTCGTAGAAGGCCCACGCGGCCAGGAGCAGCGACAGCACGGTCACGAAGCCGCGGTACGTCGACGGGGACACCAGATCGTGCTCGCTCATGCGGTCTCCAGGGGAGGGACGCGGTCCACCAGCATGCGCTTCGCGTCGTGGGCGACGGTGATCACGATCGCCGGCACGAAGAACCAGAACATGAGCTCGACGGCGAACCCGGCCGTGGCCCAGCCGATCATCGCGCCCATGTAGCCCACGACCCGCTCCATGAGATGCGACTTGTAGTTCACGGGCCGGCCCGCGCGTCGCACGTACACGAGCCGCATCACGCTGTTGAGCACGCCCATCGCCACGCCGATGATGATCGGAGCGATCGGCGCCCAGCCGAAAGCCGCGAGGACGATCAGCGCGAAGCCGTAGCAAACGCCGTCGGCGATCGCATCGAAGAACTCGCCGAACGCGCTCCGGCAGTTGAAGATCTTCGCGACGGCGCCATCGAGCTTGTCGGCGAAGCCGCACAGGAAGATGAACAGCGTCGCCCACTGGTGATGGCCGTTCGATACGGCCCAGTAGAAGCCGGGCAGGGTGAGAAACCGCGACGCCGTGACCGCGTTCGCCGGGTTCAGCTTCGACACGACACGCGGCGGCGCCCCGGCAGGCGCAGATGCTACCGCCACCTCGGCCATCAGCCAGCCTTCGGATCTTCCGTCGCCGCCAGGCCCGGGTCCACGAAGCGGTAGCGCTTCCACGCGAAGCGTACGCGCTGGAGGAGCGAGACATGGCTCATGATCGCGACGGCCCAGATGCCCGCGAGGAGCGGACGCGGGTCATTCAGGATCGCCGTGAACAGCACGCCGGCGCCGTAATAGATGATGAACTCGGCCGAACCGAACAGGCCGACGACGTCGACGGGGTGGCCGATCTTGCCTTCCTTGCGCCAGATGTCCTGCTGCGACTCCGCGTAGATCGACAGCTTGATGATCACGTTCGTCAGCGCGCCCGTGATGCCAAAGCCGAGCACGATCAGGATGTGCGGATAGTCGCTCGCGAGGTTCAGGCACCCGCCCGCGTACATGATGCCGAGCACCCAGCGATCGCAGACGTCATCCATGACGGCGCCGAACGTCGAGCGCTGGTTGAAGTTGCGGGCCTTGTAGCCATCGATGTGGTCGACGAGGCCACGCCCGACGAGCAGACCGAAGCCGAGCCAGAACATCCCCTTCCAGAGGACGATGCCGCCGACGAGCCCCACGAGCGCGCCGAACAGGGTCCACGCGTTGGCGTGCACCGGCAGGCGCGACAGCCCCGAGACGATCGGGTGGAGGATCTTGTCGATGTTGGAACGGAAGGCGAACAGGTTCATTGCGCTGCGTCTCCCCTACGTACGAATTCCACGATCAATGGGATCAACTGCCCCGGACCGCGGTCAGCGTGGTCTTGAGGGCGGCGATGAACTGATCGATCTGGGCCGCGGTGATGGACAGCGGCGGCTGGAGCCGAAGGACGTTGCCGTGGAGGCCGGAGATGGTGATCAGCATGCCCTGGTCGTGCAGGTGATCCTTCACCTTCGCCAGCTCGGTCTTGCCGAGGACCGCCTTGGAGTTGCGATCCGCGACGAGCTCGATGCCGCCGAGGAGGCCGATGAAGCGGACATCGCCGATCCACGGGTCCTTCAGCGCCCAGGCCGCCTCGGTGAAATGCCGGCCCATCGCAGCCGCGTTCTCGACGAGCCTCTCGTCGATGATCGCCTCGATCATCGCGAGGCCGCCGGCCGCTGACACCGCGTTGCCACCGGACGTCGGCGTGGTCCCGCCGAAGAACGGCTTCACGATCTCGTCGGATGCACACGTCACCGCGAGCGAGCCGACGCCACCCGAGAGGCCCTTGCCGCCGACGAGGATGTCGGGGAGGAGGCCATAGTGCTCGCACGCGAACATCTTGCCGGTGCGGCCGAGGCCCGTCTGGACCTCGTCGGCGATGAGGAGGATGCCGCGCTCCTTGCGGATCTTGTCGACGGCGGCCCACCACTCGGCGGGCGGGGCGAGTCCACCGACGGCCTGGATCGGCTCGGCGATGATCGCGGCGGTGTTGGGGTGGCTGTCGAACAGCCGCTCGAGCCCGTCGAGGGCTTCGGCGACCGCACCGGCCGGCGTACCGCTCTTGCTGCGATACACGTACGGGATCGGGATCGCGTAGTTGTCCTTGCCGAGCGGCTTGGCCGCGCTCTCGCGATACTTCTCGCTCGCGGTCACCTCGAGGGAGCCGAGCGTGAGGCCGTGATAGCCGTTCGCGAGGTACGCGATGTCGGGCTTCTTCGTGTACTGGCGCGCCATCTTCAGCGCGACCTCGTTGGCTTCGCTGCCGCCCGTCGAGAAGAACGCCTTGTGGACGCTCTTCGGGGCGAGCCCGATGAGCTTCTGCGCGAGCTTCACCATCGGGATCGTGCCGTGCTTGCCCGAGACCTGGAGGACCTCGTTGACCTGCTTGGTGACCGCGGCCGCGATCCGCGGATGGCAGTGACCGGCGTTGTTCACGAAGTATCCGGCCGTGAGGTCCAGGTACTCCTTGCCGTTCACGTCCCAGACCGTGCAGCCCTTCGCTTTGGCGATGATGACCGGCTCACCTTTGGGGTGAGTCCACGGCCGCATGACGTACTTGCGGTCGAGCGCCTCGATGTCGTCGGGGTCGGTGCTGCTCATAGTCGGGGAGGGGGGTACTCCAGGCTGCAAAGCCGAGTCAAGTCCTACAGTTAGATTTGCCCGAAGGTGTTTCGCTGGGGATCCCATACCCGGACATGGTCACCAGTGACAACGCCCTGCGTAATCTCGAAGATGCGGTAGCGGGCGGTACGCTCTGGCTTGTTGTGGAAGTAGGTCCCCGACGCGATGCCGCGGACCGGGATCGAGTCGCCGGTGGGGCCGACGAGGGCCTCGTGCATGTCGCGGTGCTCGTGGCCGTGCACGATGAGATCGCAGCCCGCGGTGCCGATCACGCGCGCGAAGTCACCATGGTCCCGGAGGCCGCGAACTTTGCTGAGAGCGCGCGGTCCCGCCGGCGGATGATGGATCGCCACGACGCGGACCTTGCCCGCGAGGCGCGGGTCCGTCAGCACGCGCTCGAGCCGGGCGAGCTGGCCGTGCCCGAGCTTGCCGTAGGCGGTGAACCAGGGCGTCTGGCGTGAGGTTGACAGGCCGATCAACGCGAGCTCGCCGCGCACGCGGACGATCGGCCAGTGCGTGATGTCGTCGGCGTCGTGGCGCGTGTCCTCGCCCCACTCCCAACCCGCGTCCGTCGTCGCGTAGTCGCCGAAGATCTCGGAGAAGAACGGCACGCCGGCCGCGACGTAGGCATCGTGATTGCCGGGCACCACCGTCACGTGGGTGGGGCCAAGCTTCAGGTTGTCGAACCGCTTCCGCGCGAACTCGAACTCCTGCCGGAGCGCGAGGTTCGTGACGTCGCCGGTGCAGAGCACGTGCTCGACGCCCTGCGCGTTCAGATCCTCGACCATCGCCTCGAACGCAGCTACGTGATAGTGGCGGCTCCGGTTCGACAGGAGGTTCATCGCGCCGAGCCATCGCTTGTTCGCGAGGTCGAGCCACCGCACCCCGTCGTGAGACAGGAGGTGGAGATCGGAGCAGTGCGCTAGCCGCATGACCAGGCACTTCGTAGCACGCTACCGCTGCGTCTGGGCTGCTTCGAGGATGAGGCTCTCGAGCACGTTAGCGCGGTCAAACGGGCCCGCGATCTCCCGGATCTCGTCGAGGTCAGCGTCGGGGTTGTGGACCAGGAGCTCGACCACGTCGCCGCGGTCCTTTGTCGCTCCGGTGTCGAGCTTGAACGCGATCAGATCGACGAGCCCGACGCAGCGAAGCGAGGTCGACCCACCGACCGGTCGCGCGTTCGTGAGCGCGCGAAGCGCCGGCGTCTTCCGTGACCGCCAGGGGTTCTTGAAGTTGACAACCTCGCAGGCCCCGATCGGATCGCCGTCGTCGTCTTCGCGCTCCCAGACTTTGACCTTGCCTCCGAGGTCATCGTCGTCGTCGGGGAATGTGACCTTTGTCTTGAATCCCTGGGCGTTGAGCGACTCTTCGAGACGGCGGAGAAATGGGAACGGGTCCACGTACGTGACGAGGTCGGCGTCGGTCGTCGCACGCACGTACCCATTGAAAGCAACCGCGAGACCGCCGATCAGTGCGACCTCGATCTCGAGCTCGCGTGCAACCGTCGCTACTCGGTCAGCGAGAGAGAGAAGGTCCGGGAGATCGGACACGGCGACCAAGCTTCTTCAGTGCCAGGCACTGTTCACCCAACGCCACTGCTGCGATCATCCGCGCGAGGGGCGTTCCTGGAATGTTCCGGCGTCGCTTGTCCGCCATACTCGCGCTGTAGCGACGAGCACGTGGTTCGGTTGGCAACGACATGAGCTGATCGTGCAGTCGCTCAGCGGCAACGTCAACCGTTGATTTGGCGGGTTGCGAAATCAAACGCTCCCCGGAACGCCAACAATGGCCATGGCTTGTGCGGGATCGCGCTAGTTCTCGATCGCGTTCAGGAGCTCGCCGATGGCTTCCTCGACGGCGATCGCCACTTTTTTCGGGACCGGCGCGCCGTTCTCGGCGATGAGCGTGGAGAGCCGGCGGGCGGCGGCGGCGATGGCCGAGCGCTGCTTGTTCTTGCGATCGGTGTCGGAGAGGGGAAACACGACGTCCCCGAACTTCTTCGCGAGCGCGGGGGCCTCGACGCCCTCCTCGAAGGCGACGCGGTGGATGGTGCGGAGCGTCTCCTCGTCGGCGTTGCCCCGCTCGGTCGCGCGCTGCACGAACTCGACGGTCGGCAGCGACGGGATGGGCGCTTCGAAGTGGTCGGTGCGGGCGCGCTCGATCACGCGCGGCGCCGACGTCTCGAGGAAGCGATAGCTGCCGAGGAGCTTCAGCACCGTCGAGCTCTTGAGGTGGAGCTCCTTGCGGCAGTACGCGTCGAAGTCGGTGAAGCCCCAGCCCTCCCAGAGCCGCGCGCTGTTCACGCGGTCGAGGGCCTGGGCGAGCTCGAGCCAGGTCCGCTTGAAGGCGCGGGCCTTCGAGAGCGTGTCGGCCCGCACGGGGTCATTGGAGACCGCGTAGAGCTGGTCTTCCATCTGGCGGTCGGTCTTGGTGATGATCTTCTCGCCCATCGGGGGGGACGCTACGAGATCCCTCTGATCACCACGAAAAACTGAGGGGAGAACACAGGATCTCGGAGGGTTACAAGCGGCACGTCCCGTGCTTTTCTAGGGCTCGTGCGCTGCGTGCTTGCCCTCCTACTCGTGCTCGCTTCGGGGTGTCCCTCCGACAGCGAGCGCGGGCTGACCGGCGACAGCGAAGCGAGCGACGACGGCCTGGACCCCGATGTCAGTAGCCCCCCACCGGAGCTCTCGTCGTGCGAGGTCGATGCGGACTGCGCGCCCGCGGCGGCGACCTGCTGTGAGTGTCCGACCTTCGCGGTCGGCGTCGACGATCCGCTGAACCAGGCCTGCGTCGACGTCACTTGTGACGACGTGCCGACCTGCTCCGCGACGGACGCCATCTGTGGTCCGAACGGTACCTGCGAGCTCGCGTGCAACGTCGTCGACGATTGCGACGCCAGCTTCCCTGATGGCTTCGCGACGGACGCGGCCGGCTGCCTCGTCTGTGCGCCCGCGGTCGTCGCCGACGAGTGCACGGCCGACGCGGGGTGCGTCGAGACGCGCGCGGACTGCTGCGGCTGCACGGGCGGCGGTGCGAGCACGGCCGTCCCGGTCTCGGCCCAGAGCGCCTTCGATGATGCTCTCGGCTGCGGACCGGATGTCGCCTGCCCGGGCATCGACACCTGTGACCCGGATGCCGAGCCCACGTGTACCCAGGGGCGCTGCGAGCTTTTGTCGGACCTGGCGCCCGCCGGAGCCTGTGGCGATTCTGACCTGCCCCCGTGCCCGGCCGGACAGCAATGCGTGCTGAACCTGGACCCGGCCGCAACCGTGCGCGGATTGGGCGTCTGCGTCCCGCAATAAACCCGCAGGCGACCCGGCGCGTTATACTCGCAGGCCGATGAGCGCGGATAGTCACGCGTCTGGGGGACACCCCCAAGCCGCTTCCCTGGTCGGCGAGACCTTGGATGGGCGCTACCGCATCATCCGCAAGCTCGGTGAAGGCGGCATGGGCGAGGTCTACGCGGCCGAGCACATCCACATCGAGAAGCGGTTCGCGATCAAGCTGCTGCGGCAGGAGATCGTTTCGAACCCCGAGGCGGTGCAGCGCTTCCGCCAGGAGGCGCGCAGCAGCTCGTCGATCGGTCACCGCAACATCATCGCGATCGAAGACTTCGGGCAGCTGCCCGACGGTCGCATCTACATGTGCATGGAGCTCCTGAACGGAGCTGCCTTGAACGATCTGATCACGACGCCCCAGCCAGTCGATCGGCTGCTGAACATCCTGATCCAGACGGGCCACGGCCTCGCCGCCGCGCACGCGAAGGGCATCGTCCATCGCGACATGAAGCCCGAGAACGTGTTCGTCACGATCGACGCGAACAACCAGGACATCCCGAAGATCCTCGACTTCGGGATCGCGAAGGTCGCCGGCAACGACGGCCAGAACAACCTCACGCGAACGGGCACCATCTTCGGCACGCCGTTCTACATGGCCCCCGAGCAAGCGCTCGGAAACCCCGTCGACGCCCGCACGGACATCTATGCGATGGGCGTCATCATGTACGAGGTCTTCGCCGGCTCGCTGCCGTTCCAGGGCGAGTCGTTCATGGGCATCCTGACCCAGCACATCACGACCGAGCCCGAGTCGATCGAGGCGCGCGCCGCGAAGGCCGGTCGACCGCTCCCCGCCGGGATCGCCGAGGTCGTCATGCGCTGCCTGCGGAAGAATCCCGCGGAGCGCTTCGCGACGATGGACGAGCTCGTGACCGCGCTCGTGCCGATCTATCGCAGCGTCGCGGGCGCCGGCATGAGCACGTACATGGAGGCGTTCCCCGTCAGCGCGCGCATGCCCGCGCCGACGCCGCCTCCCCTCACCGGGGCCCATCCGGGGTACCAGCCACCGCCGACGGGGCCGTCCCCGCAGTATGGGCAGGGCCATCCGCCCCCGCCGCCCCACGGGCCCCCGCCGCCCCACGGGCCCCAGACGCCCCACGGGCCCCAGACGCCCTATGTGCCGGGGCCCTCGGGCTCGACCCCCGCGGCCTCGGCATCGGGCCTCTATGATCCGAGTGGCTCGGTGGTCGTCCCGCCCAAGAGCAAGGTCGGGCTCATCATCGCGATCTTCGTGGTGCTCGCCATCGGTGGCGGCGTGACAGCCTTCCTCTTGACGCGCGACCCGGGCACGACCCCGAGCGATCCGGTCGTCCAGAACGACCCCGACAACGGAACCGGGGCATCCGGGTCAGCCCCCGTCACGAACCCGCCCGTCGACGCGCAGAGCGGCGGGACCAATCCGGTTTCCGTCGACGCGGCCAGCACCGTGGTGGCCTCTGGCGGGATCGATGCGGGCGGCACTGTCGCGGTCGCGACGCCCGATGCGGGCTCGGCGGAGACCCCGGCCCCCGACGCCGGCGGCACGGTCGCGGTCGCGACGCCCGATGCGGCCGAGGCCCCTCCGATCGATGCCGCACCGGAGCCGCCGAAGCCGGTGAACGTGGTGATCCAGGCGAACGCGTCGAAGTTCGATATCTACGAGAACGGCAAGAAGGTCTCGAGCAGCGGGAAGATGCTGAGCATCATTCCTGGCGAGACCCACACGTACGTCATCAAGGCCAAGAACTACGAGGACGCGGAGATCACCGTCGACGGGAGCGAGCAGTATCCGACGGTGACGCTGAAGAAGAAGGAAAAGCCCGTCAAGAATCCGCCGGATCCTCAGTTGCCCGTCGACCCGCCGCCGCAGAAGCTCGACTGCTCGACCAAGGTCGAGGACAGGAAGAACGCGGCCTGTATCAAGCAGTTCTGTAAGAACCCCGCCAACGTCGGCACCAAAGACGCTTCGAAGTTCTGCCTCGAGGACTGAGGTCGGCGCCGTCTGGCACCGATCTTGATCTGTCTTTCCCCGGATCACGAGGAGCCCCCATGCGCGCCCAATACTGCACCCCAACTGCCTGGACCCGCGTGGTCGTGCTCTTGCTGGCGATGCTCGTCGGCACGGCCACTGTGTCCGCGGATTCACGTAGCGAAGCCCGCAGCCACTACCTCCAGGGCCAGAAGCTCTACAACGCGGGTGACTATCGGGGGGCGATCACCGAGTTCTCGGCCGCCCAGCAGCTCTACCCGGCGGACCTGAACAACTACAACCTGGCCCTCTGCTACGACAAGCTGGGCGAGCCCGAGCCGGCCATCCAGTACTACAAGGCCTTCCTCTCGAAGGTCCCGACGACGGACAAGAAGTCGGAGATCGAGGCGAGCATCGCGCGCCTGGATGCCGCCGCGAAGTCGATCGCGGCCAAGAAGGCCGAGGAGGCCCGCAAGCTCGAGGAAGCGAAGAAGGCCGAAGAAGCGCGCCGGGCAGAAGAGGCCCGCCTTGCCGACGAGGCGCGCCGCGCCGAGGAAGCCCGGCAGCTCGCGGCCGCCGAGGAAGCGCGGCGCCGGGCCGAGGAAGCGAAGCGGCCGCCGGTGAACGAGCCGACGCTGCCGCCCAATGGTCCCGGTGGGTCGGGCACGCCCGGCACGGGGCAGGTGCAGACGACCGGAGATGCCCAGCTCGATCGCGTGAACAGCATCAACATCGACCAGATTCGTGATGCGCGCGGCATGGGCGCACAGCAGCCGCCGTCGGCGGTGCCGGGGCAGCCGGGGCAGCCGCAGGTCGGCCCGCAGTATCCGAACCAGCAGTACCCGAACCAGCAGTACCCGAACCAGCAGTATCCGAACCAGCAGTACCCGAACCAGCCGGGCCAGCCGGGCCAGCCGCCCGCGGCGGGGCCACAGACCGCGCAGGGCGGTCCGAACGGTGCGCCCGAGCAGCCGCCGGCCGCGAAGCCGGTCTACAAGAAGTGGTGGTTCTGGGCCGTCGTCGCGGTGAGCGCGTACGTCGTCTACTCGATCGCCACCGAGGACTCCCAGTCGACGCAGGCCCGGACGCTGCTGCCCGGACCGCAGGCGCAGCCGGGCGGCTTGACGCTGATGAGCTGGTAGTCGAGCGGAACTTTTGCCAGAGTCGCCGCCATGCGGCTCTGTCTTCTCCTCGTGCTGGTGGCCTGCGTCGATCGCGGGCCAGGCATGGAGACGCGCAAGATCCCGCCGGGCTACGTGAACAAGCACCTGCTCGCGGCGCCGCCCGCTGACCTCGAGCGCTACGACGTCAAGCTCGGTCGCGGTGAGGTGACCTATCTGGGAGTGCGCGTCGACAAGAAGCGCCTCGCACCGGGCGAGACCGCGACCTTGACGCACTACTGGCAGGTGAATCAGGCGCTCGGGGACGGCTGGCGCCCCTTCGCGATCGTCCGGGGGCCCGTCGGCAGCCCCGACTTCATGAACCTCGACACCACCGACATGCAGTACGCGTACGGCCCATCGAAGTGGCGCGCCGGCGACATCATCGAGGACGAACAGAAGGTCAGCATCCGCTCCGACTGGCGCGCGACGACGGCGACCGTCTTCGTCGGTCTCATCGCGGACGGGAAGCACGGCACGCTGGACCGCATGAACGCGACCGGCGCCCACACCCAGGACCGCGCCGTGATCGCGACGCAGCTCGAGATCGACCTGCAGCGCGCCCCGCCGGCGCCGGGCACGGTCCACATCCAGCGTGCCGCCGGCACGATCACCGTCGACGGCATCAAGACCGATCCCGGTTGGGTCGGCGTCACCGTATCGCCGAACTTCTCGACCGGGGACGGCAGTGGCGAGCCCAACGGCGGGGCGGTCGCGAAGCTGGCGTGGGATGACCAGTACCTCTACCTCTTCGCGAGCGTCTCCGACTCCGACGTGTTCAGCCCGTACAAGCTGCACGACGAGTCACTGTGGAAGGCCGACGTCATCGAGATCTTCATCGACGCCGACGGCAACAAGCGCGGCTACATCGAGCTGCAGGTGAACCCGAACAACGCGACCTTCGATTCGTGGTTCGCGGGCGGGCGCGAAAATGGCGGCAAGCCCGCGTGGGAGAGCGGCATCGTCACGGCCGTGAAGGTGAACGGAACGCCCGACAAGTCCGACGGCACCGATACGGGCTGGGATGTCGAGATGGCGATCCCGTGGGCCGCGGTGAAGGGCGAGGACGCGGCGATGAACGTGCGCCTGCCGCCAGCGATCGGGGACCGCTGGCGCATGAACGTGGTGCGGGTCGACAAGAAGGGGCAGGGCAACGAGACCGTCACCGTGTCGTCGTGGAATCGGATCAGCATCGGCGACTTCCACGCGCTCGACCGGATGCTCACGGCCGTGTTCGCCGACGAGCGCGGCATCATCGCGCCGAAGGCGGAGGCGCCACCGCCCCCGTCGCCCCCGTCCGATCCAGGCTCCGGATCTGCGGCCGGGTCGGGCTCCGGATCTGCGGCCGGGTCGGGCTCCGGATCTGCGGCCGGGTCGGGCTCCGGATCTGCGGCCGGGTCGGGCTCCGGATCTGCGGCCGGGTCGGGCTCGGGCTCCGCCGGGTCGGGCGCGGGCTCTGCGGGATCACGCGTGGTAGATTGACGAGCGCATGCGCATCGCGATTCTCGGGCTGATCGCGCTCGGCGCGTGCTCGGGGCGCGGACCGAAGGCGCTCGGAGGGCATCCGAGCTGGCAGAAGCAGGGGGCCAGCGGGCCCGTCGAGCAGAAGCCGGTCACGTTCGCGCCCTCGACGGAGGCCGCACAGGAATACAATCAGGGGGCCACGCCGCCGCCGGCCTCGGAGCTGGGCGATGCGGTGATCGCCGCTGTCACCGCGGCCGCAAAGAGCGCCGGGCTCGGCACGCCGGTCGCGGATGGCCGCCTGTTCCGCGCGTGTCAGCAGCTCGCGGAGATCGTGCCGGAGGAAGGCATCATCGCGTACTCGCTCGTCGAGTTCGCGCTGCACCACAATGGCATCGTCGAGCCGTCGCCTCACTTGCTCGTCGTGTGGGGCGATATCCAGTCGCCGCAGGTGATCGTCGAACAGCTCCAGCCGCGGCTCGCCGAGATCCTCGCGGATGGTGCGTCGGCGCGCGTCGGGATCGGCGCGGCGGTCCGCGACAAGGACGGGACGGGCGCCGTCGTGTTCGCGCTGCAGGCGTCGGCAGTGAGCACGCGCCCGATTCCGCGCGCCTTGCCGGCGGGCGGCAGCTTCACGCTCGATGCAGTCGTGGACTCGCGCTATCGGTCGCCGGAGGTTTTCATTACCCGCGACACTGGTTCGACGGAGCGGCTCGAGCTGCAGCTCGGCGCATCAGGGGCCTTTCGCGCGACCGTGGCCTGCAAGCAGCACACGGGCCGCCAGCAGGTCGAGATCACGGCCAGCGATGTCCAGGGCTCGACGGTGCTGGCGAACTTCCCGGTGTACTGCGGCACCACGCCGCCCGCGTCACTCACGGTGACGCCGTCGATCGATGACTCGCCCGTCTCCGACCCGCTCGAAGCGGAGCAGCGTCTCCTCACCCTCGTGAATCGCGACCGGGCAGCGCACGGCCTGTCGCCCCTGGCGTGGGACGAGCAAGTCGCCGAGGTGGGACGTGGTCACTCGCGCGAGATGCGGGACACGAAGGTGGTCGCGCATATCTCGCCCACGACCGGCTCCGCCGCCGATCGAGTGAAGGCGGCAGGAATCAAGACGCCCGTCGTGCTCGAGAACGTGGCGCGTGCCTACGGGCTCGGCGAGGCCCACCTCGGCCTCATGAACAGCCCCGGTCACCGCGCGAACATCCTGTCGGCGAGCGCGACCCACCTCGGCATCGGCGTCATCTACGGCGCGGAGATCTCCGGTCGCAAGGAGATCTTCGTGACGCAGGTGTTCACGCGCGTGCCGCCGAAGCTCGATCCGCCAGCGGCGATCGCGACGCTGCGGAGCAAGATCGCGGGGGTCGCGCCCGGCGTCGAGGACGCCCCGAAGCTGCAGGCGATCGCGCAGACGATGGCGAACCAGCTCGCGGCGGGCAAGACGCGCGAGCAGGCCTACCCGCAGGTGAAGCGCGACGTCGACAAGCTGGGCAACATCTACGCGCGCGTGGGCAGCATCATCACCGCCGCGGGCGATGTCGATTCGCTCGACGGCGAGTCCATCGTGGGCGACGTGAAGCCTCACGCGGTCGGCATCGGCGTCGCGCAAGGCCCGCACCCCGAGCTCGGCGATCACGCGATCTGGATCGTGATCTTGCTCGCGACCAAGCGCTGATCACGGCGTCGTCAGGCGCACGACCTCGACCATCCCCGGCACGAGCGTGACGATCCGGTGCGGGTGGCTGCGCGTGTCGGGCTGTCCGACGTCGCGCCAGGTGGGCGTCTCGTCGCGCACGATGTAGACCGGCTCGCCGCGGGCCGCTGTCGCGGCTACGTCGATCGGGCGCCCCGAGCACCCCGCGTACCATTCGAGTTGCGTGAAGTGATTGCCGACGACGTGGCACGGCTGGCTCGGGTGGTCCGCGCGGATCGCCCGGCTCGCGGCGAGCGTGGCACGCATCGACCAGCGCCGGCCCGCTCCGTGGGAGAGCTGGGTCTTCAGGGTCATGACGGAGACGACGGCCGTGACTCCGATACAAAGGATCGCGAGCGGCCGCCGGCCACGCACGGCACGCACGATCGCGGCCGTACCGAGCAGGAGCAGGAGCGCGAGGCCAAGATAGATGTAACGAGGTCGCGCGTGGGTGACGAGCCCGAGCGCGACGATATCGCCGAGCGCGACCACCCATAGAAACGCGAGCGGACGCGTGACGTGCTCGCGTCGCATCACGAGGTCGACCAGCCCGGCGAGCACGACGGGGGCGACGAGGAGGCCATACGTGCGCAGCGGGTTCGAGGTCACGTAGTCAACGAGCCCCTCGCCGACGTAGGCGCGGCCGGGGACGCCGCTGCTCGCGACGATGATGCCGAGGGGCGAACCGGTCGTGCGATACGCCGCGAGGAGGTGCGGAGCGACGAGCACCGCGAACAGGGCGGCGGTGGCGACGACGGGCCCGGGGGCCTGGGTGACGCGGCGCGCACCGAAGCCGAGCGCGGCGAGCACGATGACCGCGATCGGGACCACGCTGCCGTAGCGCACGTAGAACGCGCCGGCCAGCAAGGGCGCGCAGGCGAGCAAGCGCCAGCGAGGTGGGTGATCGCCGAGCAGCTCGTCGACGATGATCGCGAGAGCGGCGAGCATGCAGGTGCACGCGGGGAGATCCGAGAGGAGATCGATGCTGTAGCGCGCGAAGGTCTTCGTGCCCGCGAGCACCACGAGGGTCCACGCGGCTCCCGCGAGACCGACGGTGCGGGTCCCGAGCCGCAGCACGACGGCGAGAAACGCGAGCCCTCCCAGGAGGGGGATGATCCGCAGTGCGGTGTCGCCGCCGACGAGCACGCCGGGGAGCGCGAGCGCGCGCATCCCGGGCGACAGGTAGAACCAGCGCGCGGGGGCACCGGCGAGGGTGTCGAGGGCATCGATCGCGTACTGCGCCTCGTCGTGGCCGAGGGTCGGCTGACTCAGGAGCATCAGCACCGCCCCCCCTAGCCACAGGGCGAAGCCGATCACCGCGACCGTGCGCGCGGTCACCGCGATCCGAGTGCGGCCAGCACGGCGATGTCGATGGCGTGGGCGGCCGCGTACAGTGACTCGCCATCGGTGGGCGGGGCGTACGCGGGGAGCTTCGCGCCGACCAGGTTCGTGAGGTGGCGCGCGAGGGCATCGAACGTCGGGGCGCAACCCTCGACGGAAGCGACGACCTGCACGATGGCGGCGACATCGGACGCCGGCGTCGCATCGGTCACCGCGGGGAGGCCGGCGGCGAGGAGCGTGGGGACGGCGCCATCATCGATGACGATCGTGCGGGAGCTGATCGCGCCGTGGCTGCCGCCGAGCTCGTGCACGGCCGCGGCGGCGCGCGCGAGGCGCTTCAGCAGGCGCACCATCTCGGCGGGCGGCAGGGAGGGCGTGGCGTCGGCGATGGCGGCCCCCGATGGGGCCTCGTACACGACGGTGCGCGCGGCGCGGTCGAGGGAGAGGGCGCGTTGCACGAAGGGGCTCTGGGCCCGGCCGAGCAAGCGAGCTCGCTCGAGGGCGCGGTCGGCATCGTCGCTCGCCTCGTAGCGCTCGATGATGACGGAGCGATCGAGCACGGTGTCGACAGCCCGGGCGAGCTGCGAGAGGGCGGTGCCACCGAGGGACGTCTCGAACTGGTAGCGCGGCTTCGCGTCGGCATCCTCGGCGAGGGCCGCGATCGAGTGCGGGCGGCTGTCGCGGCGCGGCCGCGCGACGATGGTGCGCGCGCCGAGGTCCATCGCCTCGAGCTCGCGGCGCAGATCGGCGAGTGTCGACGAGCGCTCCTGCGGGTTCTTGACGAGCAACGCCGCGAGGATCGGATCCCAGCCGGGGGCGATGGTGCTGTTCACGCTCGACGCGAGTGGAGGCGGCTCGCCGAGATGCTGCGCGACGAAGTCCGGCCCGAGGAACGGCAGGCGGCCCGTCACCACCTCGAACAGCGTCACGCCGACGGAGTAGAGGTCGGCCGCGATCGAGATCGAGGCGCCCGTGATCTGCTCCGGGGACATGTACGCGAGCGTGCCGATGAGGCCGCCGGTCTGCGTCTGCCCGAGGTCAACGAGGTGCGCCACGCCGAAGTCGCCGAGCTTCGCCGTGCCGCGCGCGTCGAAGAAGATGTTGGCCGGTTTCACGTCGCGGTGCACGACGCCCCGGTGATGCGCCGCCTCGAGCCCTCCGACAAGATCGATGGCCAGTCTCCGGATCTGCGGCGGAGGGAGCCGCTCGCCGCTCGCCAGCCGCTGCTGCAGCGAGCCGCCGGGCAGGTACTCCATCACCAGGTACCCGCGGTCGACGGACACGTCATACACCTCGACGAGGGATGGATGCCGCAGCGTGCTGGCGAGTCGCGCCTCGCGCACGAACCGCTCGTACGCCGCCCCCCCGCGCGCGCCCGCGGCGAAGAACATCTTGATGGCGACACTCTTCCCGGCCACCTCGTCGGTGGCAAGGAACACGCGTCCCGACGCGCCCGCCCCGAGGAGACGCTCGATGCGATAGCGCCCCGCGACGATCTCCCGATCGCGCCCGCCTGGCGCCGTCCCGCGTCGCTCCGCCGTCCGGTCGCGCCAGTCGCGCAGGTAGGTGTCGAGATCCGCCGGCACCTCCGGGTCATCGTGGCGCAGGTCCATCAGCGCATCGCGCGCCCCATCGCGCAGTCCCATCGCGGCGAGCACCGCCACCAGGTGCCGCTTCGCCTCGAGCTGGAGCGTCGGCGCGAGGGCGGTCGACTTCCGCGCATCCTGCAGGAGCCGGGTGGCCTCCGGGTACGCCCCGCGGCGCGCGAGGATCCGCCCCAGCGCGAGCTGCAGGGGCGGGCGCTCCGCCTCCGAGGCGAGGTCCAGCGCGCGCTCGAGCATCTTGCCCGCCTCGCGGTCACGGCCCTCCGCCTCCAGCAACCGCGCCGCGTTCACGTCGTCGTGGGCGCGTGAGAAGTGATCGATTGCCCGGGCGTGGTCCCCGAGTTGCTCGGCGATGCGGGCCGCCTCCGCGTGCCGCCGCAACCGCGCCAGCACATCGAGCGCCTGCTTCGCCCCCTCGGGGGTCGCCGTCAGCTCCGCGAGCACGCCCTGGATCAGCACCTCGTCCTGCAGATCGATCGCGTACCGGAGCGCGCGCGGCAGGTCCGCCCCCATGCGCGCGGCCTCGTAGGCCCCGCGGAAGTCCCACAGCTTCTCGAAGATGGCGATCGCCCGCACGTGATCCCCGGCCGCCAGGGCCGCCCGTGCCGCATCGATGGACAGATCGTCCGCACTCATCGTCGATTGCCTGGTACCGCGGCGCGATGGTACCAGAGCGGCTCCATGCATCAGCGCAGCGCTCACCGTTCACTGCTCGTCATCGGCTCGGTCGCGCTCGACGACATCGATGGCCCCGCCGGCATGCAGCGGGACCTCCTCGGCGGCTCCGCGTCCTTCATCGCCCGCGTGGCCAGCTACTTCACGAAGAAGGTCTCGGTCGTGGCGGTCATCGGCGACGACTTCCCCCAGACGCATGTCGACGAGCTGACCCAGCTCGGCGTCGACACGTCGGCCATCAGCCGCGTCCCCGGCGAGACCTTCCACTGGGTGGGCAAGTACTCCGACGACCTCACGTCCCGCGAGACCCTCGACACCCGCCTCGGCGTCTTCGGCGAGTGGCAGCCCAAGGTCCCCGAGGCCCAGCGCGATGCCCAGCTCGTGCTCCTCGGCAACATCGATCCCGTCATCCAGCTCGACGTCCTGAAGCAGATGCGCGCGCCCGCGCTCGTCGCGCTCGACACGATGAACCTCTGGATCAACATCAAGCGCCCCGAGCTCCTCGCGACCCTCGCGAAGGTCCACACGCTGATGATCAACGACGAGGAGGCCCGCCTTCTCGCCCAGGAGCACAACCTCCACAAGGCGGCGACGGCTATCCTCAAGCACGGCCCGTCCTCGCTCATCATCAAGCGCGGCGACGCCGGCGCGCTCCTCTTCCACGAGGGCGGCGCCTTCGCGGCCCCCGCCATGCCCCTCGCCGACGTGAAGGACCCCACCGGCGCCGGCGATTCCTTCGCGGGTGGCCTCATGGGCTACCTCGCGTACGCGGGTGACCTCTCGCCCAAGACCATCCGCACGGCGATGATCATGGGCTCCGTCATGGGCTCGTTCGCGGTCGAGAAGTTCTCCGTCGACGGCATCCGCGATCTCACGAACGCGAAGATCCAGAAGCGCTTCGACGACCTCGCCGAGCTCACCCACTTCGAGCGCATCACGATCTAGTCCCAATGCTGGTCAGTTAACTAAGGTCGTTCGTGCACGTGCCACGTGCCACGCGCACGAACTGGGCAAACCAGGCTGAGGCGCGGCCGATAGGGCTGGATGTGGCGCCATCATCGACGTCATCCGGCTGATCGGCGTGGTGCCGGAGTCGG
>JALHPV010000031.1:26652-38090 GCA_022842285.1 Kofleriaceae bacterium
GATCCGCGTGGTCGGCATGCCGAGCAAGCTCTGCCGATGATCGTGGACGTGAAACGAGCACGTGACACGTGCACGTGTACGCCCCCGGAACCTGCTAACTCACCAGCCTTGGATCTAGTCCGGACTATCGACGCTGCGGCGACCGACCGCGCGCCTACTCGTCGAGCGTGAGCGGCGCGTGCGGGGGGCGGTTGTAGAACTTGGCCGCCAGCTCGTCGTCGTACTGGTCGGCGAAGCGGCCGACCGCGGAGACCATGGTGCCGAGCTCGTTCGCGTCGAGGCCTTTGACGGCGCGGGCCGCCTGGAGCACGACCCAGCCGTCGGGCTGGATGGCGAAGGCCGCCATGCCTCCCATCGTGCCGTTGTGCTCGAGCAGCGTCCGGAAGAACTCGAGCTCGCGGCCCGAGGGGACGGAGCGGAAGAGCGGCGAGACGGCGATCACGGCGGAGCCCGAGATGCCGGCGATCACGAAGGCCGAGCCCCACTGCAGGCGGACGAGGTTCGTGTCGACGCGGACCGCGTGCTCCGCGAGGCCGGCTTCCTTCAGCAGGGCGTCGAGGTTCACGTCCGCCATTAGAACAACTTGCCCAGCTTGTCGCCGAGGCCGCCGGGGAGCTTGTCGGCGATGCCGGAGGACTGGAGGAACTTCAGGGCATCCTCCTTGTGGTCCGTGAGGAAGGCGATGACCTTCTCTGCCGTCGCCTTGTCGATGCCGACCTTCTCGACCATCTTGGAAACGAAGTCTTCCATGCAGCCCGCATGGTACGACGGGTCGTGAGCGAAGCGAACGTTCTGTGTAGCCGAGCGCTTCGCGAGGCGATGATCGGGTCGGCCGCCCTTGCGGCGGGGGACCCATGAGCCACGACATGCGGGAGCGCTCGCTTTGGGCGTGGGGAGCCAAGGGAAAGCTGCCGGACGCGGGGGCGCGGACGGGGCTGGCCGGGATGGTCAAGGCGCTGCTGCCGTCGGCGACGCCGGTGGTGCGCGACCTGCCGCGCGACGAGCCTGACGTCCCTGCATCGACGGTGGCGATCCCGGCGGAGCTGGCGGAGTTCGCGACACAGGCACCACGCGAGCGGGCCCTGAAGACACGGGGGCGGGCCTGGCCGGATCTGCTCGCCGGGTTTCACGGGGACTTCGCGGATGCGCCGGCGCTGGTCGCCCGGCCGCGGGATGCGCACGAGGTCGAACGGGTGCTCGCAGCGTGCGATGCGGCGGGCTGGGCGTGTGTGCCGTTCGGCGGAGGGACGAGTGTCGTCGGTGGGGTCGATGCGGGGCTCGCGCGCGGCGATCGGCCGGCGGCGGTCGCGCTCGATCTCGGGGCGCTCGCGGGGGTGCACGAGGTGGATGCGACGAGCCGGCTCGCGCGGATCGGCGGCGGGACCCTCGGACCGGCTCTCGAGGACGCGCTGGGCGCGCACGGCCTGACGCTGCGGCACTACCCGCAGTCGTTCGAATTCTCGAGCCTCGGCGGCTGGCTGGCGACGCGGGCAGGCGGGCACTACGCGACGGGACCGACGCGGATCGACGAGCTGTGTCACTCGCTGACGATCATCGCGCCGCGCGGCGTGCTCGAGACGCATCGGCACCCGGGCTCGGGCGCGGGGCCGGAGGCGTCACGCTTGATCCTGGGCAGCGAGGGCGCGCTCGGCGTGATCACGGAGGCCTGGATGCGCGTGGTGCCGCGGCCCCGGTGGCGCGCATCGGCGTCGGTGGCGTTCAAGGACTTCGAGCAGGGGGTGGCGGCGGCGCGGGCGCTCGCGCAGTCGGGGCTCATGCCGTCGAACGCGCGCCTGCTCGATGCGAACGAGGCGAAGCTCCATCGCGTGCGGTTCGATGGGGCGAGTGTCCTCTTGATCGGCTTCGAGTCCGCGGACCATCCACTCGGGGCGTGGCTGGCGCGGGCCGTCGAGCTCGCGCGTGATCACGGCGGTGAGGTCGTGTCGGGGCCGTCGGAGAGCGACAGCGAGACCCGGAAGGCGACGCACGGGGGCGAAGCGGGCACGTGGCGGCAGGCGTTCTTCGATGCGCCGTATCTCCAGAGCGCGTTGCTCTCGATCGGCGTCCTGTCGGACACGTTCGAAACGGCGTGCACGTGGACGCAGTTCCCGACGTTCCACGCCCAGGTCGTCGCGGCAGTGCAGCGCGCGCTCGACGAGCACTGCGGCGGCGGCATCGTGTCGTGTCGCTTCACGCACGTGTATCCGGACGGCCCGGCGCCGTACTACACGTTCGTCGGCCCGCTCGCCTCCGAGCGCAGCGCGGCGCTCGCGCAGTGGCGCGCGATCAAGACGGCCGCATCGGAGGCCCTCCACGTCGCGGGCGGCACCATCACCCATCACCACGCCGTCGGACGCACGCATCGTCCCTGGTACGACCGCGAGCGGCCACCGCTGTTCGCCGATGCCCTGCGCGCGGTGAAGCGCGAGCTCGATCCGTGCGCATCGATGAATCCGGGCGTGCTGATCGACCGCTAGGGCTGTTTCGCTTCGACCTTCGGCTCGGGGCGATGCGGCGGCAGCGGGCGCGTGCGGCCGAGCTCGACCTGGCCCGCGATCACGCCGACCTTGACGACGAGCCGGGCGAGCGACACGCCCTGGCGCAACGCGAACAACATGATCGCGCCGGCCTGCCCGTACATCGGGTGACCCATCGCGAGCCACAGGTACAGCGCGGTGATGATCGCGAAGACCAGCCAGCCGAAGGCGCCGTGCAGCAGCGTGAGTGGGCGCTTCACCACCCACACGGCCGTGCGCAGGTACGTCGCGATGACGCCGGGCTGGTGCGACTCGTCGCGGAGGACCAGCTCGACGCGCGCGTAGTCGACGATGGTCCACACGACATGGAGCACGAGGACCGTTGGCACCAGCGCGAAGAGGAGCGGGCCGATCACCTCGCCGACGGTCAGCGCGAGCTCGATGTCCTCGAAGGCCGATGACAGGCCGAGCGATGCAACGAACATCACGACGAGCCAGCCCGGCATCGAGACCACGGCGAGCCGGGCGAACTTCAGATACGAAGCGGCGCCATGCGCGCCGAAGCAGCGTGCGGTCTCCACGCGTCCCTCGGGCTTGTGCGCGAGTACGCCGAGCAGGCCACCCACGAGGAACCACGTGACGAGCTGCCACGCGAGGGTCGCGCCGACGATGATCGCCGCCACCGCGAGGAAGCTCGGCTCGGCGTAGCGCACGCAGGCGATGGCCGCGACGAGGTTGCCGTCGACCGCATCGTCGAAGAGCGGCAAGTGCGAGAAGGCCTGGGCGAGCACGATCGCGATCGTCACCATGCACGCCGCTGCCCACAGACTCTGGACGACGAACACCGTCAGGACTGTCCCGGTGTAGCGGGACACGGCCCGCACGCCGCTGCGCACGAGGTCCACGAACGACAGGCGCGTGGTCGCCATCAGAGCCCCGTCGCCTGCATGAGCGTCTGCGTCCCCGACGAGAACCACGCCCCCGCGCGCAGCGACGCCGAGCCATCGCCGATGACACGGTACGAGAGCTCGGCCGGGGCGGCGAGCAAGAGCTTCCCGTCGGGATCGAGGTGGACCTCGGCGAGCGGCGAGCTGCGCACCACCTCGAAGAGCTGCCAGCTCCCGTGGCCACGGTCATCCCAGTGCAGGCGCTCCGTCGAGCCATCCGCGAACTCGAGCTCGATGTCGAGCGGGACGTGAATCGTCCCCGTGTTGCTGACCATCACGGAGCACGCGTAGCTGCCGGTGTCGGGCGCATCGTCATCGTCGACGATCGTGCGCGCCGCGCCGCTGCCGAACACGCCGCGCGGCGCGTGCTGGTGACGGCACCCGGCACTCCGCACCGCAGGGCGCGCGGCGCCGACGTGCTGGAACACGGGGCCGATGAACCAACCGAGCTCTTGCCCGAGTCCCTGCTCGAGGGCGGCGAACAGGTCGCGGCCCGTGGGGTGGGTGAAGGCGTGCTTGGTCGCGTAGGTCTTCATCGCCGCTTCGAACTTCGTCGTGCCGAAGGTCAGCTCCAGCGTGCGCAGGGCGAGCATCGGCGTGCCGTACGTCTGCTCGGCGTAGTCGGTCTCGTCGGCGAACGCATACGCCGCCGCGGCGATCGGCGTGGGCAGGGTGCCCGGTGTCTCGGCGACCGCGCGCCGGAGCGCGAACATGTCGGCCTCCCAGCCCATCCAGTCGATCGCGTTCCCGCGCGGGCCGTAGAGCGCCGCCATCACCTTGGCGTCGGCCCACTCGTTCACGCCCTCGTCGAGCCACGCCTCGATCGGCTCGTTGGACGCCAGGATGCCCTGGAACCAGTTGTGTCCAACCTCGTGCACGGTGACGTACTCGGGCAAGCGCACGCCGGGCCGCGAGAACACGCTGTCGCCGGCCGTCGTCACGAACGTCGGGTACTCCATTCCGCCCGCGCCGAGGGCCGCTTCCGGCGGTGGGTCGATGACGGTCATCGTGCTCCACGGATACGGCACGAACCACTCGCTCATCTTCTCGATCGTCCCGATCGCCGCCGCCAGGTGCCGCTTCGCGAAGTCGGCCTGCGCGGGGCGCGCGAGCACCCGCACGGCGACGGGTTTGCCGGCGACCATCGCCGTTCCACTCGTCGTCTCCATGCTCGGATCCGCCATCCAGGCGAAGTCGTGGACGTCCTCGGCCTTGTACGTGTACGTGCGGGTGCCGCCGGGTTGGTCCTGGACGGCGACGAGCACGCCCGTCGCCGCGACCACGTACGCCGCCGGCACGGACAGGGTCACGTCGTACGTGCCGAAGTCGGCGAAGAACTCCGTGAACGTGTGGAGCGGCTCGCAGCTCCACTGCTCGGCGCCGGGCGGTCCGGTGCGGACGCCGATCTTCGGGAACCACTGACCGATCAGGTGGAAGTCGCCGTGGTAGCCGGTGCGCGCGAATACCTCGGGCAGCTGCGCGGTGTAGCGGAAGTCGATCGCGATCGACGCGCCGGGCGCGAGGGGCGTGGCCAGCGGGAGCTCGACGACCGTCTCGTCCGCGCCCGCATTCGCGGGGAGGCGCAGGGTCTTCGCCAGCTCGGCGCCGTCGATCTGGACCGAGTCGATCGTGATCCAGCCCCAGCTCGACGCGGTCGCCTCCGCATCGCGGAAGCTCCCCTGCGAGCTGCGCATGAACACCGACGATTCGTTCTTGAACGCGTTCAGGTAGAGATGAAAGGGCAGGTGCGTGACCGCGCTCTGGCCCGGGTTCGTCCAGCGCAGCGTCTGCGTCGCCAAGAGCGTGTGATGGACCGGATCGAGCTTCGCGTCGATCGTGTAGTTCGCGATCCGTGGGCTCTTCGCGCCGGGGACGCGCAGCGCCGGCAGTCCGTCGGTGGCGGGCAGCTTCCTGACTCGATGCGGCTCGCGGGCGCTGCTGCATGCGGCGAGCACCAGGCCGAGGACGGCGACGGCTCGGAGCACGCCCCTCTATACCACCGGCTCTGCTACCGTGCCGGGCATGGACCAGCCGGTCGATCCCACCGCGTCGCCGTCGGGCGACGCTGTTCGCGAGCCTTCGCACGCTTTCGATCATCGTGGGCGGGTGGCCGCGTTCCTCTCGCGCTTCGGCGTCGAGCGGAACCTGTCGCTGGCGCCACTCACCGCGGAGGGCGTGGGGTCCGTCCAGCGCGGCTCGGCGGTGGTGACCATTCACGTGATGGCGGACAAGGGGATCCTCCTCTTGCTCTCGAAGGTCTCGGACGCCCCCACGCTCGACGCGGCGCGCGCGCGCCGCTTGCTGCAGCTCTCGTTCACGGAGACGGGGGACGCCGCCTTCGCGCTGCACCCGCAGACTGGTGATCTGTACCTCCGCATCCTCCGGGGCCTCGATGGTCTCGACTACGGAGAGTTCGAGGACCTCCTCCACTCGATCGCGAAGACGGCCGATCACTGGGATGACAAGCTCGCCGCCGAGCTCGCATGATCACGCTCGCCGACGCCGAGGCCACCGCTCGCGCCGGCGCAGTGCTCGCGAGCCTGTTGCGCGGGCGGGAGGGCATCGCGCTCGTCGGTGACCTCGGCGCTGGGAAGACGACCCTGGTCACCGCCCTCGTGGCGGCGCTCGGCGGGGGAGTCGCGACCTCACCAACGTTCTCGCTCGTGAACGAGTATCGTGGCGGTCGCTTTCCCGTGATGCATGCCGACCTCTACCGCATCGAGCGCGAGGCCGAGGTCGCCGAGCTCGGTCTCGAGGACGCGGATGGCGTCTTGATCGTCGAGTGGGCCGATCGCTTCGACGTCCTGCCCGCGGACCATCTGCGCCTCGAGCTCGGGCACGCGGACGCGGGCCGTACGCTCACGGCCACCGGCACGGGCCCGCAGAGCGCGGCACTGGCGACGGCGCTCACCAGCGCGTTGCGGTGAAGGGGTGGTCACCCGCCGGATGTGCCAGACGTCTCCAGCGAGCCAACAATCCCGCGCTATGGCGGTCGACCTGCGAGTAAGATGATAGCCATGAGGGCCTCGAAGGTTTCGTGCGCGTTGAGCCTGGTCGGAGCGCTGGTGATCGGCTGTGGCGACCGGGATTCCGACGACAGCGATGTCCCCGACGCCACGGCGACGTTCGCGTCGATCGCGGTCGAGCCGGCGACAGCCACGCTCACCGTTCCCGTCGGCACGACGACGACGCAGGCGTATCAGGCCTTCGGCGTCGCAGCCGATGGGTCACGTACCGAGCTCACCAGCTCCTGCAGCTTCAATATCGATACCGGCTTCGGCTCGTTCACGGCCGCGACGGCGACGGTGGGACCGCGCGGTGGCAAGGCCGCGATCAGCGCCATCTGCGGCCCGCAGACCGGTCAGGCGCAGCTCATCGTGAACCTGACGGGCTCCTTCATCCAGGGCGGAGCGCCGGCGAACTCCGAGGAGCTCTTCGGCACGGCGACGCTCGGCACCGATCCGGCGCGCGCGCCGGCCATCGAATACCCCATCGAAGGCGCGGTCTCGCCGCGCAACATCCCGTCGATCGAGACGCAGTGGCGAGCGTCGGCCAACGATCTGTTCCATGTCTCGCTGACGTCGTCGTACGCGTCGGTCCACGTCTACACGACGGCTGTCGAGGCCATGCTCGAGTCGCCGGCCTGGGCCTCGCTCGCGGGCACCGCGGCCGGCGAGCAGCTGATCTTCGTCGTGGAGGGCCTCGTGCAGGCCACGCCCGGCGAGAAGTTCGCGAGCACGCCGATCAAGATCGTGATGACCACCGACGATATCGATCAGACGGCCATCTATTACTGGGCCTCGTCGCAGGGCAACATCATGAGC
Source organism: Kofleriaceae bacterium (assembly GCA_022842285.1). Taxonomy (GTDB): domain Bacteria; phylum Myxococcota_A; class Polyangia; order Haliangiales; family Haliangiaceae; genus JABFXX01. The sequence goes on from JALHPV010000031.1 coordinate 33,901, forward strand.
CAGGTGTTCGGCTCGCCCGACGAGCCCTCGCTCGTGAAGGACCAGTGCACCTCGTGTCACTCCGTATCGCGCAGCGGTGATCGCATCGGCTATAGCCGCTGCGTGGCCGGCAGCTGCGCGAGCGAGAACCTCGCCGTCGGCTTCCTCAAGTACGACGCGGCGACGGGGAGCTGGGTCGAATCGGTGAACGCCGACAACCGCGCCATCCTCGGCTCGTACACGACGTTCAACCCTGACGGCACGATCGCGATGGTGAACCGCCGCGGTGGCACCTTCGGTCTCTACGACCCCGACACCGGTGCCGAGATTCCCTCGAACCTGGCCGTCGCGAACGTCGGCACGGCGAGCGCGATGATGCCGGACTGGTCGGCCGACGGCGGTCGCGTGGTCTACGTCAGCGCGAACCCGAACGCGTACATCGATCTCAATGGAGGCTCGATCTACTCGATGGCGTACTCGAACGCCGGCGGCACGCACACCTTCGGCGATCCAGTCGCGCTGTTGCAGCCGCCGCTTACCCTGGCGAATGGCGAGTACACGAACTTCTTCTTCCCGAGCTTCTCGCCCGACGGCGCGCTCGTCGTCGCGAACGCCACGCGCACGAACTGGCGCTTCTCGGTCGCGAAGCAGTCGGGCGCCCGCCTGGTTCTCGCGGAGTCCACGGGCGCGTGGACGGTGGATCTAACGCAGCTGAATGGCGGCTCGGTCGACGCGAACATCACCTGGGCCCACTGGGCGCCGACGGTCTCGTCCGAGTACTACTGGGTCGTCTTCTCGAGCGAGCGCGACTACGGTCACCGCACGACGATCGCCACGAGCCCGGCGAGCTGCAAAGCGAACGGCGTCGAGCAGTGCAAGCAGATCTGGCTGTCCGCGATCCGCAGGGACCGCCTGGGGGCGGGCCAGGACCCGAGCGCACCGCCGATGTGGCTGCCGGGCCAGAACCCGCTCGCCAACAACATCAGCCCGTACTGGTCGAAGCCCGCCGTCCTGCAGTGAAGTGCTAGCTTCCGGGGCATGAGAGCCCTGGTAGTGGCGGCCCTGCTGATGCTGGCCATCCCGGCCCACGCCGGCGAGTTCGATCCAGACTCGGTCTACAAGGTGCCGACCGGGGCGAGCCCGGTGAGTGGCCCGGCTGACGCTGCCGTGACCGTGGTCGTGTGGAGCGACTACGCGTGCGGCTATTGCGCGCGCTCGCAGAGCACCCTCGAGAGCCTGGTGCGGCTCTATCCGGATCAGATCCGCTTCGTCCACCGCATCTTCCCCCTCGACGACGAGGACACCATCGCCTCGCAGGCCGCGCTCGCCGCCGCCGCGCAGGGCAAGTTCGAGCCGATGCACGACCGGCTCTACAACGTCTTCGGCCAGGTCGACCGCGTCGATGTCGAGCTGTTCGCGCGCGAGCTCGGCCTGGACATGGTGAAGTTCCGCGCCGACCTCGACGCCGCCGTGTACGCCCCGCAGATCGCGGCCGACGTCGCGGATGCGCGTGCCCTCGGGATCTCCGCGACGCCGGTATTCTTCATCAACGGCCGGCCACTCGCGGGCAGCCAGCCGCTCAAGGCCTTCATCGATGTCGTCGATGGCGAGCTCGCCACCGCGCGCAACACGAAGACCGTCGTGCCGTACGAGACGCTCGTCGAGGGCGGGAAGCCGTCGGCCGATATGTCGACGAAGGTGAAGTACGACTTCGAGCTCGACGCCACCACGACGTACCGCCTCGGCCTCGGGCTCCCGGGGCACCAGATGGGCCCCGACACGGCGCTCGTGACCATCGTCGCGTGGGGCGATTTCCAGTGCCCGTTCTGCGCGAAGATGGCCCCGACGCTCGCGGGCGTTCAGCGGGCGTTTCCGGCGGACGTGCGGGTCGTGTACCGGCACCTGCCGATGTCGTTTCATCGCCGCGCTCCGCTCGCCGCCGAAGCCGCGGTCGCGGCGGCCGCGCAGGGGAAGTTCTGGGCGTTTCATGACGCCGTCTACAACCAGTTCGGACGCCTGACCCGCGAGGACCTCGAGGACTTCGCCGAGGAGGCCGGGCTCGACATGCCGGCATTCCGTGCGGCGCTGGAGGACCGCCGGTATCACGACGCGGTGATCGCGGAGGGCGCCGCCGCCGAGGCGCTCGGTGTCGATGGCACGCCCACGGTGTTCGTGAACGGCAAGCCGGTGATCGGCACGCGCGACATCCCGCAGCTCACCCAGGTCGTGGAGGTCGAGCTCGCCGCGGCCCGGCAGGCCGTGAACGCGGGTATCGCGCCGGGGGATGTCTACGCTCTGCTGATGAGCGCCGGCGTGGGTGAAGACCGCTCGGATCCCTCGCGCATTCCCGATGTCGCCGGCATGACGATCACCCCGCGCGCCGATGATCGCGGTCGCTCGGTGGCAGCGGCCTGTCGCCTCAAGGACTCCGCGCGGGCCGTGAAGCTCGCGACAGGCCTGTCCGGCCCGGTGAAGCAGCGAGTGTCCCGGGCTTGCGCAGCGGGCGGGATCGATCTGCCCTGAACGTGCGCAGTGAATGTACGCTGACAGCGTTCGTCACTCCGCGACTCGCCGGCATCACCGCCACCCTTGTCGCGACACGTACACACGCCCTGTCTCAAAATTTCGTCGTCTTGCGCGTGTAACACCGATCGTCACTGCACGGATTCTGCGCACCTGGACGTCATGGGCGGTACGGGATGGGGGCCATCGCACATGGCACCGCCGATGCAAAACGTCCTCGCATGGTGTCGGCAGTGCGGTCCAAGCGTCCCTCGTTCTACGGGGAATACGACGTGGTGGCCTCGGTGGCACGAGGCGGCACGAGCCGCGTGATGATGGCCGCCCATATCCCGACCGGTACGCGGGTCGCGCTGAAGGTCCTGGTTCCGGAGTTCGCGAAGCACGACGAGCTGGCCGCCCGCCTCCACGGCGAGCTCGAGCTCGTCGCCCGCGCATCCCACCCCGGCCTCGTCGACATCTACGGGGCGGAGCACGCGGCGGACGGCACGCCCTTCCTCGTCATGGAGTACCTCGAGGGTCAGACCCTCGGGGCGATCTCGGACCACGGTCCGCTCGCGATCGAGACGATCGTCGCGGTCGTCGCGCAGGCCGCGTCGGCGCTCGGCGCACTCCACGCCGCAGGCGTGGTGCACTGCGACGTGAAGCCCGAGAACATCGTCGTGCTCCAGGAGCGCGTCGGTCGCCTGCCGCGCGTGAAGGTCATCGACTTCGGTGTCTCGCGTACGGTCGAGGAGCTGGCCGAGCGTACCGACCCCGATTCGACGATCGCGGGCACCCCGTGGTGCATGGCGCCCGAGCAGTGGCGTGGTCGCCCCGAGGCCGCCTCGGATGTCTACTCGCTCGGTTGCCTGCTCTACCACCTGCTCACTGGCCACGCACCGTTCGAGGGCTCGCTGACCGAGCTCATGATGGCGCACCTCGAGGAGCGTCCGTCCCGGCCGTCGTGGCTCGCGTCGATGCCGGTCGCGCTCGAGCGCCTCGTGCTCCGCATGCTCGCGAAGGACCCCGCGCATCGCCCCGAGATGACCGAGGTCGCCGCTGATCTGATCATGCTGTTCGACGCGCTGACCACGGACTTCGCGGAGGGCACCGTCGACATCCCCGCGCCGCGCTTCAGCTGAGGCGAGGCCCTAGCGATACGGGCCCTCGGGCACGGGGACATCGGTGACGAGCGAGGCGAGCACGCGCGCCGCGGTGGCGATGGTCTCGGCCTCCACCACGGCCCCCGCGTACCACGCGCAGGCCATGGTCTCGTCGAGGGTGAGGCCGGCCGGGCGGTGCGCCGCGTCGACGAAGCGGTCCTCGAGGCGCGGCCTCTCGACGGGGCCGCTGGTCACGCGGGCGGCGCGCAAGAGCGTCACCAGCCCTGCGCCGGGACCCTGACGCGTGTAGCTGAGCTCGACGTGAACGCGCGCGTGCTCGAGGACGAGGGCGCGTACCCCGAGGCTGATGCGCGACGCGACGTGCTCGACCTCGAGGCCGGTGAGCGTCGCGGCCCTCGCGAGCTCGGCGGCCCAGCGGGTCGGCGCGGCTGCGATCCGGCACCCGATCTCGATGGTGGCGATGAGCGGCGCCGCGGTGGCGAGATGACCGCCACTGCTCGCGACCAGCTCACCGCGCCGCACCTCGAGCGCCCACGGCGACACTGGCTTCGTGGTGTCGCAGGGGTCGGACCCCTGCGACACCCC
>JALHPV010000032.1 GCA_022842285.1 Kofleriaceae bacterium
CCGGCCGCGCCTGCATCGCCCCGGCCGCGCCACCGGGCGTCGTTCCACCATCACTGTCGCCCGCCCCGCCGGGCCCACCCGCGTCCCCGAATCCGCCGCCGCCGCCCGCACTCGCCCCGCCGTCATCCGCCATGCCCACGCCGGGATCCGAGCACGTCCGCGCGCCGGCTCCGCCGGCCGAGGCATCGATCGCGGCGTCATCGCGAAGCTCGATCGTCTGCTGCGCGGCGATGGCGAACGGCAGCGAGCCGATGACGCGAAGCACGGCGCCGGGCTCGAGCCGCACGCTCTCGGCGAGGATCAGCGCCACCGGACCACCAGCGACGCTCTGCTGAACCGCGGTGACGATGATGGGGTTGCCGTCATGCACGAGCTCGCGCGAGTCCGTGTCGAACGTGTTCTCTCCCGTGAGCACCAGCGGGGCGCCATGGGTGAGCGAGCACGTGTCGAAGATCGACGAATACGAGGTGCAGGGTGGCGAATCGATCGGCGGAGTGTCGCCATCCAGGTCATCGTCGGTGGCATCGACCGCGTCGTCGCCGTCGGGATCGAGGTCACCGTCGGTCGCTGCCGAACCCGAGAATCCACAGCCCGCAAGGGTGACAAACAACATCACCGTGAAGCGCACGGGACCAGCCTACTACGTGGCTGCGGGGTACGTCCCCAGGACTCGAAGGTCGGTCGTGAGTAGGCGGATGTCGTCGAAGGCGGCCTGCGCTGCCGCGCTCGCCGCGTGGCCCAGCACGTCCATGTAGAAGCGATACGTGAACGGCGCGTCCGGGATGGGCCGTGACTCGAGCTTCGTCAGCGAGAGGCCCCGGGCCGCGATGCGTACCAGCACGTCGCCGAGCGCGCCGGGACGGTCCGCGAGCGAGAGCAGCAACGAGGTCTTGGCTGGCACTCCCTCAGGGACGGGCGTCGGTCGCGGTGAGATTTCCACGAAGCGCGTGGCGTTGCCGCGGGCGGACTGGATGCCGCGCAGGACGATCGCGAGCCCGTACGTCGTGGCGGCGGCGGAGCTCGCGATTGCCGCGAGCGCGCGATCTCCCGTCTGCGCCACCCGCCGCGCCGCACCGGCCGTATCGGTATCGACTCGCTGGGTCAGGTGCGGATGCTGCGCGAAGAGATCCTGGCACTGCGCGAGCGCCTGCGGATGCGAGAGCACGACGCGCAGCTCGGCGAGGGGCACGCCTGGCAACGCGAGCAGGCAGTGCTCGATCGCCGACACGACCTCACCGGTGATGTGCAGCGTGCCGTCGGCGAGGAGGTCGTAGGTCTCGTTGATGCTGCCAGCAGTGGTGTTCTCGATCGGCAACAGTGCGAGGTCGGCGGCCCCCGTCGCGACGGCGTGCGCCGCGCCACGAAACGTCTCGTGACCTGACAGCAGCGCCCCGCCCGCGCGCCCGCCATACCGACGCTGCGCGGCGAGGTGGCTGTAGCTGCCTTCGACGCCCTGGTACGTGATCCGCAGCGGCGCTTCGCTGCGGTCGCGCACGAGCTGCTCCTGCCGAGCGACCGACATGTCCATGACCACGCGGTAGAGCCGCTCCACCTGGTGCGGATCGACGCCCTGTTCGACAGCGAGCGCCCGCAGCCGCACGAGCAAGCTCTCCTCGCGCTCGCGGTCGCGAAACGGGCTCGCCGCCGCGAGCTTGGCCTCGACGACGCCCTCGACGATCGCGAGGCGCTCGGCGAGCAACGCGATGATGCGCCGGTCGACGGCTTCGATCTGATCGCGAAGGCTCGCCAGGTCGATCGAACCGCGGCGCCCTTCGGCGCCGCTGCTGCCCAGCGTTCGCTGGTCATCGATCGAACCGCGGCGCCCTTCGGCGCCGCTGCTGCCCAGCAGTTCCGGGTCATCGTTCGCAGGCACGCCGCCTAGTATCGCTTGCGCCAGAGCAGATCGATACCATTACGGTTCTTGTCGCCGACGATGCCTTCGACCACGAGCCGGCGCGTCAGGTAGTACTCGACCTCGGCCTCGCCGTTGTTCTCGTCGACCCGGGCCCCGACGCGCTGGCGGTACGCGATGAACAGCTTCTGCGTGATCCACGAGCCAACGGTGACCGACTGGCTGTTGGTCGAGGTCGCGGCCTCGTACTTCAGCACGTCGATATCGACGGGCAGCTTGTCCTTCACGTAGCCACCGAGCTGATTGCCAACGAGGGAAGCGCCGGCCGAGGTGACCTTGTCACGCGGGTTGCCGCTCGACGGCTCACCCGATGGCTCGCCCCCGAGGAGGAAGCCGAGCAGCTGGCCCTGCGAGTACGTGCCGGGGTTCGACGCCAGGATGACCTCCGGCTTGCTCACGCGACCGCGCACCTGCGTCGTCGTGGTGACGTCGGGGAAATCGTGCGAGATCACGACATCGAGGAGCGGGTCGACGGTGCCATCGAAGCGCACCTGCGCCCGGTCGACCTGGTAGCGCCGGCCGAACAGGTCAAGGTCACCGCGCTCGGCCTCGATGGCGCCAAACATTCCTAGATGCGCGCCACCGTCGATGTCGACGCGCAGCTTGCCCGTCACGAGGCCGCGCAGCTCGGTGCTCTTCACGTACGTGGAGTGCAGCGTGATGTTCGCCTGGAAGGCGGGAATGATCGGCTCGTCGGCCTCGGCCTCGAGCGCCGCGAGCTCCTGCTTGCGCTCCGCGATCTCCTGCCCGGCCTCGACGAAGTACATGTCCTCGGGAGCACCGATCTCCTTGAGCGGCTCACCGCGATCATCGGGGACATCGACCGTGGCGTTCTTGATGTCGACGTCGGCCACCCACTTGGTGGGCTCGATGTGGAGCTTCGCGAACACGTCGGCGTCGATGTCGGGCTCGATCTCGCCGATCGGAGACACCTGGCGCAGCTCGATCTTCACGTCGCCGTTCGTCGGGCGCGTCCCGTTCATGCCGAAGGTGCCAGTCAGCTTCACCGTGCCCCCCCCCAGTCGGCCGTCGACGGCCACCTGGAGGTCTCGCTCGCTGACGGTGATGTCGACCGAGGCGCGCCGCAGGGTGCCGACCTCGGGCGAGATGGGCATGCGGGCATTCGATAGATGCAGGTCACCGGCGATGCGCGCGGTGCGGGCGTCGAGGCCGACGATCTTGAGATCCGCCGTCAGCGTGCCCTGTCCACCGGCGGCCGGCCCGGGCGCGAACGCGAACAGCGGCGCGAGGTCGAAGTTCTTCGCCTGCACGCGCACGCTGCCGGCCGAGAGGTTCGACGTGTCGGCGATGGCCTGGAGCTGGAGCATCCCGTCGGTCTGCTCGCCGTTGATGTTCACGAGGGCGGCGCCCTCCTGCCACGTGGCGTCGATCTGCATGCGCTTGATCGAGCGGGGCTTGCCGCGCCGCGAGACCCGGTTGCTCGCGAGGTCCGTCACGGCGATGTTCGCGCGGACCGTCGGATCGGCCACCGTGCCGGAGACCTCGACGGTGCCGCTCAGGCGACCACTTCTGATCTCGCTGCGGCCGAACGTGGCCATGATCTGTGCGGCCGACAGGTCGGGGATCGTGGCAACGACGTCAAGCTCCGCCTCCAGCACCGCCGCTGGATTCCTCACGAGATCCGTCGTCGTGACCGGGATCGTGGTCGTGATCTCGACGAGGGGCATCGGGCGCCGGAGGACGACCGCGCTGGCCCGGTCCGGGACCGGCAGGGTCACGAGGGTCACCTTCGCGTTCGTGCCCCGCTCGTCGATCGTCGCGAGGGCATCGAGCGTGAGCGGTTGCGCGATCGGCGAGCCCCTCACGTCGGCCGCGCGTGCCGTCAACGTGATGGACTTCATCCCGGCCGTCACCGCGACGTCGCCGGTCACCTTGCCCCGGATGTTGGTGACGATGCCGAATCGCTCCAACATCGCCGGGTCGACCTGCACCTCGTACAGCTTCACGGCGGCGCCCTGCAGCGATGCGCGGCCGAGGCTGCTCCAGGCACCGGGAGAGAACAGCTTCTCGGGGAGCTCGATGGTGGCGCTGGCCTCGAGCTTGCCGAGGTTGTCGATCGTCGTGACGATGCGCGGCGTCAGGATGCGCGGGCCATCGGTCCCGATGTCGATCGTCGCATCGAGCTCGCCGATGCCGCGCAACGGCGGGGCCTGGAAGTCGACGAGCTTGATCTGGCCGCCCAGCTGCGTCGCAGAGAGGTCGAGCTCGCCGCTGACCTCGCCCTGATACTCGTCGGGCGGGAGGTCGAGCAGCTGGGCGAGCTCGTTGACCTTCAGGCTGTCGAGGTTGATCCGCGCCGTGCGAATCTGCGGACGCTCGAGCTTCTGCCAGGAGGCCACGTCGGTGATGTCGCGCGGGGCCTGGACGTCGGCGACGATGCGGACATCGCCCATGGTCATGCTGCCAAGCTCCCCGTCGATGAGGAGCTGGTTCGGCCCCGCCTTGATCTCGAGGTCGAGGTCGACCGGGATCAGCTGTGTCGGGAGGAACGAGACGGCGAGCGCGCTGACGGCGAGGTCGCCGGCAAACAGGCCATCGCGGCGCGTGATGGTGGCCTCGACGTCGAGCTTGCCCGCGTAGCCCTGGTGGAGGGTGGCGAGATCGAAGCTCGAGCCCTCGACGCGCGCCGTCAGATCGCCCGCGTTGCGTCCGGTACGGAGCATCTCCATCGACGCCGCGACCTTCGAGCCACCATTGCTCGACGCGAAGTCGCGGAGCGTGATCTTGCTGGCCGAGATCACGATCTCGCCGCGGTCGCCCTTCCACGTGCCGTCGCCCTTCACCTTGACCAGGTGGCGGGTGAGATCGATGGTGATCGGATCGCCGACGGCGGAGGGGAGCTCACCGATGCGCTGATCGGTGCCGAGATCGACGAGCGCATCCAGTTCGACGGCCCACGGGTCCTGCTTCGGCTTGCTGCGCAGCGCGATCGCGATCTTGCCATCGGCACGGCTCCCGGCCGTCAGCGCGAGCTCGCGCAGGAGGACGTCGCCCTGTCGGAGGTTCGTGGCAAAGAGCTCGACGCGACCGGCTGGCGTGCCCGGGAGGTGCTTCGCGTCGATGCCCACCTTCAGCGTGCTCGCGGAGACTCCGGCCGCGGCGATGCGCGAACCGTCGATGCGGCCGCGTACGGCCAGGTCGGTGGCCGGCAGCAAGGCCCCGCTCGCGACGAGCTCCGCCTCGATCCGGCCGGTCACCGGCGCACAACCATCGCTGGCACGCTCCGGGTTGCTCGTCTTCGCGACGAGCGTGGCGTGATCGAGGACGAGGGCATCGCCGCGCCTGGTGAGCATCGCGGCGATGCGCGCATCCGCGGCTTCGCCGCTCGCGGAGACGTTGGCGACGATCGAGTCGCCGTGCGTGCTGGCAACGATGACGGCCTCGGCGTACGGCGCCTCGGCGATCTCGCCGCGCACCGTGGCGATCGCGATGGCGCTCGGGAGCTCGGCGCCCTCGACCTGCTTCACGTGGAAGACGGCGGTCGCAGCGCCCCGCCCCGCGACCCGTCCCATCGAGAGCATGCCGATGTCGAGGGTGCCGGTATCCACCCAGCCCGCCGCTTCCAGCGTGGCGAGGTCGATACCGACGTTGGCCGTCGCTCGCTGCCCGCCGACGAATGCCGAGACGTCGAGGTTCGTCCAGGGGCGATTCGTCGTGACGGTCGTGCGTACCTGCATGTCGCCCGGCAGCTCCACCGCGAACAGGTCGAGGACGGCGTGCTTCGGCGCCGAGACCGCGAGCTCTCCGGCGAGCGCGGGCGGGAGGTCCGGCCGGGTCTGGTGCATGATGCCGGGGAAGATCTCGATCGTCGGAGGAGTGGTGATGGTGATCTCGTCGCCGACCGCGGTCAGGTCGCCGACGCGCGCGAACAGCGTGGGGAACGCCGTCACGTCGCCATCCAGCACGACGCGCGTCATCGCGACGATTGGCGCACGCGGCTCGCGCCACCGTCCCCGCACGATGGCATCGATGACGATCCGGCCCGCGGGTGACATGGCCAGCACGCCTCCGAGCTCGAGCTCGTCGAAGTTGTTGTCGTCGAGGACCAGGTGACCGTCGCGGACCGAGATGGTCTGGATGTCGACGGCCCAGCCCCCGCTCGGGCCCGGCTTCGTCAGCCGCGAGAACTGGAGCTCCCCGTCGGGGTCGCGCTTCATGAGGATCTCGACGCCCTCGGCGGCGACGTAGTCGATGTTCGCGTGCTTGTCGATGAGGTCGGTGAGCGTGATCTGGAGGCGCGCTTCCTTCACCGTGATCGCGGGCTTCCCGTCGGGGCCGTTGATCACGACGTCGTACGCGCGGAGCTCGCCGAACGGACTGCCTTCCAAGCGACCGATCGTGCCGCCGCCCGTGAACGTGTCGGCGAGAGCCGACTCGACCTGCGCCTTGATCTTGCCGCGCCCCCAGTCGGTGTGGATGACGACGAGCAAGAGGCCCACCGCGATGACCAGGAATGCGAGGAGCCCGAGCAGGATGCGCTTGGACCAGCGGAAGAACTTCGCGCGGGACATCTAGAACGCCTCGCCGAGGCTGAGGTGGAAGGCGAAGCGCGAGCCGGGCGACGGATCCATGTCCGTCGTGCGATTGAGCCGATAACCGACGTCGGCCCGAACCGGGCCGATGAGGGTCTTGAGCCGCACGCCCAGCCCCGCCGCCCAGTGCAGATTGCCGAGCTGGAGATCCGACCGGCGCTCCGTGACATCGCCGCCATCGAGGAAGACCACCGTCCCGAGGCCCATGCCCTTGATCGTCGTGATCGGAATTCGCGCCTCGATCCCCGTCTCGACCATGGCGGTCCCGCCGTACGGGATGGTGCGGGTCGTACCGTCGCCGATGTCACCGCGCCGGAAGGGCGAAAGGGCGCGCTCGCCGAAACCACGCATGCGGTTCGCGCCGCCGGAGAAGAAGCGCTCTGTCGGGGGCGCATCGCCGAAGAATTCCCCCGCGCGCGCCTTCGCCGCGATGACGATGCCGAAGACAGGCAGGAAGCCACGCACCTCGGGGACGACCTGGATGTACTCGAAGTCGCCGCCCGCGAACCTGCTGCCCTCGACCAGGCCGAGCTCCGCGTAGAAGCCCTGCGTGGTCTCGATGGGATGGTCGCGCAGATCGAGCGAGATGCTCTGCGCGTACTGCCCCACGAGCTGCGGGTTCATGCCGAGGCCGATCGACTCCTGCAGCTCGGGCTCGAGGAGCGGCGAGATCTCGAGGAAGGACACACGCTCGAGGGACCAGCCGATGCGGGCATTCAGCCGCTGCGTGAACACGGGCGTGGTGAAGCCCACGCGCGCGCGGGGCCCCGTCGTCGTGTACGCCTCGTAGGCGAGGTAGTTGTACGAGGGCTCGATCTCGCCCTTCGCGTACGTCCAGAACAGATCCTGGCGCTCGAGACGAGCGAGGGCCCGGATCCGCGGCTGCCAGCCGTTCCCGTTGCGGAGGTACGCGTACGCGGGGCGCAGGTCGACGGTGACCGTGGTGAGCGGTCTCGGCCAACCGACGATCTGATAGCCACCACGGCCGCGGATCTCGTACGCGGTGGGGTCGATACCGAAGCCTCCCCCGAACTTGATCTCGCGCTTTGCGGCCTCCGATACGGCGACCTTCACGCGGATGATCTCGGTGACGCCGTCGTCCTCCGCGGGCTGCACCTGCACGGTGGAGAAGCGCTGCATCGCGTAGAGCTGGCGCTGCGTCGCGGAGATGGCGGCGCTCGAGTACGTGTCGCCGGCGGTGAACTGGAGGCGGCCACGGACCGCATCGGCGAGGTCGCCCTCGGCGCCCGCGATCTCGACCGTGCCGAACTGGCACTTGGGTCCCGTCGCGTAGTCGAGATGTACGACGGCGACGTGATTCGCGCGGTCGGCGAACACGGTCGCATCGAGCTTCGCGTGCGCGTAGCCTGCGTCCTTCACGACCCCGAGCAGCAGGTCCTTCGCGAGCTCGTAGGTCGCGTAGTCGAACGGTTGTCCATCGCGGAGCGGGAGCACCTGGCGCACCTTCTCGAGGGGCAGGTCGGCATCCTCCGGAAGGCCCGTGATGACGACGCGCGTCGCCGCGCGCTTGCCCTCATCCACCGTGTACACGACGGTGGCGGCATCGCCCTGGCGATCCACGCGCGAGCGAACGTCGACGCCGAGGTAGCCACGCCGGAGGTACTCGCCCTTGATGCGATCACCGTCCACCTGGACCAGGTAGGGATCGGGGGCGCGGCCGAGCGTGCGGTTCAGGGCGAGGCCGGAAGTCAGGTGCTTGCCCTTCACCTCCGCGTTGCCCTCGACCTTGATGTCGCTCAGGAACTCCTCTCCAGGCCGGCGAAGCCGCTTGTCCCGACCGCCGCACGCAGTCACGACCGTGAGGGCAGCTAGCGCTGCGACGAGGACGAGACGAGCACACATGGAACGTTCCCCTGCTACTGGCAAGAACGGGACCGCCCCCTGGGTCGTATCGAACCGACGTCCGCCTGCCTCGAGCCGCCTCGAAACGTGCGCGGGCGCGACACCCCCTGTGCGGAGATGCCGCGCCCGTGCGCGGTAGAGACAATCTGGCGGTCAGCGCGAGGGATGCAGGTGATCCCGGTCGTTCGCCGCCTTCTTCCGGAGGGTCCCGACGAGCACGGGAATCGCGACCAGGGCCAGCACCACCGCCGCCACCTTCACCGCACCGGACCCAGCGATGAACATGAAGGCGACGAGCATCGCCAGCATCACCGAGAACAGAGCGGTCATCCCGACCACGCTATGCGGAACACCGTCGGGCTCGCGTTCGAGATCCTCGGTGGGAGCAAGCTTGCCGTCGTCACGCACGGGGTTATGCGGCTCGTGCCCGACGTCGGGGTGGACCAGCTTCGCCATGAGCTAGGCCTTGCGTCCCACTACCGCGCGGTAGATCGCGAGCAGAATGACCGAGCCGAGGATGGAGGCGATGATGCCCGGGCCCTCGCCCGCCGCGTACCAGCCCAGCGCCTGGCCGAGCATTCCGGCCACGAACGAACCGGCGATGCCGATGAGGATGGTCACGATCACGCCGCCCGGGTCCTTACCCGGCATGACGAACTTCGCGAGGGCGCCGACAACGAGACCGATGATGATGGTGAGCAGGATGGACATGACTGGTTAGCTCCGTGGGTCGGGAAAGGTCGAGAGGGGATTAAGCGAACTGAGTAGTCAGCAGCGAGCAGCTATTGCTTGAACCCCGCGCGAACCTTGTCGGCCGCGCGTTCGATCATGGGGCGGACGCGATCGACGACATTGCGGCCCTTGGCCACGAGGTCATCGAGCAGACCCTTGGAGGGCCCGTGCTTGGCAGCACGCTCGGCGGCCATCGCCTCCGCGGGCGCCGCCTCGACGAACTCGCGCGCGTCGGCGGCCGCCTTGTTCACGCGGCCGTCGGCGACGAACTCCTCGGCGTGCTGGTTGTAACGGCGAGCGGACGCCTTGTCGCCCTCGCCCTGGTTTCCGTTGTTCGTCTTCATGCGAGGAGCTACGAGCACCTCGCGTGCCAGACACGATATTGCCCAGTTGGGCGATCGGAGGCGTGGCGTCGTCGCGCGCTGTGCGCGGCGCGTCAGCTCAGATGGACATCTCGAAGCCCTGCTTCGTCAGGCGATCGTACTTGCGGCGGTCGAAGCGGTAGAGGCGCGCGGCGCGATGGCGCACACCCTGTTCGACCTCGTCGGTCTCGACGAGAAGATCGAGGGACAGGATCTTCTTCCGGAAGTTCCGCTTGTCGAGCTCGGTCCCGAGGATGATCTCGTAGAGGCGCTGGAGCTGCGTGAGCGAGAAGCGCGGCGGCAACAGCTCGAAACCGATGGGCGCGTATCGGACTTTGCCGCGTAGGCGATCGCGCGCCATGTCCAGGATGTGCTGGTGGTCGAAGGCGAGCTTCGGGAGATCGTCGAGGGAGTACCAGCCCACGCCCATCGCGTCCGTGGCCGCCTGGATGCGGTGGTCGGAGAGCTTGGCGAGCGCGTAGTACGCAACCGTGACCACGCGCTCGCGCGGATCGCGATTGAGATCGCCAAACGTGTAGAGCTGCTCGAGGTAGACGTCCGTCACGCCCGCCTCCTCGGCGAGCTCGCGACGGGCCGCGGCATCGAGGGTCTCCTCCAGGCGCACGAACCCTCCCGGGAGGGCCCACGCGAGCTGGAACGGCGCGATCTTGCGCTGGATCAGCAAGACCTTCAGGTCGGACTCGGAGAGCCCGAACACGACGCAGTCCACGGCGAGCGCGGCGCGCGGGTATTGATACGAGTAGCTCATAGACTTGCGACGTAGGCGCGCATGACCGCGAGCTCGCGCTCGAAGCCACCAGAGAGGATCGGGAAGCGACACCACGACCGCGGATCCACGTTGCGATCGTCGAGGTGAAAGCTCGGCGCGAGTCGCTCGCGCTTCCACTGGTTACGGCACCACATCTTGAAGAAGCGCTCGATCCAGGTCGCGAGCGTCAGCGCGGAGTGCTGGGGGTAGCGCGGCCCGAGCTCCTGCAGCACTTCGAGCGGCGTGTGCTTGTCGCGGATCGAGGCATCCTCGACGGCCTCGAGGAAGTCATACGGCATGAGGTCCGCCTCGTCGGTCTGCGCGGCCGCGCCGGCCACCGTGGGCCGGAGCTCGGCCGTCGGCTGCTGCGCATTGATGTACGAGAGCACGGGCATGGGACCAATCCCGGCCGGGCCCGTCGACTCCATCCATCGCAGCCACGCGCGCAGGTACGACTTGTCGATGCCCCCGAGGGGCGCGAGCCCGCCCGAGGTATCGCCGTCCATCGTCGCGTACCCCACGGCGGCCTCGGAGCGATTCGACGTGGTGAGGAGGATCGCGTTCATGACGTTCGCGAGCATCCAGATCGACGGAGACCGGACGCGCGCCTGGATGTTCTGCAGCGTGACGTCATCCCGCTCCCAGTCGAGCTTGCGACCGATCGCCTGCTCGGCGACCTTCACATAGCCCTCGAACAGGGCATCGACATCGAAGATGTGGAACTGTGCGCCGACCGCCTTGGCCACCTCCGTCGCCGCGGTCCGGGTGACCGGCCCCGAGTTCTTCGTCGGCTGATAGGCGGTGGCGAGGATCGCGCCGATGGCGGCCTTCGCATCGCCGCCCGCCTCGATCACCTTGGACAGCGCGCTGATGTGCGAGAGCCGGTCGCGCACGCCGCCGGCGCTGAGCTGATCGAAGGCGAACAGCATCGCCAGACCGACGAGGACCGTACATGCAGCCGAGTCCGCACCGCCGGAGATCGAGACGACGTAACCCTGCGCGCGGCTCTTGCGGAGGTAGTCCCAGAGACCGAGCGCGACCGCGCGGCAGAACTCCTCCTCGGTGACGTCGGGGCCATCCTCCCAGCTCACCGGAACGCCGGCCGAGGTCTCGGGTTTGTGCACGGGCCAGACGAACGGGAACGCGACGATCAGCCCCTCGGCGTCGTGCCGGGGGCGGTGACTGCCGCGTCGTGCCTGCTCGCGTCGGCTCTGGTCGATATCGACGAGGGCGGTGGAGAGCTCGACCTCGCGAAACGAGAAGCGCGGGCCGCGCGCCACCAGCTCGTTGTTGGTCGCGATGAGGCCCCCGCCGTCGTAGACGATGCGGCCGGCCTCGTTGCCCATGAGGTTCGCGTAGAGGTATGTGACTCCGAACGCCCGCGAGGCCTCGATCACGAAGCGCTGGCGCACGGCGAACTTCCGGAACGCGAAGTGGCTCGCCGACGGATTGCACATGATGTCGACGCCGCGCAGCGCCAGATCGACCCCCGGACGGTTCGCGACCCAGGCGTCCTCGCAGATCTCGAAGCCGATGCGCACGTCACCGAGATCGAAGGCAAGGTCACCGATCGGATAGGTCCGGATCGTGCCATCCGGTTGCACGCGCTCCAGCAGGTCCCGCTCGCCGGCGGGCCACGCCTTGAACCAGCGGGGCTCGTAGTGAATGCCGTCCCCGGCGAGAAACTGCTTCGCCGCGAAGCCGACGATGGTCCCGTTCGCGAGCAGCGCGGCCGTGTTGTAGAGCGCGCGCTCGTGGTAGACGGGCACGCCGACGGCGACCACCATGCCGGCGGTGAGCTCGGCGAGCTTCTCGAGCTGCGTGAAGGCGACGTCGAGCAGGCCGCCGATGAAGAACGTGTCCTCGCAGCCGTAGCCAGAGATGGCGAGCTCCGGCAGACACAACACGGTGACGCCCTGCGCGCGCGCCTCCTCGATCGCCATGCGCATGTGGACGAAGTTGTCGTCCCACGCAAGCGGGGTTTGGTTGAGGCAGGCGACTCCGACGTTGACGTGCTTCATGGGGTACCTGTCAGATGCTGAGCGAAGAGGTCGGCGGTGCTGGTGACGGAGAGGAAATCGTCGGCGAGCGCCACCGCGCGCGGATGGCTGTCGGTCGTGGTGACGGAGCCCAGGAGCCCGGACGCGCGAATCTTCGCGAGAGACGCCCCCGGAAAGAGCCCGTGCGTGGCGATCGCGTCGATGGCGATGGCTCCCGCTTCCTGATACGCCGCCGCGGCCTCGAGGAGCGAACCGCCGGTGCGGATCATGTCGTCGTAGATGATGACGCGCTTGCCCGCGACCGCCGCGGAGACGCCTGTCACCTCGGTCGTGGAGCCGTCGATCCGACGCTTGTAGACGAAAGCCGCCGGGACGCCGAGGTCGTTCGCGAGGGACTCGACCCACTTCGCACGCCCCGCATCGGTGCACGCGAGTACGAAGTCGTCGCCCGCGATGCGCCGCGCAGCCTGCGTCACCAGCGACTTGCCGTAGACCTCGAAGGGCCGCACGCCGCCCTCGAAGTAGTACGCGATCGAGGCCACGTGAAGATCGAGCAGGAACACCTGCGTGCCCCGGCTCGCCATTGGGATGGACGAGATCAAGCGGGCCCGGGTCTTCGCCGTCACGATCTCGCCCGGGCGTACCGCCCGCTCCATCGTCGAGTAGCCGTAGAACGGGATCACGAGCCGCAGGCGATCCGCGCCGCCCGTCACGAGGCCGCAGGCCAGGTCGTACAGCTCGAGCGTGCTCGCGTCGTCGACCGTGCCGCCGACCAGGACGACGTCCCGATCGGCGGGCTGTGACTCGATGCAGAGGTAGTGCTCGCCGTCGGGAAACGTCTTCCGCGCGATCGCGCCGAGCTCGAAGCCCGCCTTCGCGGCGATCGCCGTCGCGAGATGGCTGTAGGCCTGCGTGGAGAACACCAGCGCCGTCACTGAACACCGCCCTTCGCCGCCCCGCGCGGCCCGTCGGCAGCGCTTCGGCCGCCCGCCCGGCCGTCCTCGATCAACTTCAGCTTGCGTGCGTGGACGACGTCGTCGAGGCCGACGGGGTACGGCTGCGGATTCAGGAAGCGCTTCGTGCGCGGCGAGAGCTGCGCCAGTTCCGTCCGAGCCCGGTCGCGGCAGGTGACGAGGGCGTCGGGCTCGCGGACGCGACGACCGTGCGCGAGGTGCGGCATCAAGAGATCCTCGGCTCGATCGTGAACGGGCCGCGTCGAGGCGCGCAGCGGGTGATCGATGTCGTGCAGCGCCGTGGAAGTGAGCCCCGCATCGGTGTCGTAGATGATGTCACCAGCCAGCTCGTCACCGCGCCGCAAGCGCCTGACGCCGAGGCGGCCGGGGTTGCTGATCTTGATGGGCTGCTCCGACAGCTTGATCGAGTAGGCCCACTGGCCGTCGCGGCCACGCACCGCCCCGAGCTTGTACACCCCACCCAGCGCCGGCTGATCGAACGCCGTGACGAGGCGCGTGCCCACCCCCCACGTGTCGATGCGTGCGCCCTGCTCCTGCAGCGAGGAGATGAGGTACTCGTCGAGATCGTTCGACGCCACGATGCGCGCGTCGGGGAAGCCTCCCTCGTCGAGCAGCCGGCGCGCTTCGATCGAGAGATGCGCGAGGTCGCCGGAGTCGAGGCGGATGCCGCCGAGCTCGTAGCCCTTCGCCCGCAGCTCCCTGCCGACGGTGATCGCGTGCCTCACCCCCTCGAGCGTGTCGTAGGTGTCGACCAGGAACGTGCAGTTGCCCGGCATCGCGTCGGCGTAGGCCCGGAACGCCGCGAGCTCGTCGCCGTGGAACATCACCCAGCTGTGGGCATGCGTGCCGCGCACGGGGATGCCGAACTGCTTGCCCGCGAGCACGTTCGACGTCGCCGCGACACCACCGATGTAGGCCGCGCGCGAGGCCGCGAGCCCCCCGTCGATCCCCTGGGCCCGCCGGAGCCCGAACTCGAGTACGGGGGCGCCACGCGCGGCCTGACACACGCGTGCGGCCTTGGTGGCGATGAGGGTCTGGAAGTTCACGATCGTGAGCAGCGCGGTCTCGAGGAGCTGCGCCTGAAGGATCGGGCCGGTCACGCGGAGGATCGGCTCGTGCGGAAAGACCAGGCTACCCTCGGGTACGGCGTCGATCGTCACCGCCGGCACGATGCGCCCCAGGTAGGCGAGAAAGTCGGGCGCGAACAGCGGCTGGTCGCGGGCGTCCCGCAGGGTCGCGAGGTAGGCGAGGTCGTCCGGCTCGAAGCGCAGCTGCTCGGCGAGAGCGATCGCGGGCGCGATGCCAGCCGCGATGGCATAGCCTCCCCCGAACGGCGGACGACGGTAGGTCAGATGGAAGACCGCCTCTCGCTCCGCCACACCGGCCTGCCAGTAGCCGGCAGCCATCGTGAGCTGATACAAGTCCGTGAGCAGAGCGAGCATCGGCGTTAAGTGTACTATTTACACTAAGTAACAGGATGTCAAGCGAAGCCGTCATTGTCTGGGGAGAGGTGCTGTGGGACCGGTTCCCCGACGGCGACCAGCTCGGCGGCGCACCGGCGAACGTCGCCTGGCACCTCGGTCAGGCTGGTGGCTGGTGTCAGCTCGTCACGCGCGTCGGGGCCGATGATGACGGTCGCCGGGCCATCGAACGGCTCGGCGAGGTCGTGGACACGACCCTCGTCCAGGTCGACGATGACCGCCTCACGGGTGAGGTCCTGGTGACGCTCGAGGGGCCCGAGCCGAAGTACACGCTCGTGCCGGGGCGCGCCTGGGAGCGCATCGGGTGTCCGCCGGCGACCAAGCTCGCGCTCTCCGAGGCGGGGATCATGGTCTACGGCACGCTCGCGCAGCGCCGCCCGGAGGGGCTGCTCGGCTGGCGGGAGGCGATCAGCCACACGGAGGCGCTGACGGTCTGCGACCTCAATCTCCGCCCGACGGATCAGCCGGCTCAGGCGATCGAGGAAGCGCTCGCGGCCGCCAGCATCGTGAAGGTGAACGACCGCGAGCTCGCCACGCTGCGCGAGTGGTTCGGCTGGGTGGATCCGATCGCGGCGCTCCGCACCACGCAGCGGAGGCTGGTGGTCGTGACGCACGGCGCCGATGGCTCCACGCTGCATGGCGAGCACGGCGCGATCGAGGTCGCGGGCGAGCCCGCCGAGCCCGGCGGCGACAACGTCGGGTGTGGCGACGCGTACCTCGCCATCCTGGTCCACGGACTCTCGCTCGGCCATGACCTCGCGCGCTCGGCGCGGGCCGCCTCGCGCTGGGCGGCGGCGGTGGCCTCGGTGCGCGGCGCGACCCCTCGCTTCGACGACGAGCGCATCGCGGACCTGCTGGAGCTCGCGTGAGCGACGGCGACGGCGACGCTCCCGATGCCTGGGACCGGGCGGCGAGCTGGATCGCCACGCGGGGCGCGCCCTTCGCGCTCGCGATCCTCATCATCTGGATGATCGGCATCTATGGCCACATCTTCACCGGTGAGGTCACGGGCGACGACAACACCTTCCACTTCGCCGAGAGTGTCCGGATCGCGGACTGCCTGCGCGCGGGCGATTGGGACTTCTGGAATCCGAGCGCGAACGCGGGCTATGCCAGCGCCTACTACTACCAGGTGCTGCCGCAGCTGGCGTCGGCGATCCCGTCGGCGCTCTTCGGCCACAACCTGTTCTGGTTCCAGCTGAGCGTGTTCCTCCCGCACGTGCTCGCGCCCCTCGCCGCGTACCGTGGCATGCGGCTCCTCGGCGCGACCCCGTGGCAGAGTGTATGTGCGGCGGCGGTGGCGTCATTCACCGCCGGAGAGTCGCGGTGGGGAGGCGGCGCCTCGGGCACGTTCGCCGTTGGTCTCTACACGCAGACCTGGGCCCTCACCGCGTTCCCGCTCGCGCTCGGTCACGCCGCGCGCTGGATCTCGCACGAGACCGAGCTCCGCGATCAGCCCCGACACTTCGCGCTGGCCATCGCGTGGGGCACGTTCGTCGGGTTGTGCCACCCGTTCTTCTTCATCGTGCTCGGCGCCGCGCTCGTCGCAGCCTTCATCGGGCTCGTCGTTCGCGGAGCCGTCCTCGGCATCTCCACGCGCGACTTCGTGGGCGAGCTGATCCGATCGTTCCTCCTCGGCGTCGTCCTGCTGATCGCGATGGCCCCGATCTGGCTGCCCCTCGTCTTCGACTACGCGGGCTTCGGGGGCTTCGTGCGCGTGGGCGACGAGCCGGGTCCGGGCTTCGGCCTCCTCGCGAAGTGGTACTGGCACGGCAAGCTCTTCGACTGGGACCGCGCCGGCAAGCTCGCAAACCCGCGCGTCATCACCGCCCTCGTGCCGGTCGCGCTCGTCTTCGGCCGGGGCCGGTGGTTCCGCTGGGTCTGGGGCCCTGCCCTCCTGTTCGCCCTCGGCCTCGGACTCGGCCCCCATCTCGGCAAGACCGAGGACGACCTCATTCCGATGGTGCGGTTCCTCGGTGCGATGCAGCTCCTCGCCGCGCTCGGCGTCGGCGCCGGCATGTTCGCGATCGGGCGCTGGGTCTGGGACCGCCCGTGGCGCGGCCGCTGGCAATACGTCGCACGCACCGGCTTCTCGGCTCTCGTGGCGGCCCTCGCGATCACGATCGCCCATCCCGCGACGATCGCGCTGTCGAAGCAGGTGGTCACGCTGCCCGATCAGACCAAGTGGCGGCATCCACCCGAGCTCGCGACGATGATCGCGACGCTGTCCGTCCAGCCGCCCGGACGCAAGCAAGCCCTGCAGGGGGCCGAGAGCAGCTTCTGGAACCTGCTCCCGTATGTCCGGGCGCGCCGGCCGGCGCTGATCCAGATGGGTGGCGGTGGCCTGCAGGCGAGCCCGAACTACGGCATCGCCATCTACGCCCACGACGTGGCGAAGAATGCGTGGCTCTACGATGCGCCGTACATCGTGTTCGGGAACGAGCACGAGGACAAGATGCCGGTCGGCGACGACCTCGTCGTGCTCGAGCACTACACGCTGCGACGCTTGCCCGCGCCCGGCCTCGTGTCGCCCGTGCAGGTCACCGGCGACTTGCCCGCCGGCCGCCAGCCCGCTCGCAAGGCGGCGATCGCGTGGCTGAAGACGCGGCTCCCGCTCGAGGATCAGTTCCTCGAGTACCAGGGCTCGTCGGGGCTGCGCACGCCGCCGCAGGCCACGGTACGGCGCTCGGGGCGCACGGACTCGAGCGGAGACGAAGCCGACATCTTCGCGGAGCTCGAGGTCACGGCGCCGTCGACGATCGTGGTGCGCGAGAGCTGGCACCCGCGGTGGCGCGCGTACGTCGACGGGCAGCCCGCGGTCATTCGCCGCGTCTCGCCCGACTTCCCCGCCGTCGATGTGCCGGCCGGCGCGAAGCTCCTGCAGCTCCGGTTCGAGCGCCCGTGGTGGGCGACGCTCTCGTTCTTGCTCTGGCCGCTCCTGGCCGCGCTGGGCTACGTCACCGCGCGCCGCGTGCTGCGCGCCCCCGTCGAGGCAGCCGTACCGACTCTCCCCCGGTGACTGCGAGCCCGGCGGCCAGGTCCCCCGCGACGCCACGCGGATCTTCGCCGAACAAGCGTATGAACGGATGTTCGCGGTCGAACCGCTGGCGCGCGTCGTCCCAGCCATCGATCGCGGTGTCATTCGCGGTCATGACCTGCGCGCCCTGCAGCGGGAACACCATCGGCACCTCGGGCGGCTGCGCTGGTAACGTGACCTTCGTCGTATCGGGCGGCACCAGGATCGTCCAACCGAGGTCGGCGACACCGCTGAAGAGGAGGAGCTGGATGTGCTCGGTCTCCCCGTCCTGCGGGAACTGCCAGCCGACGGTCCGGTCCGCGTCGTCGACCACCACGTTGGCAGGGATCGCCGGGAGCTCGGGGATCGCCTTCCGGCCGATGGGGGCATCCGCGATGGCGACGAGACAGGTGGAGTCGTTCAGGGTGCCGCTGAGGTCGAGCTGCGCGTACAGACTCATGCGCGTCGCGCCGACATCGGCGATCGCGACCGAGCCTTCGAGGACCTGATTCGAGATCGGGCCCGCGACCTCGGCTTCGCCCGCGTTGCGCCACGCGATATCGCCCGTGCTGAACGAGGCGGCGATCGAGCCGCTGGTCGCGTAGGTCGGTAAGCCGTCGAGACCCACCGTCGCCGTGACGGGGGCGCGCCAGGTCGAGCCGCCGAAGTCGGTGCTCCCGCCGTCGACGATCATGACCCCGTCGAGCACGAGCGAGCCGAGGAGTGTCGGCGAGGAGTCGTAGGCGTGGACGGTCAGGTCGTAGCTGCCGACAGGCTCGAGAGGGACCGGGATGTCGGAGGTCACCTGCTGGGTGACCAATCCGATGATCTGGCCGAAAGTCTCGCAACCGTTGCCGATGTCGTACCTCGACGCGCCTGGATAGGTCGGGTACGTCACGTCGTAGCGCCCCGCGTCGCCGCATGGAGGGCGGGTATCCTCGCCAAACCGTAGCGTGTCGCCGGGGAGAACGCCGAGCCGGCTCGCGACGGTGTCGACCTCCGAAAAGTAGGCCGAGACCCAGCCCCCCGCATCGACCCGCACGTCGACGGTGCCGTCTTCGCCCGTCATCGTGATCTCGTCGATCGTGCCGTCGACATGATTCGACCAGACGATCAGGCCAGGGGCGGGGACGAACGCGAGCGTCGGCTGGCCGGCGATGACGCGAGCCGTCCCCACCGCCGGCGGCGCATCGATACCGCCCTCGGCATCCACGCCTACACCGTCGAAGCCGACCCGGCCGCAGCCAACCAGGACGAACACCACCAGCCACCTCATCCACGCCAGGATACCGTGTTACGAACGCGCCGTAATGCGCGGCATTGTCTTGGCCGGTGGCACGGCAACTCGCTTGTACCCGGCCACGCTGGGCGTCTCGAAGCAGCTCCTGCCCATCTACAACAAGCCGATGGTCTACTACCCGATCTCGCTGCTGATGCTGGCGGGGATCCGGGAGATCCTCATCATCTCGACGCCGCACGACCTCCCGGGGTTCGAGCGACTCCTCGGCACGGGCGAACAGCTCGGCGTGCGGTTCTCGTACGCCGCGCAGCCGAAGCCGGGCGGGCTCGCCGAGGCGTTCATCGTCGGCAAGGACTTCATCGGCAGCGACAGCGTGTGCCTCGTGCTCGGTGACAACATCGTCCACGGCGCGAATCTCGCGAAGCTGCTCCAGGACGCGGCACACCAGCGCGAAGGCTGCACGCTGTTCGGGTACCGCGTGACGGATCCGCAGCGCTACGGCGTGGCGGAGCTCGACGCGAACAACACGATCCTCTCCATCGAGGAGAAGCCGAAGGCGCCCAAGTCGAACCTCGCCGTCATCGGGCTCTACTTCTATGACAACTCCGTCGTCGAGATCGCGAGTACGATCCCGCGCTCGGCGCGCGGCGAGCTCGAGATCACGGACGTGAACAACGTCTACGTGCAGCGCGGCACGGCGCGCATGCAGGTGTTCAGCCGTGGTTACGCGTGGCTCGACACCGGCACGCACGACAGCTTCCTCGACGCCGCCAACTTCGTGCAAGTGATCGAGCGCCGCACGGGCGAGCTGATCGCCTCGCTCGAGGAGATCGCGTTCCGCATGAAGTACATCACCGCCGCGCAGCTCGCGGAGCGCGGCGAGGCGATGAAGCAGACCGACTACGGGCAGTACCTCCTGGCCGTGGCCCGCGGGGACGCGTGAAGGTCGAGACCACCCCGCTCGCCGGTCTGCTCCTCGTGAAGCCGACGGTGAATCGCGACGACCGCGGCTTCTTCATCGAGACCTATCGCGAGGCGGCGTATCGGGCCGCCGGCATCGACGTCACGTTCGTGCAGGACAACCACTCGCGCTCGGTACGCGGGACGCTGCGGGGCATGCACTTCCAGACCTCGCCCGGACAGGCCAAGCTCGTGCGCGCGGCGAGCGGCGTGATCTTCGATGTCGCGGTCGACATCCGCCCGGGCTCGCCCACGTACGGCCGGTGGCACGGCGTGATGCTGGATGCCGAGGAGCATCACCAGCTCTTCGTGCCGGTGGGCTTCGCGCACGGCTTCTGCGTCGTGTCGGAGATCGCGGACGTGACCTACAAGGTGTCGAGCGTGTACGACGCCGCGACGGAGAGTGGCTTTCACTACGCCGACCCGGATGTCGGAATCCAGTGGCCCGTCGACGCGCCCCGGATCTCGGCGCGGGATGCGAAGGCGCCGCGGCTCGCGGAGCTCGCTCGATGAGGTTCTGGGTCCCGGGCGGCCGCGGCATGCTCGGCAAGGCCGTACGCCAGGAGCTGACGGCCCGCGGCCTCGACCACGTCGAGACTGACACGAACGTCGACCTCACCGATGCAGCGGCGGTCGATGCGTTCGCGGAGCCCTTCACGCACGTCATCAATTGCGCGGCCTTCACGGGCGTGGATGCCTGCGAATCGCGCGAGGCCGAGGCGCGCGCGGTGAACGCCGAGGGCGCGTACCAGGTCGCACGTGCGGCGCGAGCGCGTGGTGCGGTGGCCGTGCATGTCTCGACGGACTACGTGTTCCCCGGTGATGCCAAGGAGCCGTATGCGACGGATGCCGCGACGGGGCCCCTCAGCGCCTATGGGCGCACGAAGCTCGAGGGCGAACAGCGTTTCCTCGCCGAGCTCCCGGCGGGCTACGTGGTGCGTACGTCGTGGCTGTTCGGTGACGGTCCCTGCTTCCCCGCCACCGTGCGGCGCCTGCTCGCCGAGAGGTCCGAGGTGCGCATCGTCGACGATCAGACGGGTCGGCCGACGTGGGCCGGTGATCTCGCGAGCGCGCTCGTGTCCCTCGCGCTGTCCTCCGCCGCGCCCGGCATCTACCACTGCGCGAACGCCGAGCCCGTGACCTGGTACGGCTTCGCGCAGGCGATCCGGGAGGCCGATGCGGCACGCGGCCGCCACTACGACGCAACCCTGCGGCCGATCACCACCGACCAATACCCGACGCCCGCGCGCCGGCCCGCGTGGTCGGTGCTGGACACCACCAAGCTCGAGCACGCGCTCGGCATCACCCTCCGGCCCTGGCGCGAGACGCTGGCCGACTACATGGCGCTGAAATGAGAACGCTCGGAAATCTCCTCGTCACCGGCGGCGCCGGCTTCATCGGCTCCGCGTTCATCCGCCGCGTCCTCGCGAATCCCGCGTTCACGGGCACGATCATCGACCTCGATGCGATGACCTACGCCGGCAACCTCGACAACCTCGCGGGCGTGGATCCGGCGCGCCACGTGTTCGTCCACGGCGACATCCTCGACGGTCAGCTCGTGGAGAAGCTCGTCGACGAGCACCGGATCACGACCATCGTGCACTTCGCCGCGGAGAGCCACGTGGATCGTTCGATCCACGGCCCCGGTACGTTCATCCAGACGAACATCGTCGGCACGATGCGCCTGCTCGACGCGGTGCGCGCGCGGCCGCACGTGCACTTCCATCACATCTCGACGGACGAGGTGTACGGCTCGCTCGGTAAGGACGGCATCTTCACCGAGACGTCGCCCTATCTCCCCAACTCGCCGTACGCGGCGTCGAAGGCGGGCAGCGATCACCTCGTGCGCGCGTGGGGGCGCACGTATCACCTGTCGACGACGATGTCCCACGCGAGCAACAACTACGGGCCCTACCAGTTCCCGGAGAAGCTCATCCCGCTGATGATCCTGAACTGCCTCGAGGGCAAGCCCCTGCCCGTCTACGGCGATGGGCAGAACATCCGCGACTGGCTACACGTCGACGACCACGCCGATGCGGTCTGGCGCATCCTCGAGCGGGGCGAGGCGGGACAGGTCTACGACATCGGCGGCGGCAACGAGTGGAAGAACCTCGACCTCGTTCACGAGCTCGTGCGCCTCGTCGCCGAGCTGAAGGGCGAGCCCGTCGATACGTACCGGCAGCTCATCACCTTCGTGAAGGACCGCCCCGGACACGACCTGCGCTACGCGATCGAGGGCGAGAAGATCGCCCGCGAGCTCGATTGGCGCCCGACGTACGACTTCGTGGCCGGCCTCCGCGCCACCATCCAGTGGTACCTCGCGAACCCCGCGTGGATCGAGCGCGTGAAGACCGGCGCCTACCGGCAATGGCTCGATACCAATTACGCGACTCGCTCGTGATACGATCCGTATCGTGACAAAGCAGTCCGGTACCGAGCGCTACGCGGCCCGCCGCGCCGAGATGGCGGCCGAGACGAGGACGCGCATCCTCGACGCGTGCATCGTGATCCTCTCGAAGGGCGTGGCCGAGCTATCGATCCCCGCCGTCGCCGAGGAAGCGGGCGTATCGGTGCCGACCGTCTACCGCAACTTCCCCGACAAGAAGACCCTCGTCACCGAGACCGCGATGTACCTGCGTGACCTGCGCCGGCCGCGCGCGGAGGGCACGACCACACTCGCGACGCTGCACGCCGCGCTGACCGAGGAGTACACCCGGACCGCCTCGTTGAACGAGACGGTGAAGGCCGCCCTCATGTCCGAGCCGGTGCTCGCGGCGCGGAAGGACTCGGGCATGCGCGAGTCCCGTATCAAGCAGTCGGCCGAGCTGCTCGCGCCCGCGACGACCGGCATGTCGGCGGCCGACAAGGAGCGCCTCGCGAAGATCGTGGCCGTGTGGTGCTCGTCGTGGGCCCAGCGTGGCTTCGCGGATGTGGTCGGGGCCTCTCCGGAGGAGGCGGCCGACATCGTCGCGTGGGGTGTCGCGCGCCTCCTCGGCCGCGAGTCCCTCTCCGACGAGCCGGTTACCTCGAAGAAGAAACGGTGACGGGCTTGCTCGTCGGGACCACGTTCTCGATGGGCGTCAGCTCGCGCAATGCGGCGATGACCGCGCGCAGATCGTCGTCGGTCGCGCCCGCATAGGCCGTCCACGGCATCGCGAACAGGAGGCGCCCGTCGCGGCCCTTCCCTTCACGCATCACCGCCATCAGCTCGGCGTCGCTGTAGGTGCCGATGCCGGCCGGCGTGAGGTTCGCGGCGTAGACCTTGAGGTACGGCGTCTGGAACTCCATCCCGCCGGCGAACGCCATCGACTCGACGGGCCGACCAGCTTTCATGGGCGTATGGCAGCCGACACACCCCATCACGTTCAGCAGGTGCTTGCCGCGCTCCGCCGGTGCACTCCCCCACGCTGGTACCGGGCCCTCGATCGGTGCCGGCGCGAGCCGCACGAACATCGACACGGGGAAGCTGATGCTCGTCGGCGGTAGGCGCTGCGCGATCGGCGGCACCGTGCGCAGGTACGCGATGATCGCGAGCGCGTCGTCATCCGGCAGCGTCCGCAGATGCTGGTACGGCATGATCGGAAACAGCGCGCGCCCGTCGCGGCCCACGCCCTCGCGCATCGCGCGCAGGAGCTCGCCATCGGTCCACGCGCCGATCCCGTGCTCTGGGTCGCTGGTGAGATTGGACGCCGTCAGCTGCCCGGGCAGGCCCGCCCCCGGCCACACCCGCCCCGCAAACATCCGCGCCACATCGTAGGGCGCACCCGGCACCGCCTCGTCCACCGGGCTGTGGCAGCTCGCGCACCCCGCGACGTGCTCCGCCAGGTACTTCCCGCGCGCGATCGCCTCGGGCGTCGACGGCGCCTTCACCGTGGGCGCATCACGCAGCTTCGGATGCAGCCCGTAGAAGAAGACGAGGAGCGCGCCCACGCCGGTCACGAGGAGGACACCCACCGCCATCAGGAGTCGCTTCGCGATACGTTTCATATTGTCATGAGATAAATCATCTCAACTTTGAATACAAGGATCCTCTCGCGAATCACCGCAAGCCCTTGATTAGAGGCCGGCTTCGGCGATGAGGGTGTCGTACAGCGCGACGGTCTCGGACTGGATGCGCTCGGGGTTGAAGCGTGCGGCGACGTGCGTGCGACCGCGGCGGCCCATCGCGCGGCGCTCGGCATCGGGGAGCGCGATCATCTTGCCGAGCGCATCGGCGAGCGCGGTGTGGTCGAGGGTCGGGACCTCGAAGCCGGTGGAGCCGTCGACGACGATGTCATCGCGGTTGGCCGCGTGCGAGACGACGGCGGGCAAGGCGCACGCGTGCGCTTCGAGGACGGCGTTGGAGAGGCCTTCGTAGAGCGAGGGCATCACGAGCGCATCGGCGGCGTGGTAGAGCGCGTCGACGTCGGAGACGGGATCGAGGTACGTGACGTGCTCGGCGATGCCGATCGTCTTGAACCACGCGGGGACGAGCCGGCTGTACGTCAGGTCGCGCTTGCGACCGGCGAGGAGGAGCTTCACGTTCGGCGGGAGGCCGCCCCGGCGCTTGAGCATCGCGAGCGCGAGGCCGAGGCCGAGCTGGTGCTTCTGCACCGCGAGCCGACCGGGGAGGACCAGGCCGACGTCGGTCGGCGCGAGCTCGAAGCGTGCGCGGGCCGCGGCGCGCTGGGCATCCGTCGGCGGCTGGAACTTCTCGAGGTCGATGAAGTTGTTGATGACCTGGACCTTGGTCTCGGGGACGCCCGACCAGCTCACGAGCTCGTCGCGGATGCCGACGGAGTTGACGAGGACGCGGGCACTCTTGCGCTGGAGGACACGCTCGGCGGTGCCATAGAACGGCCCCTGGTAGCGATTGCGCACGCTCGTGAGGACGATCGGCACCGGGGCGGCCATCGCCGCGAGGCGCGCCCAGAAGTTCGCCTTGTCGCGGTACGAGTGGAGGATCGCCGGCCGCTCGGCGCGCAGGAGCTCAACGAGGCGCGCGAGGCCGCGCGGTCCCATCTCGTCGACCCCGAGGACATGGCGCGGCTCGCCGGGCGGCAGGTAGTCCCGGTAGTGATGATCGCCAGCGCCGGCGTTGTAGAGGCAGAGCGTCGGGGCGTAGCGCGCCGGGAGACGCGTCATGAGCTCGAGGATCTGGCGCTCGGCGCCACCCTGCTGCAGGTGCGGGATGAAGAGGAGGACCTTGTGCGGCACTAGGCACCCGTGACGCGCGCCCAGACCTGGGTCTCGATCTTCCCCTCGTCGGTCTTCACCTCGTAGGCGACGCCATTGCCGATGACCTTCGTGACCTTGCCCGGGACCCACGAGAGCGAGCCCATCCCCGACGACTGCTTGACGAGGACCTTGGCCCCGACCTTGTGGCGCTTGCTGCCATCGATGAGCTTCACGTTCGCCGTCGGCTGCGGGGCCACGACGAGCTTCCCGCCGGTCTCCGCGAGCACGTAGGTCTGGTCACCCTCCGCGCGGACCGCGATGCCCTCCTTGCCGTCGACGATGACGGGCGAGCCGAAGCCGATCTTGCCCGTGGGGAGCACGAGCACCTCGTCGGCCTTCGACGTGCGCGTCGTCGGCGCGGGGCCGCTCAGGAAGCGCACCGTGACCTGATCGCCCTCGACCTTGTCGATCAAGCCCCAGAGCTCCATGCCCGTGAACACCACTGCCGGCGCGCCGACGACGGGGGCGATGACGGACGCCCCCTGCAACACGAACGCGGGGGGCGCGAACACGTCCTTCATCCCGGTGAGCCATACCGCCTTCTCGGCGATCTCCTTGATGCGGTACGACCGCAGCGACCACGCACCGTCACGGTCGACGCCGGCCGCGAACACGCGTGCATTCGCTTCGCCCGCCACGGTCTCCGCGGGCAAGCCCCAGGCGTAGAACGGGAGGTCGGCGGGCAGCTTCGTCAGCGCGTCGGCGGCCGCAATGGCCTCTCGCTGCGTGGCAAGCGCGACGTCGAGCGAGGCGACCTTCTCCGCCTTGTTGCCCGTCATCTGTCGCGTCATGAGCACGGAGCCGACCTTCTGATCGAGCACCTGCTTGCCGTAGAGCGGGCGCTTCGCCGTCGCGTCGTCGGCCGTGAACACGCCGTCGACCATCGAGCAGGTCCCGGCCTCGGTCGTCCAGCGCTTCGCGCGGTCCGCGAACGTATCCATCGCCCAGCCCGTGCAGGTCTCGCCCTTCAGCACGTAGATGCCCGAGGACACGCAGCCGATGGTCGTATCGCCGGTGGTGACCCCCGCGTTCCCGAGGCCCGCGTAGAGCGTGTCGCCATCGAACACGAAGTTCCAGTACGTCGCGGAGGATGCACCCTTGTCAGCCACGCGCGCGTAGCAAGGAGCGAGGAGCTCGATGGTGTGCTCCGTCTTCTTGCCCGTCGTGTCGTACTGCACGAGGTCGTCACCTTGCACGTGCCACACCGACGGCGGCGTCCCCGGGCCGAGGAGCCACGTGCCCTGGAGCTTCGTCCGGATCGCGGCGAGGTCGACGCCCGCATGCGGGCCATCGCCCGGCGGTGGATAGGTGATTCCCGGTGCCGGCGGTGGGGTCGCGGCCGTGGCCGAACCCGCCGCGGGGCTCGTCCCGGAGCCAGTCCCTGCCCCCGACGCCGACCCCGTCGCCGCCGCGCTGCCCTTGTCAGTGGAACCGACAGTCGGTTTGCCCTGCTCATCGCCCTTACCCTTGCAACTCGCGACCGCCACCAAGACGCAGAGGAACTGGACCTTCATGGCGGGCGACACTACTCCGCCAGCTGCTATATGTCGCGAGCCTTGCGTACCTGGGTGCAGCGCTACGTGGACGCGGTGGATCGCTTCCGCCTGCTGATCCTGGCTGCGTCTGCGCTGGTCGTGGTCGGCGGCGTCCTGCTCGCCTTGGGACTCCCCCTGAAGTCTGATCTCTCCAGCTTGCTGCCGCCGTCGCAGCAGTCGGTGAAGGACCTCCACGTCCTGTCGGGCCGCGCGCGCACGTTCGGGAACGTCATCATCATGATCGAGGCGCCAACCGCCGCCGTGCGCGAGCAGGCCGGCGCCGAGCTCGTCGCGCGGCTTCGGGCGATGGACAAGGACCTCATCGGCTCCATCTCCGTCGACGAGGCCGCGGTGCCGCGCTACGTGTGGGAGCATCGCTACTTGTTCGCGGACCTCGCGGACCTCGAGGTGGCGCGCGACGCGCTGAAGGCGAAGCTCACCCAGGCTCGTCTCGATGCGAACCCCTTGTTCATCGATATCGACGACGAACCGCCACCCGCGGACGACGGACGCCTCGCCGCGCTGATGAAGAAGATCGACGAGGCCGAGGCCAGCGCGACCAGGTCGCAGCTGCGCATCTCGCCGGACGGCCGCGCGCAGATGGTGACCCTGCAGACGACGTTTCCCTCGTCGAACATCCCCGCTGGTCGCACGGTGATGACGCAGCTGCGGCAGCTGGCGGCCGAGCTCGGCGCGAAGTACCCGGGCCTCACCACCGACTTCGCCGGCGCAGTGAACATCTCGATCTACGAGCACGACTCGGTCATCGACGGGATGGCGACGGCCGCGCTCATCACCGTGATCCTCGTCTTCGGCGCGTTGTTTCTCTACTACAAGGCGTTCTTCGCCGTCGGCGCCGTGTTGTGGTCGCTGCTCGTCGGCGTCGCGGCCACCATCGCGTTCACCCGCGTGAGCGTGGGCCATCTCAACATCATGAGCGCGTTCCTCGCCGCCATCGTCGTCGGCAATGGCATCAACACCGGGCTCCTCGTCCTCTCGCGCTACTTCGAGGAGGTCCGCCGCGGGACCACCCCCTTCGAGGCCATCGGCCCCACGCTCGTCGGCGCCTTCCCCGGCACGCTCGGGGCCGCCGCCACCGCGGCCGTCGCCTACGGTTCGCTCATCGTCACCGACTTTCGCGGCTTCCGGCACTTCGGCGTCATCGGTGCCGCCGGCATGATCCTGTGCTGGCTCGCGGCGTTCACCGTGTTGCCGGCCGCTCTCGCGGTCCTCGCCCGCGCGAAGCTCGTCGTCGCTCGCAAGCCGCCCCGGATCGGGGCCGCCATCGCCGCCGTGTTTCCGCGCAAGGTGGGCGGCATCATCGTCGCCGGCGCGCTCGTCACGAGCTCGGCGATCCTCATCGCGGGTGCGTACATCATCAACGACCCGTTCGCGAAGGACTGGCGCGAGCTGCAGTCCGATGGCCCGAAGATCCGGGCCCAGCGCGAGGTCGACGCGCGCATGCGGGCTCGCTTCGATCAGAAGAAGTTCCAGGGCTCGTCGTTCCAGCTCGCCATCGCGGTCACGGACCGGGCGCAGGTGAAGCCCGTCGTCGATCTCATCCGCAAGCTCGAGGCGGCGCGCCCACCGGGGCAGGAGCTGTTCAAGGAGGTGAACAGCATCGATGACCTCGTACCCGTCGATCAGGAGCAGAAGCTCCGCGTCCTGCAGGAGCTCCGCCGCTGGCTCGACGATCCGGGCCTCGCCCAGCTCCCTGCCGAGGAGCGCGCGAAGTACGAGCGCATGAAGCCGCCCGAAGGCCTGACCACCATCGACGAGTCCGACATCCCGATGGAGATCAAGTGGCCGTTCGTCGAACAGGACGGCTCCGTCGGCAAGCTCATCTTCGCGAAGGGCTCCCCACGCTTCCAGACCTGGAACGTCGACCACCGGGTCGAGTTCGCCGGCCTCGTGCGCGCGATCGAGATGCCGCCCGGGGCCATCATCGGAGGCGAGCCGCTCGTGATCGCAGACATCGTCGCTGCGATGAAGCACGACGCGCCGAAGATGGTGCTGTTCGCGCTGTTCGGCTCGGTCCTCGGCGTGTGGCTCGTCGTGGGTCGCAAGCGCCACGGCCTGGTCACGATCGTGTGCGGCCTGTCGGGCGTGGTCGTGATGATCGCCCTGTGCGCCATCGTCGGGCTCCCGGTGCACTTCCTCGATCTCATCGCGCTGCCGATCACGATCGGCATCGGCATCGACTACGCGGTGAACCTTGCCGCGCGCGATCGCGAGGATGGCGAGCGCGGCCCCCGGTACTTGCTGGCAACCACCGGCGGGGCTGTCTTGCTCTGCTCGTTCACCACCACCGTCGGGTACGGTTCCCTCATCGTCTCCTCCAATGGTGGCATTCGAGCGTTCGGGATCGCGGCTATTCTCGGCGAGATCGCGTGCGTCGTCATGGCGCTGATTCTCGCGCCGGCGATCCTCGCGTGGCTGCGAGCGCGGGACTCGTGACCGAGGACATCCGCCAGCGCGCCAGCCGCGCCGTCGCGTGGGTCGGTGCGGCGAGTGCGATCGTGGCCGCCGTCGATGCGGTGGCCCTCGTCATCCTCCTGAAGTTCTGGGTCACGACCGAGGAGCTCGGGACGGCGACGCTCGCGGTGACGCTGTTCTACTACCTCGATCTCGTCACCGAGCAGGGCCTCGGCACGGTGCTCATCCAGCGCGACACGCTCGACGAGGAGACGGCCTCGAGCATCTTCTGGCTGAACGCGATCGTCTCCGGCGTGGCGTTCGTCGCGACGCTGGGTCTCGGCCCGCTCATCGGCTGGATCCAGGGCCGTCCCGTCGTCGGCTGGATGCTGATCGCCTACGGCACGAAGCTGCTGTACCAGAACGTCTACTTCATCCCGATGGCGCAGCTACGTCGCGAGCTGCGCTTCAAGGAGCTCTCCGTGATCCGGACGCTCGCGAACTTCGGCGACGTCGCCGGGCGGCTCGGCTTTGCCGCCGCGGGCGAGCCGGTCTGGTGCTTCGTCGCGGGCCCCTTGCTGCGGGTGCTCATCACCGGCATCGGGGTCCAGGTCTGCCAACCCTGGCGCCCGCGGTGGGTGTTGCGGCTCGACGAGGCTCGCGCGTGGTTCTCGTTTGGCGGGAAGACGCTCGCGACGTGGTGCCTGACGCACTTCTACACGAACATCGTCTACCAGGTCGTCGGCGTCTTCTTCCCCGAACGTGTCGTCGGTGTCTTCCGCGTCGCGTACGAGCTCGTCCTGTGGCCGGTCATGTGGGTCACGAACGTCGTCCAGCAGGTCGCGTTCCCGACGTTCGCTCGGCTGCGCAACGACAAGGCCGCCCTCGCCGCCCAGTTCATTCGCTTCAGCCGGCAGAACCTCGCGACCGTCCTGCCCATCTGCGTCGTGATCGTCGCGGGCGCGCCGGACATCCTCGCCCTCGCCTTTCCTGACGCCGTCGAGGGCGCGACCGTGGCCCGCGTGCTGTGCATCGTGGGCCTGTTGCGCGCGTTCGACAGCCTGTATGTCCCCCTGCTCGACGGACTGGGCTGGGCGGGGCGCAACATGCTCGTGGCCGCGATCGGCTGCGTCGTCCTGTTCGGTCTCGATCTCGCGATGGCGGCCGCCTTCCCCGGTCTCGGCTCGCTCGCCGTCGCGCTCGCGCGCGTGGTGGGCTATCCGCTCGTGATCGGGCTCCACGCCTACATCGTGTTGACGACGCTCGAGCTCCCCGCGCGGCGCTATCTGCGCGAGCTCGGCGGCCTCGTCGCCTGCGGAGTGGTCGCGGCGCTCCCCGGTGTTGCGCTCTGGTACGGGCTGCCATCCACCATGCACCCGGGGCTCCGCCTCGCGATCGAAGCCAGCGTCGCCGTCGGAACGATGTTCGGCTTGCTCGCGAAGTTCGAGGGCCTCAGCCCGCGCAGCATCGTGGCCGAGCTGCGTCGCAAGTGAGCGTCACGTCGACGCTGTCCGCCCCACGTCATCGACCATCGACTTCAGGGTCAGGCCCTAGTGTAAGCTCAATCGATGCGCCGCCTCGCCGTTGCCTACCTAGCGGTCTCGAGCCTGATGGGCTGCGGGGAGCAAGACCCGATTCCCGAGGATCCCGAGTACATCGATCCCGAGCACATCGACCTCGCGCCACCCGAGGTGACGATCATGCCCGGCGAGGAAAAGATGCACTGCCTGCACGTGACCAACGATCGCGGCGACGTCGCGATCGACGACTTCAGCATCAGCGACGGGCCGAGTAGCCACCACATCGCGCTGTTCATGACGAACGATCCCAAGCCCGACGGCACGTTCGAGGACTGCACGACCGTCGAGACGAACCGGGCGCTGCAGTGGTGGGTCCCGGTCAACCGGCTGGCGCCCGGTCGGGCGGTGTTCATGCCCGCCGGGCTTCAATACGTGATCCAGTTCCACAACATCAACGCGAGTGACGAGCCGATCGTCGTTCGCGATGTCGGCCGCCTCCATTTGACCGATCCAGCGAACGTGACGATGTGGGTCGCCCCAGTGGTCGCGCAGGTCTTCGATCTAGACATCCCACCCAGTTCCGAGCACACGGTGGTTTGGGACTGCCAGATCCCGACCGACCGCGACATGTTGTACCTGTTGGGCCACATGCATGAGTGGGGGAAGCGCTACACCATCGAGATCAAGCCCCCGAATGGCTCGTGGACCACGTACTGGGACACGCCATGGAAGTCGGAATGGCGCGACGACGGACCTTCAACCCACTACGCCGAACCGCTGCGGATCCCTGCCGGCTCGGTCATCCGCAGCACATGCACGCACTTGAACACGACTGACAGCCCGCTGCGCTACCCCGACGAGATGTGCATGACGTTCGCCTTCATGGGAGGCAGCCGCGAACCGTTGCAGTGTCTGCCCACGTCACCGCCCTCGTGAGAGGCGTGGTGGCGGAGGCCGGACCACGCGAAGCAGATCAGCGCGATTCTCAGCCTGGCCATCGAACGTTGCGAGGCGATCCAGCGGAGGGCTACCGGCGGATATAGTCTCGTGGCGTGATCCTGCTTCGAGTCGTGGCCCCGGCGGACCAGGCAGCGGTCGCCCTGGCGTACCTCGAGACCCTCGACGTCGAGGAGCTCGTTCACCTGCCCGGTGCGAGCCGACGGCCGCGGGGAGACCTCGTCCAGTGTGTGGTCGGCTCCGATCTCGCGAGCGTCATCCTCGCCGCCCTGCGCGAGCTCGGCGTGACCGAGCAGGGCTCGATCACCCTCGACCGCCTCGAGGCCCGGGTCTCGCGGATCGACGCTTGCTCGGTCCCCGATCCGGGGGTCGTGGTGTGGGAGGAGGTCGAAGCCAAGACGGCGGCGATGTCGGAGCTGTCGCTCGCGTTCCTCGTGTACCTGATGGCGGCGACCATCATCGCCGCCGTCGGCATCCTCACCGATTCGGTCGTCCTCATCATCGGCGCGATGGTGGTCGGACCCGAGTTCGGTCCGCTGGCCGGACTGTCGGTCGGTATCATCCGGCGCCGCCGCGAGTTGATCCGACAGTCGTCGATCACCCTCGGCGTCGGCTTCCCGCTCGCCATCGCCGCCGCGTTCGTGGCGACCTGGGTCTTCCGGGCGGCCGGCATCACCCCGGAGGCCCTGGCCCCCTCGAGCCATCCGGCGACGCTCTTCATCTCGCGCCCGGACGCGTTCACCGTCGTGATCGCGGCGCTCTGTGGGGTGGTCGGGATGCTCTCGCTGACGACCGCGAGTGCGGGGACGCTGATCGGTGTCCTGATCTCGGTCACGACGATCCCGGCGGCCGGCAACATCGGGGTCGCGGCCGCCTACGGAAATCCCACCGAAGCCTGGGGCGCGCTCGTGCAGCTCGTGGTCAACGTGGCCGTGATCCAGGTCGCGGGCCTCATCACGCTCCGGATCCAGCGAGCCCGCTTTGCGGCGCGCGCGGCCCGCTTCGTCGACCGGATCCGTCAGCTTCGCCTGAGTCAGGTGCTGCGGGGGCGGCTGCGCCGGTAGGACCTGGCCGGTGATTCCGCGGCGGCGCCGCCGACCGGGGCTGTGGTAATTCTTGCTCGCGAGCATGTACCCGGGCGGAGCCAAGAAGCGGCAGATCCTCTACGGCATCGCGACGTACATCCCGGGCGTCAACACGATCTTCGGACGCGGTGGAGGCGACTCGAAGTCGGCGCTCTACTGCTACTCGGTGTGGATGCGCCATCTCGTCATGGCGCACGCGGCCGGCCTGAAGCAGCATCCACGCGTCGTCGCGGAGCTCGGTCCCGGCGACACGCTCGGCGTCGGCATCGCCGCGCTGATCTCCGGCGCCGAGAAGTACTACGCGTTCGACGTGGTCCGGCACGCGGACGTCGCCCACAACCAGCGCATCTTCGACGAGCTCGTGTCGCTGTTCGCGCAGCGCACGGCGATTCCCCACGGTGGCGACCTGCACGAGGTGCGGCCCCATCTCGACCGCTATGACTTCCCGCACGCGGTGCTCGGCGAGGCGCAGCTAAGGGCGGCCCTGGATCCGGACCGCCTCGCGAAGCTACGCGCAGGCCTCACGAGCGATGCCGTCGTGCAGTACCGCACGCGCTGGTTCGATGAAGCCGCGATCGAGCGCGACTCCGTCGACCTCGTGTGCTCGCAGGCCGTGCTGGAGCACGTCGACGAGCTCGACGGCGCCTACCGCGCGATGCGCCTGTGGCTGCGCCCCGGCGGCATGACCTCGCACCAGATCGACTTCCGGTGCCACAACACCTCGCGACCGTGGAACGGACACTGGACCATCTCGGACCGCGCCTGGAAGATCCTGCGCGGCAAGCGGCACTACCTCCTGAACCGCGAACCGTATTCGGCCCACGTGCGGCTCCTCGCCGAGCACGGCTTCGACCTCGCGCAATCGATTCTCGTCACCGACCGCTCCACGCTGAAGCGGAGCAGCCTCGCGCCCCGGTTTGCCGATCTTTCCGACGAGGACTTGCAGACCTGCGGCGCTTTGATGCAATCAATCAAGCGGTGACCAAGATCGTCTTCTGCATCCCGAGCCTCATCCAGGGCGGCGCGGAGCGGCAGATGCTGCAACTGATCGGGAGCCTGCCCGCCCGCTTCGAGCCGGTGCTCGTGCTCTTCGAGGACAAGGTCTACTACCGGGACCTCCTGCCGCCGGGTCAGCCGAAGTACGTGCTTGGCACCGATCAGAAGATGACGGTCGCGAAGTTCCAGAAGCTCGTGGAGATCCTGCGGACGGAGCGGCCCGCGATCTTCCACTCGTACCTGAACAACGCGAACTTCTGGGGCCGCCTCGCGGCGCTGCGCGCGAAGGTCCCCGTCGTCATCTCGTCGGTGCGCGCCCGCATGATGGAGCCGCAGTACCTCGCCGTGGAGCGCCAGCTGGCCGCGCGGTCGACGCTCGTGATCGCGAACTCCGTCGGGATCAAGGACGAGCTCGTGACGATCGGTCGCGTCGATCCGGAGCGTGTGCGCGTGGTGCACAACTTCCTCGACGTGGAGAAGTGGCGCATGCCGTCCGATGACGAGCGCGCCCTCGCCCGCGCCAAGCTGGGGCTCTCGCCGACCGCCACCGTGATCGCCATCCCCGCGCGCATCTCGCTGCAAAAGCATCAGGCCGGCGTGCTGCTCGCTCTCGATCGGATGGCCGCGCGGGGCGAGCTGCCTCCCGAGACCGTGGTCGTGATGCCGGGCCGCAAGGGCACGAGCTGGATCGACAAGATCGTCGAGCGCCTCGCCCAGCGGCCGCGCGTGAAGTCGCTGGTCGTGATGAACGGCGCCGAGTCCGACATGCGCTCGCTCTACTGGGCGGCCGATCTGATGGTGCTGTTCTCGTTGTGGGAGGGCCTACCGAACGTCGCGCTCGAAGCGGCGGCGTGTGGGACCCCGTCCCTGCTCTCTCACGCGGCGAACCTCGACGGGATCGTCGAGCCGGGCGTGACGGGCTGGGAGGTAAAGACTGGCATCCCGAGCGCCCTCGCCAGCGGCCTGGCGACGGCCCTGGCCACCCCGCGCAGCGAGCGCCAGGCGATGGGACGACGCGGCCGTGACCGGGTCGTGACGATGTTCTCGCCCGACCGCGTCCTCGCCGAGACCTTGTCGGTGTACGACTCGCTGTAGTGCCCCGACCGCCCGAAACCGCTCCGTCTTTCGCGTGGCGCATCGCCGATCGCTTCGTTGCCGCTCCTAGAAGTACGCCCGGTAATCCGTCGTCGCGCCGCCTCGCGCTCGGCGCGCGCCGCACGAAATCCGTTCGCAGTTTCGGGCGGTCGGGGCACTAGACCACGTCATGTGCGGCATAGCGGGCTACCTCTCGCGCGGACGCTCTCCCGACGACGCGCGCACCCTGGTCAAGGCGATGACCGACGCCGAGGCGCATCGCGGCCCGGACGCGGACGGCTTGTGGCAAGCCGGGCCGATCACGCTCGGTCACCGCCGCCTCTCGATCATCGATCTCTCACCCGATGCGAACCAGCCCATGATCTCGGGCGATATCGCGATCACGTTCAACGGCGAGGTCTACAACTACCTCGAGCTCGCCGCGGACCTGCGCGCCTCCGGCGTGACGCTGCGAACGAAGTGCGACACGGAGGTGTTGCTCGAGCTCTACAAGCGCGATGGCGTGGCCGCGTTCGCGAAGCTCACGTACATGGGCGCCTTCGCGATCTGGGACGGCACGCAGAAGCGGCTCATCCTCGTCCGCGATCGCCTCGGCAAGAAGCCGCTGTTCTTCCACGTCGGCCCGCGCGGCGTCGGCTTCGCGAGCGAGCTGCGTGCGCTGCTCCAGGATCGCGACATCCCCCGCAAGGTGGAGCCGAAAGCGCTGCACGCGTACCTCGCGCTCGGCTACGTCCCGACCGATCACTGCATCGTCGAGGGCGTCCGCAAGGTGCCGCCCGGGCACTTCGTCACGATCGACGGCGGAGGCGTGCGCGAGGAGCGCTACTGGAAGCTCGTCTTCGCGCCGCGCGAGCGCCCGATGGCCGAGATGGTCGAGGAGACGCGGACGCTGCTCTACAAGGCGGTGAAGCGACGCCTCGTGGCCGACGTGCCGCTGGGCGCGTTCCTGTCGGGCGGCATCGATTCGTCGGCCGTCGTCGGCATCATGAGCAAGATCGGCGCGAAGCCGGTCAAGACGTTCTCCATCGGCTTCGAGGAGAAGGACTACTCGGAGCTCGACTACGCCCGCGAGATCGCGCAGCTGTTCCACACCGAGCACCACGAGGAGGTCGTGCGGCCCAATGCCGTCGAGCTCCTCCCGCAGCTCGTGCGCGCCTACGGCGAGCCGTTCTCGGACCCGTCGATGGTGCCGACGTTCCTGCTCTCGCAGATGACCCGCAAGCACGTCACGGTCGCGCTCTCTGGCGATGGCGGCGACGAGGCGTTCGGCGGCTACAACCGCTACGTCCACGAGAAGATCGCGATGCTCGTCCAGCGCCTCCCGCGCCCGGTCATGGAGCCGCTCGCGCGCCTCGTCGAGGACAAGCTGCCCGGTCGCAAGGCCGGGCCTCTCGGCGAGCTGGCGGCGGCGATCCGCACGCATGCCCGTCGCGTCCAGATGGACGACGTGGAGCGCTACGCCGCCCAGTTCGGCAACTTCACCCGCGACCAGCTCGCGGAGCTGTGCACGCCCGCGCTCACCGCCGCCGGGAACAACGAGGCCGAGCGCATCTTCAGCCAGATCCTCGCCGGCAGCAGCGCGCCCGATGACGACTGGCTGAACCGCCTCCTCGACATCGACACGCACACGTACCTCGTCGACGACATCTTCACGAAGGTCGACATCGCGTCGATGCAGAATTCGATCGAGGTGCGCTGCCCCCTCATCGATCACGAGCTGATCGAGTTTGCCGCCACCCTGCCCGCCGACGCGAAGCTGCACGGCTGGCGCGGCAAGCACGTCCTGCGCAAGGCGCTCGAGGACCTCCTCCCGCACAAGACGCTGTACCGGACCAAGAAGGGCTTCGGCATCCCGCAGGCCCGCTGGCTCCGCAACGAGCTGCGCCCCATGCTGCGCGACCTGTTGCTCGCGCCTCGCGTCTACGAGCGCGGCCAGCTCGAGCGCAAGACCGTGGAGCGCCTCCTCGACGAGCACGATAGCGGCAAGGTCAATCACGGCCTGCGCCTGTGGAACCTCCTGGTGCTCGAGCTCTGGCACCAGCACTACATCGACGGAGCCTGACGTGGAGGAGGGTCGGTTCGAGTTCGGGAAGAACTGGTCGAGGTTCCTGTCGGTCCTCGACGACACGCGCATCGAGGAGTCCACGAAGGCGCTCCGCACGCTGCTCGGCGTCGACACGCTCGCCGGCAAGACCTTCCTCGATGTCGGCAGCGGCAGCGGGCTGCACTCGCTCGCCGCGAAGCGGCTCGGCGCCGCCCGCATCCATTCGTTCGACTACGACCCGAACAGCGTCGCCTGCACCGCGGAGCTGAAGCGCCGCTACGGCGCGGGTACCGAGTGGACCGTCGAACAGGGTAGTGCGCTCGAAGCGGCGTACCTCGAGAAGCTCGGCACCTTCGACGTGGTCTATTCGTGGGGCGTCCTCCACCACACCGGCGATCAGTGGAAGGCGCTGGGCCTCGTCGCCCCCCGCGTCGCCGAGGCCGGGACCCTGGCGATCGCGCTCTATCGGGACCAGGGCTGGAAGTCCAAGGCCTGGCTCGGCATCAAGCGCTTCTACAACTGGAACGCCGTGAGCAAGGCGGCCGCCGGGGGCCTCTACGTCGGCGCGAACATTGCCGGCTTCGCGATCGAGGACCTCGTCCGGCTTCGCGATCCGCGCCGGCGCTACGAGGAGTACAAGCGCAGCCGCGGCATGTCCTACACGCACGACTGGATCGACTGGGTGGGCGGCCTCCCCTTCGAGGTGTCCTCACCCGACGAGGTCCTCGCCTTCTACGAGGAGCGCGGGTTCAAGCTCACGCGCATGACGACCGTCGATGGCCACGGCTGCAACGAGTACGTCTTCGCCCGCGCGTGACTCCTACCTCGCCCTACGTCCAGCTGGAGAATCGAATGACCGGCCGGCGCGTTAGCACCTGGATGCGCGCCGTCGTGGTCTCTGTCCTGCTCGCCTCGGCCCCGACCGCGGACGCGGCCGTGAACCTGTATCCGCGCGTGGTGATGGAGGGTGGCCAGCCGTCGATCGTCATCACGGCCTACAACAGCGATGCGCAGCCCGTGCTCGTCTGTGCGAGCGAGCGCCACTGCCTGACCGTCGACGTGAAGAGTGCGAAGGGCCGGTGGGTGACTCGGGCCGCCCTTGCCTCGCCGCCGGCCGATCCGGGCGTCGACTTCCTCGTCGTGGATCCCAGGGGCACGCGCGATGTCATGACCATCCCCGTGCGCCCGGGGGCAACGCCCCGCGACTTTCTCGTCGGAGCGGCGCACCACATCGCGGATCTACCGCCGTCGACCGAGTACCGCTTCACGTAT
>JALHPV010000033.1 GCA_022842285.1 Kofleriaceae bacterium
CTGCCACGCCGACCAGCGCAAGGCCGTGGCCGTCGGACATGCCACGTGCACGAAGTGCCACCAGGGCGGGCCGCACGAGCCGGCGCGGCGTCCACCGGCGTGTGCCACGTGTCATGCGGCCGAGGCCTCCACGGCGCCGTCCGGACATCGTGCCTGCGCGAGCTGCCACGACGAGCACGCGGGCACGGTCCGCCCCTCGGCCACCTGCGCGAGCTGCCATGCCGATCGCGCCGCCGCCGGTCACGGGACTCATCTCGGGTGCGCGACCTGTCATCGTCCGCACGGTCCCGGTGGCGTCGCGACGCCGCCGGCGTGCACGACGTGCCACGCGGCCGCCTCCCGGCCGGGCCTGCATCGGGTCTCGGCCCACGCCGCATGCGCCACCTGTCACGAAGGGCACGAAGCGCGACCGCGCGATGATCGGGCGACCTGCGCGACGTGCCACGACAAGCTGCAGGATCACGAGCCGGATGCGCAGCGCTGCGCGGGATGTCACCCGTTCGGTCGCGGGTCGTAGCGCAGGACGCGGCGGGCCTTGGTTCCGTCGAGGATCCCGCTCAGGTGAAAGCGGCCGGCGGATCGCGAGAGCAGCGGCCCCGGGACCGGGACGTCACGCGCCCCGGACGCGCGGACGAGCTGCGTGAGCGGCAGCGTCTCCGCACCGGGGATGTTGAACACCCCGATCGCGTCCGACGTGGCGGCCAGCGTGACGGCGCGGGCGTAGTCCGCGACCGACAAGACGTTGATCATCGGATCGAAGCCGAGCGGACGCAGGAAGACGCGGCTGTGCGTGAGCTCCCAGAGCTGGCTCCCCGTGTCCTCGGCGAATACCTCGGCGAGGCGCAGCACGACGATCTGCAACGTCGGGCAGTCGAGCCGGGTGGAGGCTTCGAGGTCCGCCGCGACGTGCTCGCGGACCCAGCGCGGAGCCCACGGAGCGAGCTCGAGCGGCGCCTCCTCGTCGAGGAGATTCGGCTCGCGTGCGCTCAGGGCATAGACCGCGCCGGCACTGCACAGGACGAACCGCCGGATCGTGGGATGGTGGGCCGCGGCGAGCACGAGCGCGCGCGTGCTCGCCGCGTCGCTTCCCGTGTGGACGAGCGTGTCGACGCCCGCCGGGGCGCCGAAGATGGCGTCGTGGATCATGCGATGACCGCGCAGTCCATCCAGTCCGATGACCCGGGCCGCCGGTAACGCCGATGCGATCACGGATCCCAGTCGGTGACGAGCGCCGGTGACGAGCGCGATCATGTCAGGTTCCGCTCCACCAACGCCGCGACCGCAGAGCGGGTGCGTGCGGCCGCCTCCGCCACTGCCACCGGATCATCGGCGTCGACGCCGGGGAAGGTGATCGGGGCGCCGTAGTGGATCGCGACCCGGTGCGGCAGGGGGAGGGGGGCGCGCGGGACGGGCAGGTACGGCGATCCGAACACGTGCACGTGCAGCTTCACGAGGACAGGCCAGCTCTCCTCGACGCCGATGATCGCGACGGGCACGACCGGAACCCGATGTCGGATGGCCAGCTCGACATGGCCGACGTTCCACTGCTGCAGCTGATAGCGGTCACGCGCGGGCTTCGCTGGGCCGCTCACTCCCTCGGGGAAGATCGCGATCAGCTCGTTCCTCTCCAGGAGGCGACGGACGTTCGTCTGCGTGCCACTCACGACTCCGCACCGTGCGAACACCGTACTGACGATGGGCAGGAGCGGCACGAAGCGGTCTGCGACGACGCGTAGCCAGCGACCCAGGC
Organism: Kofleriaceae bacterium; assembly: GCA_022842285.1. Taxonomy (GTDB): domain Bacteria; phylum Myxococcota_A; class Polyangia; order Haliangiales; family Haliangiaceae; genus JABFXX01. Next base: position 1,751 of record JALHPV010000033.1, read on the forward strand.
GCAGCTTCGCATCGAGCCAGAGTAGGGCCGCATCGAGAGGCAGCGTCCCCCCATGGTTGGGCACGAGGATCGCGGGGCCGGCGCCGGGCAGCTGCTCGGCGCCAACCGCCGTGAGTTGAAAGTAGTGCTTCGCGATGGGACGCAGCCATCGCGCCATCCGCTCGGCACTCGGCGGATGCAGACCGAACACGTCGTACCCGTGCCCCTCGTCGATCATGGTTACGGCCATGCCCATGCAAGTTGCGAGCGACCTGCGGGACCGGTGAGTCGCGCAACGGTTGCGTGAGCGAGCCTAGCCGAGGGGCAGCGAGACACCGAAGCGAGTGCCGTGGGGGCCCGTGTCGAGGCGGATCGCTCCGCCGTGCAACGCGACGAGGCTATGCACGATCGACATCCCCAGTCCCGTGCCGCCCTCTTTGGTCGAGAAGAACGGCTCGAAGATCCGTGCTCGCACCGCCTCCGGGATTCCCGGGCCGCTGTCGTGAACCTCGAGCTCGATCGAGTTGTCGGTCGTCATGAGCTCGACGACGACCTCGCCACCGGCGAGCACGACCTCGATCGCGTTGCGAATCAGATGATCGGCGACCTGCGTGAGCTTGGGCCCGTCGACGTTGGCCACGAGCGTCTCTCGCCCGGGGACGAACCGCAGCGTCGCGCCGCGATCTTCGGCCGCCGGCCGCTGCTCGTCGCAGACGGCGGCGACGAGCTTGACCACGTCATGCGACAGAGGATTCAGCCGCACGGGCTGGGCGAAGGTCAGGAAGTCGGTGAGGAGGCTGGTCAAGCGAACGAGCTCGGACTGGGCGAGCTCGACCGGCGTGACGAGTCGCTCCTCCGCGTCTGCGCGTCGCAGCCGCCGCTCCACGAGCTCGAGCTGGAGCTTGGCCGCGTTGAGCGGATTTCGGATCTCGTGCGCGAGCCCGGCGGTCAAGGTCTGGAGGGAGACGAGCCGCTCGTCGCGCTCCTCGCGGGTCCGTTCGCTCTGGGAGGGGCGATGCGTGAGCTGGTAGTGGCGGACGAGACAGGCGAGCTCGAGATCGAGCAACCGATTCACCGAGTCCACGAGCGCCCACGCTTCGGCCGGCGGATAGAGCGCGGCGATCCGGTGGTGGTAGGCCATGCGGACGACGTGGATGAACGTGACCGTCCGGTGCTGCGGCCACGCCTCGGGGATGTGGCGTGCTCCGGCGTGGAGGCGCCCGACGTAGAAGGCGTGGTCATGCGGCCCGCGGAGGCTCGTTTCGAGCCATTCGATCACGCCTTCGCGGATGCGAGACACCTGCTCGGGCGTGGCGACGCTCGGCGCGGCATCAGGGGCGTTCGCGAGCAGCTCGAGGTAGCGGTCGGCGATCGCCGGGAGATCGGGCCGGAGTCGCTCGAGGAGCCGCGCCACTCGCGTCGTATCCTCGCTGTCGAACCGGATGAAGCCGAGCAGCTCGGCGATCGAGTTCATGTCTCGTCCGCGACGGCGCCCTTGCGGACGACCTCGATCTCGGACCGGGGCGCCTCGCTGTACTGGTGGAGCCGGTACTGGATCGTTCGCACGCTGATTCCCAGCACGTCGGCCGCCTTGGAGGTCGAGCCCCCGGTGGACTTGAGCGTCTCGAGGATCGCGTAGCGTTCGATGTCGGCGAGCGTCGCGCCCGGGATGATGGGAGCTCCGGTCGGGGTGGTGCGGGGGGTGACGCTCGGCGGCAAGAAGCGCGGATCGATCAGCGGCCCGGGGGCGAGCACGACCGCGCGCTCGATCGCGTTCTCGAGCTCGCGAACATTGCCGGGCCAATCGTAGGAGGCGAGGAGGTCCACCGTCTCGGGCGTGAAGCCCTCGAGCTGCTTGCCGTTCTCCTTCGTGTACTTGTCGAGAAAGAACTTCGCGAGCGCGGGCACATCGGTGCGGCGCTCGCGGAGCGGTGGCATCTCGAGGTTCACCACGTTCAGCCGATAGAACAGATCTTCGCGGAAGCGGCCGGCCGTGACCTCGGCAGGGAGGTGGCGGTTCGTGGCGGCGATGATGCGGACATCGACGCGCAGGGTCTGGGTGCCACCCACCCGCTCGAACTCGTGCTCCTGGAGGAAGCGCAGCAGCTTCACCTGGATCGACGGCGAGATCTCTCCGATCTCGTCGAGGAACAGGGTGCCGCCGTCGGCGAGCGTGAAGCGTCCGTCCTTGCGCCCCATCGCGCCCGTGAAGGAGCCCTTCTCGTGACCGAAGAGCTCGCTCTCGAGGAGCGACTCTGCCAGGGCTGCGCAATGCAGCTTGATGAACGGTCCGTTCGCCCGGGGCGATCGCTGGTGGATCGCATTGGCGACGAGCTCCTTGCCGGTGCCGCTCTCGCCGGTGATGAGCACGGTCGCCTTGCTCGGGGCGACCTGATCCACGACCTCGAACACCCGCTGCATCGGCGGGCTCATGCCGACGATGTTCGACGGTGCCACCCGATCGCGCACGCGCTGACGCAGCTGACGCGTCTCCCGCCGCAGGGCCTGCGTCTCGAGGACCTTGTCGAGCACGAGCAAAAGCTCGTCGAAGTCGATCGGCTTCGTGAGGTAGTCGGCCGCTCCCGACCGCATCGCCTCGACCGCGGTGGCCACGGCGCCGAACGCCGTCATCACCACCACGGCCGTCCCATCGTCGGCTCCACGGACCTTCTTGACGAGCTCGATGCCATCCATCCCCGGCATCTTGAGATCCGTCACCACGACGTGCGGGGAGAACGACTCGACCTTGCCGAGGGCCTTGAATGCGTCGGCGGCCATCTCGACCTCGAATCCCTCGTCGCGGAGGAGCTCGGCCAGGGCGGTGCGAGCGTTCGCCTCATCATCGACCACCAGAATCCGACCAGCACGCATGAGCGACGACTGTAGCGATTCCCGTGCCGCCCCACGCGCAGGTTTGGCGCATCGCCGCCCGCAAGTTTTGCGCCACTGGTGCATGGCGCGCAAACCTTGCGCGGTTTAACTCTGCGGAACCAGGAGCTCTTCGAGCGCCGCGGTCAGCTCCGTCACCTTGACCGGCTTGGTGAGATAGCGATGAAAGCCGGCATCGACGGCCCGCTTCCCATCGCTGGGCAGGGCGGCCGCGGAGAGTCCGAGGACGGGGATGGAGCGGGTCTCGGGACCTGCCTTCAGGATCCGGACGGCGTCCACCCCGCTCATCCCCGGCAGGTTGATGTCCATGATGACGACCGTCGGGCGGTGGGCCCGAATCAGCTCCAGCCCGATCTCGGCCGTCGGCGCGGTGATGAGCTCGACCGAGCTCAGCTCGTCCATCACATCCCGCATGAAGGCGATGTTGGACGGATTGTCCTCGACGTAGACCACCTTGAAGCGAGCGGACTCGCCTTCCGTCAAGGGCGAGAGGGGGCCGGACCGCTGACGCCCGGGGAGTGGCTCGTCGGCGGGCACCTCGTGGAGCGGCACCTCGATCCAGAACGTCGAGCCCCGTCCCTCCTCCGTGGAGAAGCCGACGCGGCCGTGCATCAGCTCTGCGAGGCGCTTGCTGATGGCCAGGCCGATGCCAGTGCCCTCGATCGGACCGGTCTCCTGACCCGCTCGCTGGAACGGTTCGAAGATGCGATCGCGCTTGGCGTCGGGGATGCCGAGCCCGTTGTCGATGGTGGAGATCCGGACCCGCGTCCCGACCGGCTTCACGTCGAAGCGCAGGAAGCCATCCTTTCGACCGTACTTGATCGCGTTCGAGCCGAAGTTCATCAGGACCTGCGCGAGCCGGGTGCGATCTGCGGTCACCACGATCGGGCCATCCGGGAGCGGCGCGAGCTCCATCTGGATCTGGGCGCGCGTCGCCATCGGCTCGAGCGTGGTCAGCACCTCCCGCAGGACGTCTTCCAGGGAAACCTGTTCGATCGAGACGGAGACATGGCCCGACTCGATCTTGGCGAGATCGAGCACGTCATCGATGAGGCGAAGCAGGTGCTCTCCACCTCGCAGGACGTGCTGGACGCGCTCGATCTGACGGGCATCGAGTGGGTTCCTGCGATCACGCTCGAGGAGCTGTGCAAACCCGAGCACCGCGTTCAGCGGCGTCCGGAGCTCGTGGCTCATCGACGACAGGAACTCGCTCTTGGCGGCGCTCGCCGCCTCGGCCGCCGCCCGCGCTTGCCGCAGATCCGCTTCGCGCTGCACGTCATCGGTGACGTCGGCGATGGTCGATACCGTGCCGTGCTCGGCGGTCTTCCGTGCGGTCACGCGCAGGTAGCGACCGGTGCCCGTGCGCACGTCGAGCATGCCGATCGGATTCTGGTGGTACGCGAACCAGCGGCGCAGCAACGCATCCTTGGATTCACTGCTGAAGTCGAAGGCGCCGCTCTCCACCGCCGAGCGCAGCAGATCATCGAAGCGCATCCCCACGATGGCGTGTCCGAGGTCGCTGCCCAGGAGCTCGCGCGCGGTGCTATTCACCATCACGACGCGGTCATGCTCGTCGAAGAGCGCGAACGCATCACTGACGGAATCGACCGCCGACGTGAGATACGCGGTGGCGCGGCGCTTCTCTCCCTCGAGCACGCGGCGCTCCGAGATGTCGCGAATGCCCGCCGTGATGAGCAGGCCCCGCTCGGTCTCGATGGGAGACAGGCTGATCTCGACGGGAAACTCGGTGCCGTCCTTGCGTGCTCCGTGGAGGTCCAGCCCCGAGCCCATCGGTCGGAGCCGCGGCGCCGCCGTGAACGACGCCATGTGCTTGGCGTGATACGGCCGCACGCGCCTCGGCACCAGCAGGTCGATGGTCCGACCGATCAGCTCGTCGCGCTCGTAGCCGAACATGCGGGCGCCCTCGGCGTTCACCAGCACGATCCGTCCCGAGGCCTCGCACACGATCAGGCCGTCCGGTGCTGCATCGATCAGCTCGCGGAAGGGCAGGTCATCCATGACGAGGAAATCTTGCACAGAACACGGCTCCGGGCTCCGCGTCCTCCACCCAGATCTCGCCGCCGTGGGCTTCCATGACCAGCTTGCAGAACGACAGCCCTAGCCCGCGGTTGTGACTCTTCGAGCGATCTCCACTCGTGAAGCGGTCGAAGACGGACTCCTTGCGATCGACGGGGATCCCGCTCCCCGCGTCACGCACGCGCAGCTCGACGCCGTGGCGGGTATCGGTGAGAGCGACGGTCACGGCCGTCCCGGCCGGCGCATGGCGGAGCGCGTTCTCGACGAGGTTGGCGAGAAGCCGGTGCACGAGATCACGATCCGCGAGCACCTCGTTGGCGCCGATCGAGGCCACGAGCTCGACATCTGCATCGGAGGCCATCGGCCGCAGCTCGTCGAGAACCTCGGTGACGAGGGGGCTCGTGGGGACCAGCTTCACGTTCGGAGCCAGCCGCCCCTCGTCCGCCTTGCTCACGTCGAGCAGGTTCGTGATCATCCGCATCAGCGCACGGGTCTCGGCGCGCATGGCGGCGGCGGCGGTCTTGGAGCGCTCGCTGCCGGTGGCATCCCGGAGGATGCGCTGGGCGAGCAGATCGATCGTCCCGACCGGATTCTTCAGGTCGTGCACCAGGAACGTCGCGAGCTGCTCCTTCTGATACTGGAGGCGCTGCAGGTGATCGCGTTGCTGCTTCAGCTCGGCGACCAGCTCGAGCCGTTCGCCGGCGAGCCGCCGGATGTGCAGGGCGGCGCGCAGGCGCGCCACCAGCTCGTCGGGACGGAGCGGCTTCGTCAGGAAGTCATCGCCACCCGCAGCCACCGCCCGGTCGAAGGTGTCCAGCTCGCGGAGGGCCGTCGCGAACACGATCGCGACCTTCGAGCCGCCCGCCAGTGCGCGGATGCGCTCGCAGGCCACGAGGCCATCGATGCCCGGCATGCGCACGTCCATGACGATGCAGTCCACGCGCTCGCGCTCGAACTCGGCGATCGCCTGCGCTCCGTCCACCGCCTCGCGCACGGAGAAGCCTTCGTCCTCGAGGGTGGCTCGAGCCAGCGCGCGGTTCTGCGCGTTGTCATCGACGACGAGGACCGTGACCACATCCAGCATTCGCGCCCCCTACTCATACCCCCGTCTGCGCAACGGGTGCGGGTCGTTTCACGCTGAAGCGAAGAACTTGCGCATTCCCGGCCCCCGGCCCAGGTGGCATGGGCCTGGCAGCACCGGCTCGTATGTACATGCGCGTCGCCGCTGCCGCCCTGCTCGTCGCCTCCGCATGTCGGCCCGAGAAACAGTATCCCCCCGCGCCCGCGATGCCCCCGCAACCGTCGTTCGTCACCCTCGTGAACTCGACGCTCGCCCGGATGCACCAGCGGTACAGCGCCGCGCGCCGCATCGAAGAGGCGATCATCTGGGGAGATCTCGCAACGGCCCAGGCCGAGGCCGGACAGCTCGCGCTCCTCGCCGAGCCGAGCGCCCTCCCCGAATGGCAGCCGTACTTCGACCGCGTGCGCGATGCGGCCCGGGAGCTCGAGGCGTCGGGCGTGATCGCGTCGGCCGCACGGCGGAGCGCCGAGCTCGGTGCCGCCTGCGCGGACTGTCATGCCGCCATCGGCGGCCGCCCCGTGTTCGATACGATTCTGCCGCCGCCGACCGGTGACAGCGTCGATGCGCAGATGCGGGCCCACGGCTGGGGCGCCGCGCGGATGTGGGAGGGCTTGATCGCCCCCGAGAATGCCCGCTGGGAAGAGGGCGCGGGGGCGCTCGTCCTCTCGCCGATCACGATCTCGGAGGTCGAACAGACCCGCCTGTCAGACAACATGGTGTCCGTGCGCAACGCCATGGGCGAGCATGTCGAGAAGATCCGCGCGTACGCGAGCAAGGCGATGACGCCTCTCACCCAGCGCGAGCGCGTCGACCTGTACGGCGAGATGCTGGTGACGTGCGCGAGCTGCCATGCGCTCGTGCGCGACGTGGACCTCGCGCGCCAGTGACGTCGCGCAAGCCGTGCGGCTCGGACCTGGGCCCGACCGGCGATTGCGCGTGATCTCACCTCGCGGTGGTTCCAGGGTGGCGCGTGCCTTGCTCTCTCGGCGTGCATGAGCATCGACATCTCGGACCACGCCACGAAGGCGGCGTGACATGACGACATCTACCCATGCCCGCGACAAGGTCGCGCTCGTCACCGGAGGAGCCTCCGGTATCGGCCGCGCGACGGCAGAGGCCTTTGCGGCGCGCGGCATCGCCGTCGCGGTCGCGGATCTAGACGTCGCGGGCGGCGAGGAGACCGTCGCTCTCGTACACAAGCTAGGGGGACGGGGCATCTTCATCCGCACGGATGTGTCCTCGTCGGTGTCCGTGCACACGATGGTCGAGCGCACCATCGCGGAGTATGGCCGCCTCGATATCGCCTTCAACAACGCGGGCATCGAGGGTGAGTCGGGCTCCGTCCTCGACTGTAGCGAGGCGAACTGGGATCGCGTGCTCACCGTCAATCTGAAGAGCGTGTGGCTGTGCATGAAGCACGAGATTCCACACATGCTCCACGCGGGCGGCGCGATCGTGAACTGCGCGTCGATCGCTGGTCTGGTCGGGTTCCGGAACCTGCCGGCCTACGTCGCCAGCAAGCACGGCATCATCGGTCTCACGCGCGCGGCCTCGCTCGAGCTCGCCCGCTCGAACATCCGGGTGAACGCCGTCTGCCCGGGCGTGATCCAGACGCCGATGATCGATCGAGCCACGCATGGCGATCCGGCCCAGCGCGCCGGATACGCCGCGGCCGAACCCGTGGGACGACTGGGTGGGGCGTTCGAGGTCGCCGACGCCGTCGTGTGGCTCTGCTCGCCCAACGCGTCGTTCGTGACCGGCATCGCGCTTCCCGTCGACGGCGGCTGGGTCGCGCAATAACCGGCAAACGAGCTTCGCCGGGGGCCGTGCAAACATTTCGCGCGCTTTCCTGGGCAACCGCCCTGCACGTGGCCTCGTCTCTGGGTATGGAGGAACCATGCGCAAGTTGTTCATCGCCAGTGCCCTCTTTCTGGCCGCCTGCACCGGCGGTGAGTCCACCGGCATCGAGCCGGTCACGTGTTCGCCCGACTCGACGCTCACGTACGAGAACTTCGGGCGGGCGCTGATCGAGCAGCGCTGCCTGGGGTGCCACGACTCGGAGAACCCGCGCCTCACGACGGTCGCCGCCATTCGCACGCACACGGACTCGATCCTCGATGAGGCCGTCTACACGACGTCGATGCCCGAGGGCGCGTCGATGCCGCTGTCAGAGCGCGAGATGCTCAACGAGTGGCTCGCGTGTGGGGCGCCGTAGTAGCGACCCGCGCTACGAGCGGTGGCGCGCGACGAGCACGGGCGTCCGCGCGTGTCGCACGACCTTCTCGGCGACCGAGCCCAGGATGATGCGCGAGAGGCCGGTCCGGCCCTCGCTGCCGATGACCACGAGGTCCGTCGCCGTCTGCGCGTCGAGCTCGTCGAGCACGCCGGCGCCCGCAGTGCCGACCCGGACGCTCGTCCGGATGGCGACCTTGGTCAACGTCCGCAGGGTTGCTTCCCAGCGGGTGAGCTCTTCGCGAGCCTGACTGTCGAGCAACTGCATGTAGGGCGTGTCGAGCGGACGACCGGAGTACATCACCGGCGGCTCGATGACGTGGAGCAGCGTGATGCCAAGCCCTCCGGGCGCGGTCAGGGCGGCGGCGGTCTCCATCGCGAAGCGTGACGACTCGGAGAAGTCGACCGGGCAGAGCACGGTGCGGTACGGCTGCGGTTCGGCGTTGCGAACGGCGAGGACCGAGCACGGCGCGTGGCGGATGACCTTCTCCGCCACGGAGCCGAGCAACACGCGTCCGAGCCCGGTGCGGCCATGTGTTCCCACGACGCATAGATCGAAGGCCTGTTGCCCGAGAAGATCGGTGATCTCCCGCCAGGCCATGCCGTTCGCGAGCCGCAAGGTCACATCGCGAGCACCCGCGAGGCGTGCGTGTTCTTCGGCGTGGGCAAGCTCGGTCGCCGCCGCGTCGGAGATCGCGGGATAGAGCGGAGCCGCGAACGCGTCCGCCGACAAGGCGACCGCGGGCAGATGCCAGACGTGGAGGATCGTCAGCTCGCCGGCAGACTCGGCCGCGAGGTGGGCGGCGGTGCGGAGCGCGAGCTCCGACCCAGCCGAGAAGTCAGTGGCGCAAAGGATCTTCTTGAACGGCATGAGGAGCTCCTGTCACCGGGCTCACAGCAAGCGGCGTGCACGACGCCTGCTCGTTCACGCCGCTTGTGGAATGCAGGCTGCAAGGTCACGACCTGTGACGAACGACCGCATCGCCACCGTTTTCGAGCAAGTCGCCGCACTCCTCGAACAGCAAGGCGCGTCTGCGCACCGGGTGCGCGCGTGGCGAGCTGCTGCGCAAGCCCTGCGCGAAACGACGAAGGAGGTCGCCATGGTCTACCGGGACGCGGGCCGGCCGGGCATCGAAGGCCTGCCGCACATCGGCCCCAAGCTGGCGGCCGCCGTCATCGAGCTCCTGCTCACGCGGCGGTGTTCCACGCTCACCCGCCTCCAGGGTGATACCGAGCACGTGCTCGCCGGTGTCCCCGGCATCGGTCCGACGCTCGCGTCCCGCATCCACGCTCATCTGGGAATCGAGACTCTCGAGGAGCTCGAGCTCGCCGCGCACGATGGCCGTCTGACCAAGGTGCCGGGCTTCGGGCGTCGGCGGCTCGAGATCGTCCGCGACGTGCTCACGCAGCGCCTGGGCCGACGCCAGCCACCGTCGTCGAGCGTGCGGCTGCCTCCCGTGGAGCTGCTGCTCGAAGTCGACGCCATGTATCGGCAGGGCGCGGCGACGGAGTCCTTGCCCATGGTGGCCCCCCGTCGCCTGAATCCTTCGGGCGCCGCCTGGCTGCCGATGCTGCACACCGAACGCGACGGGTGGCACTTCACCGCCCTGTTCTCGACGACGCCGCTCGCGCACCAGCGCGGACGCACGCGCGACTGGGTCGTCCTGCTGTTCCACCTGGAGGGGCAGCCCGAGCATCAGGCGACCGTGGTCACCGAGTGGCAGCAACCGCTGCGCGGCTTGCGGGTAGTGCGGGGGCGAGAGCGCGAATGCCGCGAGCACTACGCTCTGATGAGCGGACACGGGCAACACGCGGCGTGAGGCCGCTATACGAGCAAGGGCTCGAGTAGCGCGCCCACCGCATACGCCGCGCCGCTCGCACCACCCGCGAGGACGATCATCTCGAGGGCACACCGCCATGCGGGCCGCGCGACGAACCTCGCGCGGCCGGCGCCGACGACCGCGAGGGCAGCGAGGCCGAGGACGAACGAGGTCTGGAAGCGCGACATGCCGGGGAGTCCGATGAGGAAGGCGAGGAGGGGAATCGCCCCGACGACCACGAACGCCGCGAAGGTCGCGAGCCCGTGTCGCCAGGGCATCTCGGCGTCGAGTGACTCGCCGTTCTGCTCGAGCTCTGACTTGAGCCCGAGGTAGTTGCTCACCGCCATCGAGAGTCCGTCCGCGACGAGGTTGGCGAGCCCCAGCACGAGGCCAACGCCCGCCGGAAGGTCGGCGCCCGCCGCGCCGGCGATCACCGCGAGGGTCGTGATGACACCGTCCGTCGCGCCGTAGACCAGATCGCGTAGGTAGTGTCCGAGCCCATCCGCCGGCCGACCGACGGCGGCCCCGAGCGTCACGCCCGCGCTGCCTGGTGACGCAAGATGTCGATGTACGACACGATGCCGATCAGCGCGCCAAACTGGTCGGTGACGGGCAGGGCGCCGTGGCGAACCTCGACGAGCTTGTGCACGATCTCCTGGAAGGGCAGGTCGAAGGGAATCGTCGTCGGGGCGCGGCGCATCAGGTGAAGGACGCGCAGCCCATGCGTACCGGCCGCGTGCTGAGACACGAACGTGCGCGGATCGCCGACGGCCGTCCGGACGTCGCGGTCACTGAGAATGCCGACAATCGTGCTGGAGACATCGACGACGGGGAGGTGCCGGATCTTCCGGTCGACCATGATCGAGACCGCATCGACGAGCAGCGTCTCCGGCTGCACCGCGATGGCATACGGGGTCATGATGTCGGCAGCCATGGTCGTGGTCTCGGTCGTGGCGACGGGAGCCTGCATGACCGGTGCTCCAGCATGCGCGATGCCAGGTCACACGTCGGGCGGGATATGCGGCACGACGACGCGATCGATCCGACCGTTGGGGACGTAGCTGCGGCCCACCGGATCGAACGTGAACGCGTACGTACCTCCCGCCGGTGGCTGGAAGAACAGCCGATTGTCGCGGAGCCAGATGGCGCCCTCCGCGTGGGATTCGCCCTCCCAGGTCTCGACGACGGCGACGAAGACGGCGTCAAGGACGTGCGCTGGCCCCGGCCGATAGAACGCGACCTCCGTCGCCGCCTCGCTTCGTCCTCCGCGCACGGTGGCGAGCACGACGACCGGAGCGCCGTCGAGTCGGGCCACCGCCAGCGCGGTGATCTCGTCGGCGCTGCCGCTGCACGGCGAGCCCGGGAGTCGACCGAGCACGTGTCCCGCTCCGTCTCGAACCGTCACCCCATCGAGAAAGGACGCAGAAATCGTCTCGGCGCCCTCCGCGGCCGCAACGTTTGCGCGGACGACCCAGGTCTGGACCGCTCCGACGCTGCACCCCTCGGGCGGCTCCGGGGCGCTCGGCACGAGGCTCCCCAGGCGCACGTCGACGAGACCATGCACCCACGGGAGCGCTCCCGGGGGAGGCGCATCCGCGACGGTGGCCCCGAGCGCGACGATCGAAGCGATGGCGGTGCGGCTCATGCCCCCACGAGCAGCACGACGCGTGCCGTGGCGCGGACGTTGCTCGGGTCGACGCCATGAGCCGATATCTCGTCGTCTACGCGTCCCACTTCGGACAGACCCGCAAGATCGCCGACCGGATCGCGGACACGATCCGGGCGCGTGGGCACATCGCCGAGGTCGCGGATGTCGTCGCCTGCAAGGTCCCGCCGCCGGTGCAGGACTACGACGTCCTGGTGGCCGGCAGTCGGGTCGAGCTCGGCCGTCATGACGGGGTCCTGGTCGAGTACCTCCGCGAGAGTCGCCAGGCTCTCGCCTTCATGCCGTGGGCCTTCTTCTCCGTCAGTGCCGCGGCCTCGACGCCCAACGCCGGCGCGGATCCAAACGGCTACATGGAGGTGCTCTTCTCCGACCTCGGCTCGCGGCCGACGCGGGCCAAGGCCTTCGCGGGCGGGCTGCCGTACCGGAAGTACAACTTCATCCTCCGCTTCATCATGAAGCGCGTCTCGCGAAGCGCCGGGCATACGACGGATACCTCCCGGAACCACGAGATGACCAACTGGGACGACGTCCGCGCCTTCGCCGAGGACCTCGCGACCCTCTCCCCGCTGCGTCGCCCCGACCCGCGGATGATGGCGTGAGGGCTTCGCGCAGAACCTGCGGCCGGCCGGCTGCGGCACGCAATGTCTGCCGTTGCGCGAGGCGCAGCCCTTGAGTCGCGGGCAGATACGAGTGGCACGACGGCCGCAAGAGGCGCCGTCATGGCCGCTGTCTTCGCGCTCGTCTTTCTCTTCGCCTTCGCTGCCACTGCCCTGTTCGTCAAGGGCCTCGCGGTGCTGTCACTCGGTACAGCCCTGACGGGTGGCGTCTTCTTCGGTCTCGCCGTGGGCGTCTTTGTCGGCCTCCTGCGGCTCGTGAAGGGCCTCGAGGAAGACCCGGAGCACGCAGCGTGAAGTACTTCGTCGCCCTGGATGCGTCGCCGCGGGCGGCCTCCGTGCTGGCGGCGGCCGTCCAGCTCGCGCGCGCCACGGGGGCCAAGCTCACCCTGTACCGCGCCGTCGGGATCCCCGAGGACGTCCCGCGCTCCGTGCTCGGGGCGACGGATGCACGCCTCGAGGACGTGTTGATCGCCAACGCGCGAGCGGACCTCGAGCGGATGGCCTCCGCCATCGAGCCCGCGCTCGTCGAAGCGGTCGTCGCCACGTTCGCGACGGCGTGGGATGGAGTGTGTCGCGAGGCCGCCGAGCATGACGCCGACCTCATCGTCATCGGGGCCCACGGATACGGCCGCCTCGATCGAATGCTGGGAACCACCGTGGCGAAGGTCGCCAACCACGCCGATCGCAACCTCTTGATCGTTCGCAGCCGAAGGAGTGACTGACATGTTGATGCCACCCGTCGACCGCTACATGACGCGTGTCCCCGTGACGATCGAACCAGGATCGTCGCTCGCCACGGCCCGCGAGATGATGACGTTGCGCATGATCCATCACCTGCCCGTCGTCGAGCACGGGAACCTCGTCGGCATCCTGTCGGAGCGCGACGTCGAGGTCCTCGCGGCCATCCCCGGTGTCGATCTCGGTCACGTCGAGGTGTGTCGAGTGATGGGCCGGCCCCACGCCGTGTGGAGCGAGAGCGGCCTCGACTCCGTCGCGGAGCTGATGCGAGAGCAGGGCTGCGACGCCGTGGTCGTGCGCGACCAGCGGGGCCTCAAGGGCATCTTCACCGTCGTCGACGCGCTCGGCGCCCTCGACGACGTTCTCCAACGTGCGACCGCCTGACCAAGGAACCACATGTCCATCAAGCACCAGATCGTCGTTGCTTTCGACTTCTCACCGAGCTCCGAGTACGCACTCGCGAGCGCCATCGACGTGGTGGCCCGCACTGCCGGGCACGAGCTTCACATCGTGTCGATCCTCGATCGCAGCGGCGGCAAGCTCTTCCACACGCACGCCGAGATCTCGTACGAGCATGCCGATGAAGTCCACGCCGCCATCATCGAGCGCATCCGCGAAGCGTTCGTCGGCAAGCCGAACGCCGCCGAGATCGATGTCTGTGTCCATGTTCGCATCGGCAAGCCTGTCGACGAGATCCTCGCGGTCGCCAGTGATGTCGGGGCCGACTACATCTTCGTCGGCTCCCACGGGCTGACCGGCGTCGAGCGCGTCCTGCTGGGCTCGGTCTCCGAGCGAGTCGTGCGCGAAGCGAAATGTCCGGTGATGGTCGTCAGGCCTCGTACGTATCCAAACGTCGAGCGCATGCACGTCATCGAGTACCCGCACGAGCGCAAGCCGTTTCATCCCCCGCACCGCTACAAGTACACGGACAATCGCGTCATCAAGCGCCCCGACGAGTGGCCGATCTAGCCAGGTCGGCTCGAACGTGGACGCGGGGTTGCAATGGAGTCCGTCATGGCTCCAACGAAGATTCTGTGTCCCGTCGACTTCTCGCCCGGATCTCGGCGGGCGCTGCTCACCGCGGTCCGCATCGCTGCCGAGACGGGAGCGGAGCTGGTGGTCGTCCACGCCTGGTACATCCCGGCCAGCGCGTACTCCGTCGAAGCGCCATTCTCGCCGGACCTCACCCAGCAGATCGTCATCGATGCGGAGAAGCGCCTCGCGGACATCCTGGCCGAGCAGCGCGCGGGCGGTCTCACCAAGGTGTCGGTCAAGCTCCTGAATGGCGTCCCGTGGGCGCAGGTCGTGACGGAGCTCGAGACCGAGCCTTATGACCTGTGCGTGCTGGGGACCCAGGGACGAACGGGGCTCGCGCGGATCCTCCTGGGCTCGGTGGCCGCGAAGATCGTCCGCCATGCACCATGCTCGGTCCTCGCCGTGCGCCCCGACTCCGAGGCCAAGCCGTACAGCCACGTGCTCGTGCCCACGGACTTCTCACCGCAGGCGCACCACGCGCTCGACATCGCTCCGCAGTTCGTCGCACGCGGCGGCACGATCACGCTGATGCACGTGATCGAGGTGCCGGTGGACTACTCGGGGGCGGTCCCGATCGGCGACTTCGTGCGTGACATCGACAAGCATGCCTCGAACACGCTCGAGGCCGAAGCGAAGCGCCTCGTGACCACTACCTCCGTTCCCATCTCCACCACGGCGCGCATCGGGTACGCGGGGGTCGAGACGCTGGCAGCGATCGCGGCGGATCCGACGATCGATCTGGTCGTCGTGGGGACACATGGGCGCACGGGCCTCAAGCGCGTGCTCCTCGGCTCGGTCGCCGAGAAGGTCATGCGTCACGCCCACTGTCCGGTGCTCGTTGCGCGGAAGCGCGGCTGAAGATCTGCCGGCTCAGCACCGCGAGCTCGTGCCAGACCTGAGAGTTCGTGGGCGCGAGGTTCGCGATCGCTGAGGACGCGGCGGAGAGCGCCCCTGTCTCGGGCGAGGCGACGGCGCACAGCTTCGCGCACGCCCGCTCGCCACTCCCGTCATCGCCCCGGCGGGGGCTGCGCCACGAGGGGCGGGAACCACGTCGCCATCGAGCTCCGCGCTGTGGGCGCATCGTCGAGACGTGGGGCATGTGAGACGCGTGGCTCTCAGACGCCGGAGCAGCTGGCTTGCATGACGGCACGGCACCGATCGGCGGCTCGGGACGTGCAGCCCTGCGCCTCGGGGGGCGATGCTTCACGAGTTTCTTGCGACGAACGAGCACGAGCTCGCACGACGATGTCACGCCAAGGTGATCGCGCGGATGGCGCCAAAGGCTGTCTCCGCGCAGGACCATGGGGTCGCGGAGTTGATCCGGCAGCTGATCGAGACCCTGCGCAGCGAGCATGGAGTTGGTCTGGATGTGGTGCCCCTGCAGATCGGTGAGGCGGCCGAGCGCCATGGTCTCGCGTTGCTGCGGGCCGGGTATACGGTCGGCGAGCTCGTGCACGACTACGGGGACCTGTGTCAGGCCCTCACCGAGCTCGCCCACGAAAAACGGGCCGCGATCTCCGTCGAAGAGTTCCGCACCTTCAATCGGTGCCTCGACGATGCGATCGCCGAGTCGGTCACCGAGTTTGGCCGCGGTCGCGACCTGGCGGTGGCCGAGGTCGGCGCGGCGACCTTCAACGCCCGTCTCGGTTCACTCGCGCACGAGCTGCGGAATCACCTGAGCACCGCGACGCTCGCGTTCAGCGCCGTGCAGACGGGGTCCGTGGCGCTGAATGGCTCGACCGCCGGGTTGGTCATGGTCGGCTTGAACAATGCCTGCGACCTCATCGATCGCGCGCTCGCAGAAGTCCGCGCCACGGCCTTGCCCATGTTCAACGAGACCGTCCCTCTCGAGGAGATCCTCGACCCGGTCGTGCTTGCGGCCAACATGGCTGCGGTCGCGCGCGACGTGTCCGTGTCGACCTCGGTCGATCCAGGCCTCGTGGTTCACGGCGATCGACTGGTACTCGGCGCCGCCATCTTCAACATCCTGCAGAATGCCGTGAAGTTCACGCATCCGCAGGGGCGGATCTCGCTGCGGGGGTATCCCGCGAAGGATCGCATCCTCATCGAGGTCTCGGACGAATGCGGCGGGTTGCCGCCGGGCGTGCCCGAGAAGCTGTTCCAGCCCTTCGTGCAGGCGGGCCGCGATCGGACGGGCGTCGGGCTCGGACTGTCCATCAGCCGGCGCGGCGTCGAGGCCAACGGTGGCACGCTGTCAGTACGAGACGTTCCCGGCGTGGGATGTGTATTCACGATCGATCTGCCACGTCCTCCGCTCGCGATCGCTACGCCGTCGGTGGTGGTCCGGGCCAAGCGGCTCGCCTACGTGGCGCGCGACAGCATCCTCGGGTTGCTGAAGGACGACGAGCTCGCGCGGGTAAGTGCCGTGCAGACGGTCACCGACGACGACGAGTATCTCGATCTCGAGCGTCTCGACCGAGGCATCCAGAAGGCTCCGCTGCCGAGTCGCGTCGCTTCTCATGTGGTGCCCCGGAGCGTGGTGTCGAACGAGACCTGGCGGAAGATCATCGACGTGCTGGGCGTGATGCCTTAGGAAGTGCGCCGATTCGCCGCCCGACCTCTAGCCGCGCGCGAACCAGCGACTGACCGTCTTGCCGAGGAGATCCTGGGCCACGTGGGCCAGGTTGTCGGTGGCCCACGTGTACATCCCGCGCTCTTCACTCGCAGAGTGGGCACCGAGCGTGTCCACGAGGCGCTGCAACCGCTCGGCGCGAATCGTGGGGAGCGTGAAGTCGAGGCGGATCAGGGTCACGAGCACACGGATTCGCGTGTGCTCGTCGAAGATGCGGTCCGCATCCCGAGGCCAGTGGGCGGCATACCCGGGGAGGATGACGTGGTCCTCGGCCGCCATGTGGTCGAGCAGCTCCGCCTCGAGCCTGCCCCACACGGACAGGAGGTCCACCCGATCGTTGCCAACGCCAGCGGCGAGCAGGTCTCGACACCTCACGTCGAGCCGGTCGTGATGGTCGTACAGGAGCCGATCGACCCCCTGTCGCACTGGAGCCATGTGAGGTGCGGGCTCCTCGGTCAGCTGGCTCATGTCCGCGACGCGTGCAAGCGCGAGCCCGCGGCAGCGTCGGCCGTCCGACGACGCGGCATGCATCGTGCTGTCTCCCGACCCCGAGGGCGCGGCAGGTTCGTCGCACCTCGAATCGAGGACACAGATGAAGAAGACCGACATGCAATTGAAGCAAGACGTCGAAGCGGAGCTGAGCTGGGACCCGAGACTGAACGCCGCGCAGATCGGCGTGACCGTCGATCAGGGAGCGGTGTCATTGTTCGGCGCCGTCGATACCTACCCTCAGAAGTGGGCTGCCGAAGAGGCGGCCAAACGCGTGAGTGGGGTTCGCGCCGTCGCGCAAGACTTGACCGTGAAGGTCGTCGGGGAGCACGAGCGAACGGACTCCGAGATCGCCGCCGCGACGCTCAATGCGCTGAAGTGGAACGTGAATGTCCCGGCGTCCGTGATGGCGAAGGTGCAGAACGGCGCCGTGACGCTGGATGGGTCTGTCGAGTGGAACTTCGAGCGCGAGGCTGCGGAGCAGGCGGTTCGCTTCCTCACCGGCGTCGTCTCCGTCGCCAACGCCATCACGCTGAAGCCGCAGGTCTCGGCCGCCAAGGTCAAGGAGAAGGTCGAGGCCGCGCTCCAGCGGCAGGCGACATCCGACGCCAACTCGATCCACATCGAGACATCGGGCGGCAAGGTGACGATGACGGGCCATGCCTCGTCGTTCAAGAGCATCCACGATGCAACGATCGCGGCCTGGGCCGCCCCCGGCGTGACCGAGGTGGTCGACCGCATGACCAGGTCGATCTGACCCGATCGAGCGCCGTTGACGTTGGCGCGCGCTCGCCGCGTCAAGGCGCCGCGAGACGTCCGTGTCTCAGTCCCCGACATCCGTGGAGGTGAGTCGTGAAGAACAGCATGCAAGCAGCCGTCGTGGAGCGCCTGGGCGAGCCGCTGACGCTCCGTGAAATCGAGAAGCCATCACCGGGTCCAGGCGAAATCCTCGTCGCGACCGAGGCGTGCGGCGTGTGCCATACGGACCTCCACGCGGCCAAGGGTGACTGGCCCGTGAAACCGCGGGTCCCGTTCGTTCCCGGGCACGAAGGCATCGGACGAGTCGCCGCGGTGGGTGCGAACGTGACGGCCGTGAAGGAGGGCGACCGCGTGGGCGTCCCGTGGCTCTATTCGGCCTGCGGCCACTGCGAGCATTGCCTGAGTGCGTGGGAGACCGTCTGTGCCGAGGCACAGTTCGGCGGCTACACGCGCAATGGTGGCTTCGCCGAGTACATCCTCGCTGACCCGAACTACGTCGCGCATATCCCCGCCGGGCTGACACCGACGGAAGCAGCCCCGCTCATCTGCGCGGGCGTGACGACGTACAAGGGCATCAAGGTGACCGATGCCCGACCGGGCGAGTGGATCGCGATCTCCGGCGTGGGAGGACTGGGGCATCTCGGGATCCAGTACGCGAAGGCGATGGGGCTCCACGTCTGCGCCGTTGATGTCGACGACAGGAAGCTCGCCCATGCGACGCGACTCGGTGCGGATGCGGTGGTCAACGCCACCCATGGCAACGTGGTGGCCGAGGTGAAGCAGGCGACCGCCGGCGGCGCGCATGGCGTGTTGATCACGGCGCCGTCGCTGGGCGCGTTCACCCAGGGCGTCGCGATGACGCGGAAGCGTGGCACCTGCGTGCTGGTCGGGATCCCCCCCGGGGAGTTTCCGATCCCGCTGTTCGACGTGGTCGCGAACTGCATCACCGTTCGCGGCTCGTTCGTAGGTACGCGCGAAGACATGGCGGAAGCGCTCGCGTTCGCTGCCGACGGCCGGGTCAAGGCCGACGTCGAGCTGCAGCCACTGTCCGCGATCAATCACGTGTTCGAGCGGCTCGGGCGTGGGGACGTGCCGTCGCGCGTCGTCATCGACTTCGCGCGGCAGCCGTGAGCGGACGTCCGTCCACGATCTACACGAGTCTCGCGGCCGCGGTTCTGTTCGGAGCCATGTCGTTGGCAGGGCTGCTGATCCCGTCGATGTACGCGAGGGAGACCAGCAACTGGACGGTCCAGGCGATCGCGCAGGACTGGTTCGATCTGACGGTCGCCGTGCCGTGCTTGGTGCTCGGGGCCATCTTGGCCGCGCGGGGGTCGATGCCAGGCGTCCTCGTGCTCGGCGGCGCGCTGCTCTACGCCGTGTACACGCTGCTGATCTACACGCTCGCGATCCACCTGAACGCGATGTTCCTCGTGTACTGCGCGACGTTGGGACTCGCCCTCTTCTCGTTGATCACGCTGGCGCGCTCGACCGCATCCGAAGCCGTGCAGGCCGCGTTCGGGCCGCGGGTACCACGGCGGCTCGTCGCCGGCTTCCTCGTCTTCGTCGGCATCGCGTTCGGGGCGGTGTGGCTCTCCGAGCTGGTGCCCGCTGCGCTCTCCGGCGAGCCCCCTCCGAGCCTGGTCGCGACCGGGTTGTTCACGAATCCGATCCACGTCATCGACCTGTCGTTCGTTCTGCCGCTGCACGTGGTGGCAGGCGTCGCCTTGTGGCGGCGGCGTCCTCTCGGCTTTCTGCTGGCCCCCGTCCTGCTCGGCTTCGGTGTGCTCATGACCTCCACGATCGCGGTTCTCGCCGTGATGATGGAGCGGCAGGGAGTCGCCCAGGGCGGCTATCCGGTGGCGGTCGCGATGGCCGGCGTCGCGGCGGTGTCGCTCGCGCTCTTGCTGTGGCTGCTCTCCACCCGTCTCCGGGCTCGCTGATCCCCACTACATGCAAGCAGCGAGGACGGGCTCTTCGACCTGCGGATACCAGTCGTCCGTGACGAGCGCGAGGGTCGTGGACGAGCTACCGAGGTCGGCGCCATCGATGGCCTTGATCTGCGTCTCGATCACCACCGGCGTCCGCAGTGACGACAACACCAGGCTGTAGCGGCGCGCGTCCTCGAGCGTCTGCTCGACCGACATCACGTTGCCGCCGATCGTCATCTCGAGCGACAGCACGATCGAGGTGAACTGGAGGCCCTCGGCGGTGCGCTCCACCGTGCCCGATGCGTGCGTCGTCCACGCGTGAATCTCGATCTGGTCGCGGGCGGCGAACGCTTCGAACGTCGTGAGGAGGCACGTCCCGATCGACGAGAGCAACAGCTGCTCGGACGACCACGTCGTCGCGTCACCGTCGAACTGCTGCGACGGCCCCGCCTCCAGGGGCTTCATCTGCTCGGACTGCACGCGAGCGCGGGCGGGCAGGGTGCGGGTGACGGTCGTGACGTGGCGGTGCGGGAACGGAGTCGGCATACGACGGCGTCACCAGCAGCACGAAGCAGGCCACGACGATGGCCGCCAGGACGCTCCAGCACGCTTCAGATCGAGCGCCGCCGCTCGATGTCCTACTTGTGTGCGCGGCTATTCAGGTAGATCTGCATGCGGCGCAGGAACGTCTCGTCGAACCCGCCTCCCGCGTTGCCGAGGACCGTGTCGATTCCGCACATCGGGCACAGGGCCGTCTGCTTGGCGTCGATCCAGCGGGTGACCTGCGCCGGGGTGAAGCGGCGGAAGCACGAGAAACACGCACAGCTCTCGCTGCCGAGGACCTCGACCCGATTCTTCGACGCCCGGGCCAAGGCCGCGACGTACGTCTGGTTCGCGGCCGGGGATGCGTCGGTCGTGATCATGAAACACCCTACACGGTTCGTGCCGCGAGCGGTGCCATGTTCGTGTCAGCTAGTCAGACGGAGCCGGGCCCCAGTCAACGCCGGTCGCGGAGCCGCTATAGACCTTGACGGCCTTGCCGACGCCCGAGGCGTTGGCGATGAACACGCCCTGGCCAGAGCGAGCGAACGCGATGGCGCGACCGTTCGGCGAGAACGACGGCTCCTCGTTGTTGCCTTCGTTCTGGGTGATGCGGGTCATCGTCTTGGTCGAGAGGTCGAGCGTGACGATGTCGTAGTTGCCGCCATCACGCGTGGTGTACGCGATGATCTGCTTGCCCTTCTGCGGGGACCACGTCGGCGTCGTGTTGTAGTTGCCGTTGAACGAGACCTGCTTGGCCGTACCACCGCTCGAGCTCACCACGAAGATCTGCGGACCACCGTTACGATCGCTGACGAAGGCGATCTGGCTGCCGTCGGGTGAGTACGCCGGGGAGGTGTCTATTCCCTTGTCGTTCGTGATGCGCTTGACGATCGAGCCGTCCGACGCGTTGATGACGTAGATCTCGGCGTTGCCGTCCTTGGACAGCGTCAGCGCGATCTTGCTGCCATCGGGGGACCACGACGCGCCGGTGTTCATGCCCTTCTGCGACGAGATCTTCTTCGCGCGCCCGCCGCCACTCGAGACGTAGAGGTCGGGGTTGTTGCGCATGAAGCTCGTGTACGCGATCGCGCCCGACGGCGACCACGCCGGCAGGATGTTCGTCGACTTGTTGTTCGAGACCTTGTAGGCATTCGCGCCGTCGAAATCCATCGCCATGATGGAGCTCGTCGACTTGCCCTTCGAGGTGAAGGCGATCTTGCTGCCGAAGAAGCCGGCCTCGCCCGTGTAGTACTTCACGACCTCGTTGCACCACTTGTGGACCGCGGCGCGCGTGTCCTTCTTCGGGTACTTCCTCGAGAGGACGGCGGTGTTGCCCTTGCTGACCTCGTAGAGGCGGAACTCGATGTTGTCGCCGTCGAGCTTGTACTTCGCGACGCCGAGCGCCCCGACGTCCTTCCACTTCTGGGGATCGATGCCGAGACCCTCCGCCTTCAGATCGGCGAGGAACGCCGTCGGGTCGAGGACCTTGAACACGCCGGCGACGCCGAGGTCGAACGACTGGACCTGCGCGATCTCCTTCGAGACCGAGTCCGTCTCGACCGCCGACGGCAGGGCGATTGGATAGAGGCCCTTCTTCGTCGAGGTGACGTCGACGACCTTCTCCTGCGCGAACGCGTCGGGACCACCCAGCGAGAGGCCGACGGCGAGCAGGGCACCAATGGCTAGAGAGCTTGGAATTTGAAGCAGAACCATTTGGTCGTGATCCCCAGTAGGTGAGTGGGTACGGGCTCCGGCTCGCGGTTGCGCTTGGCGGAGAGCTTCTTCAAGGACACTTCAGCGAGGGTCTCGAGGTCGTCGGACGCGCTGCCACGGACCTCGATGCGCGGAATCGTGCCGTCCACCATGATCTGGATGCAGCCCTGCGGCTGCGAATCACCTTGCGCTAACTCGGGCGGCGACCACTCCATGTCGGCCACGAGGCCGGCCACGAACGGATCGCCCTTCGAGACGTCGGCGAAGCCGCGCTCGCTGCCATCGAACTGACCGATCGGCGTCTCCGTGTCGCCCGGATCGGCCGCGTCGGGATCGCGGACCGGCGGCTTGTAGTCGGGCGGCAGTGGCTTGTCCGTGTTCGGCTTCTGCGGGTCCGGCTTCTGCGGCTTCAGCGGCTCGACCTTCGTTTCATCACGCGAGACGCCCTCGGGCTTCTCTTCCTTGATGAGCGGCGCCTTCTCCTTCTGCGGCTGCTTGCTCTTCGTCGTCTTCTTGACGGCGAGTGTGGCCTCGATCGCTTCCATCGACTCGAGCGGCGGCGGCGCGGGCTTGTCACCCGAGTCCGCGAGCACGCGCATCGGGACGATGAGCGCGGCCAGGATCAGGGCAGCGCCGAGGCCGGAGACGGCGTGGATCTCGGTGTCCTTGAGGCTCATGGGGTCGTTGAAGGTGCTGACGCTGGAGGCCCGGGAAGGGTCTTATCGAGCTCGGAGAGCTGAAGAGTATCGGACGGTTCGGTCAACATCATGACCTTTTGCACGCCGGCGTTCTTCGCCACGGCCATGACCGTGATGACGACGGAGTACGGGAGGTCCTTGTCGGCTTCGACGTAGAGCTCGCTCTCGCGCTTCACTCGTTCGTTCGCCTTCAGCTTGGCCTCGAGCTCGCTCCAGGCAACCTGCGTCCCGCCCAGAAAGACCTTCCGTTCCGGGGAGATCGAGAGGACCAGCTTCCCTTCGGGGTCCTCGACGTTCTGCGCCGTGACCTGCGGGAGCGAGATGTCGACGCCCGTGTTCATCATCGGTGCCGTGATCATGAAGATGATCAGCAGCACGAGCATCACGTCGACGAGCGGCGTGACGTTGATCTCTGAGTTCAGCTCGTCACCGGAGCCACCGGAGCTCATGCCCATGGTCAGCTCCTAGCGCAGGAAGTGCCGCTTGATGATGTTGAGATAGTCCTGCTCGAACGTCTCCATCTCGGAGCGCTGCACCTTGATGCGACGCATGAAGTAGTTGTAGGCCATCACGGCCGGGATCGCCGCCACGAGGCCGATCGCCGTCGCGAACAGCGCCTCGGCGATGTGCGGGCCGACCACCTTGAGCGTCGCCGCGCCGGAGCCTGACTCGGAGATCGACACGAACGCGAACATGATGCCGACGACGGTGCCGAGGAGGCCGATGAACGGCGCGGCCGAGCCCGTCGTGGCGAGGAACGGCACCATCGACTCGAGCTTCGTGGTCTCCGTCAGCTGCGCACGCCGCAAGGCACGCTCGACGTTCGAGAGATTGCCTTCCTTGTCGCCCTTCAGGCTTTCGTCGGAGGCGAGCTTCGCGAGCTCGGTGTACCCGGCGACGAACATCTGGGAGACGGGGCTGTTCCGCAGCGCCTGGGCGGTCTTGTAGATCTGCTCGATGTCGCGGGACTTCCAGAAGGAGTCCATGAACCGTGCGGTCTCGCCCGCAGCGCGCCGCAGGTACATCGTCTTGAAGATGATGATGTACAGGCCCACCACGAACATGAGGGCTAGCAACACCATCACACCCTTCACGGTCCAGTGGGCGTGCTGGAAGAGGCTCGGGATATCGAGGCTAACTGCGAGCGCGGCCGTCCCCATGTCGAGGTCGGCGATAACACAGAGGCGCCTTCATCGGTCATGATGTGGGCGTGAAAGCGGCTGGCGCCCTCCGTATGGCAGCAGCGACAGGTCTGTGTCTGTTCGTTCACGGCTGCATCGACGTGAACGGCGGGGCCGTCGAGCTGTCCTGGAAGCTGCGTCCGCGTTCCAGCGAGGTCGAGGACAAGTTTGTCGACTGCAATTCAGGGCTCGCCGGCACCAACCCGATCACGCGCATGCGCTTGAATTGGCAGGTCGGAGAGGTCCTGGGCAGCGAGGAGTGGCCCTGCAACGACAGTCATGGTGTGACCGGATTCGAGCTACCGACGGGTACGGCCCTCCTCACGGTCGTGCCAGTCTGTGCCGGCGGACCCGCTCTCCCCGAGTCCTACATTGCCCCCTCGGTCGAGCAACGACGCGTGACCACTGGGGATACTGTCAGCTTGGGTGCGGTGGAGCTGATCGTCACGGTGGACTACTGTGCGAGCGCTCCCTGCATCTGCGAGTGAGTTGAGCCGATCACGCCCGGTGCGACTTGGCTGGCTCATGATTTGCCTATGACCCTCCGAGTGAAGCAACCTGCTGACGCGACGTCCAAGGTCGCGTCACCTACCCCAGGGGAAGAACCAGTATGAAGAAAGTTGTCCTAGGAACGTTCATCGCGGCCGTCATGTCGCAGGCCGCAGGTTGCATCTTCGTCACCGATGACGACGGCGAGAATGCGGCCATCGACGTCGGCTGGCAGTGGCAAGAGGTCGCCTCGAACGGCGCGCTCTCCGCCTCGCAGTGCCCGCCCAACGCTTCCATTTCGCTTCACACGCAGGAAGTGGATGGGTTCGGCGATCCCATCGGGCAGGAGATCATCGACATCTACGACTGTGAGGACGGCAGCGCCATCACGCCGCCGCTGCCGCCGGGCCGGGTCTCTACGTTCCTCACTGGCACCTCCGACGTGGGGTCCTTCACGAGCTTCCTCCAGTTCACCGATCTCACCACCGTGAACCAGGTGGTCGACTTCGAGCTGATCAACAACGGTGGCTACATCGTGTTCAACTGGGATCTCGTCGGTGAGTCGGGTGCCCCGCTCGACTGCGAAGACGTGGTCGATCTCGACGGCGTCGGCATCATCTCCACGTCGGTCACCACGCCGACGATCGCCTTCGACGATCAGTTCGAGTGCAACCAGTACTACGGCACCACGGCGCCGCTCCCCGCCGACAACTACACGGTGGCGGTCGACGCGTTCAACGCGGCGAACGAGTCGCTGGTGACCGAGGCGGTCACCCGGACGCTGACCGTCGGTGCGCTGAACGATCTCAACGAAGAGCTCGGCGTCGCCGTCATCGAAATCGCGGGTCAGTAGCAAACGCCCTCCGGCCATCCACCCCAAGGAAGACATGAAGAAGGTTGCCCTACTCCTGTTCCTCGCGTCCCTCGTCTCGCAGGCGGCAGGTTGCATCTTCGTCAGCGACGATGATGACGACTCCGCCGACGTGAACAACGACGTCAACGACGACATCACCGATGACGTGACCGACGACGTGACGGACGACGGCGTCGAAGCAGTCATCGACGTCAGCTGGACGTGGCAGGAGGTCGCCGCCAACGGCGCGCTCTCCCCGACGAGCTGTCCTCCCAACGCCGACATCTCGCTCCACACGCAGGAGGTCGATGCCAACAACAACCCCATCGGGCAGGAGATCATCGACATCTACGATTGCGACATCGGTACGGCGGTGACGCCGCCGCTGCCGCCGGGCCGCGTCTCGACGTTCCTCACCGGCACGTCGGATGTGGGGACCTTCACGAGCTTCCTGCAGTTGACCGACCTCACCACGACGAACCAGGTCGTGGACTTCGAGCTGATCAACAACGGCGGCTACATCGTGTTCTCGTGGGATCTCGTGGGTGAGTCTGGCGCCGCCCTCAACTGCGAGGATGTGGCGGAGATCGATGGTGTCGGCATCATCTCGACGTCGGTCACGACATCGTCGATCGCGTTCGACGATCAGTACGAGTGCACCGACTACTACGGCACCACGTCGCCGCTTCCCGCGGACAACTACACCGTGGCCGTCGATGCGTTCAACGCGGCCAACGAGTCGCTGGTGACGGACCCGGTCACCCGGACGCTGACCGTAGGGGCGCTGAACGATCTCAATCAGGAGCTCGGCACCGCTCTCATCGAGATCGCGGGTCGGTAGCCCGCATCCTGTGCCAGCCGTCCCGGGAGCGTCCCGGGACGCTCCTCGCGCTCGCTCTGGCTGACACCGGAGCGAGCGTTTGCGTTCGAAGGGCCTACGGCGCGTAGTATCGTTTCGGGATGCGCGTCGGTGCCGTTCTGTCTGCAGTTCTCGTCGTCGCGGGGTGCTCCGGCGATGATGGTGGGTCGTCGGACGATGCCCAGGCGGTCTGCGGCGACGGGGTGAGGGGCGGGGTCGAGGCCTGCGACGACGGCAACAACGAGGACGAGGATGGGTGCTCGGCCACCTGCGAGATCGAGGAGGAGCCGCCGGCGACCCTCGACGCGACGTGGGTGTTCGAGACCGTCGACGGTGGGTTCAACCAGGGTTGTCCGTCGAACGTCGACACCATGGCCTTCGTGATCCAGCCGCTCGATGCCATGGGCGATCCGGTCGGCCAGCCGTCGATCGATCTCTTCGACTGCGTGGACGAGGAAGGCTCGGTGACCGATCTCCCGCCGGGCGAGCTGCTCGTGTACCTCGAGGCGCGGAACGGCAGCACCCCCATCGCGCAGACCTTCTCGGAGATCGTCGACGTCACCGACGAGGACAAGATCGTCGACTTCACCTTCTACAGCGATGGCGGGTACTTCTACCTCCAGTGGAACCTCGTGGGTGCGACCACCGGCATGCCGCTCACGTGCACGAGCGTCCCGCGCCTCGACGGTGTCGGCCTCATCGCCACGCTCTCGGGCACGGCCGTTGGCATCGACCAGGAGTTCGACTGCGACCCGCAAGAGAACACCACGGACGTGCTCGAGAACGGCCAGTACGTCCTCGATATCGATGCGATCGACATGAACAACCAGTCCATCGGCACGGCGGATGCGGTCACGGGGACGCTGGCCGGCCTGAACCAGGTCGTGGACATCGGCCTCGTGACCATCTCGATTACCGGGCAGTAGCTGCTAAGGTCAGCGGGTGAGCCAGCGCCGGCGCGGTAACTGGGCCGAGAGGCTCCCGATCACCCGGGGGGCGCTCATCGTCCTCGGTCTCGAGATCGGACTCTCGCTCGTCTGGCTCATGTCGGACCCCGACGGCCGGTTCACGCTGGCGCAATACGCGCTCGCGACGACGGACAACGTCTGGCACGAGCAGCGGTTCTGGACGCTCGCGACGAGCATCTTCCTCGAGGACCAGTTCATCAGCCTGCTCCTGCACGGCTTCGTGATGTGGCAGTTCGTGCCGGTCCTCGAGCGCTTCTGGGGGACACCCCGCTTCTTCCGCTTCTTCGCCGTCACCTCCCTGGCCGGCACTCTCGGCGGGACCCTGGTGGGGCTCGCCACCGGGCGCGGGATGGTCCCGATCGCCGGGCTCGATCCGTTCATCTATGCCGCGATCACGGCGTTCGGCATCGTCTACGCGAAGCAGCCCGTCCAGTTCTTCGGCGTCCTCCCGCTGACGGGGCGCCAGCTCATGCTGGGGTTCATCGGCTTCCTGGTGCTCTTCATCGGACTCCAGCAGCTCTGGGAGCTCGGCGCGGCGTTCGCGGCGGCGATGGGGGCGGGGGCCTTGATGGTGTCGAAGAAGTGGAACCCCGGGCTCACATGGAATCGATGGCGGATCCGTCGTGCCCGCGCGAAGCTGACGGTGATCGAGGGTGGCAAGGCGGCCGCGCCGGCATCGTCGCGTCCCGGTCGCGACGAGCAGAAATGGCTGAATTAGTGGTACGTTGCCCGCGATGAGCGGACAAGACGCCGAGGAGGGCGGCCAGTTCGAGGGCGGCACAGGACTCACCACCCTGTTCGAAGGTGAGTGGGCCACGGTACGGCGACTCCGGAAGGGCAAGCTGGTCGTCGTGAACGGCCCGGACCAGGGCAAGGAAGTCGAGATGATCAAGCCGCGGGTCACCGGCGGCCGTTCGATCATCTCCGACCTCGTCGTGCAGGACAAAGCGGTCTCGGGCACCCACTTCGAGGTGAGCGCGCGCGACGACGGCTACCGGCTCCGCGACCTCAACAGCCGCAACGGCATCTTCGTCGGCGACCTGCGCGTGCGCGAGGCGTATCTCAAGCCCGGCACGATCTTCCGCATCGGCCACACGAACATCCAGTTCCAGTCGACGCAGGACGTCGTCGAGATCGAGCTGTCCAAGAAGGACCGCTTCGACATGATGCTCGGCGCATCCCCCGCGATGCGCGAGATCTTCGCCCACCTCGAGAAGGTGGCTCCGAGCGATCTGACCTGCCTCATCACGGGTGAGACCGGTACCGGCAAGGAGATGGTCGCCCGCGCACTGCACAACGCGTCGGGGCGCAAGAACAAGCCGTTCGTCGTCCTGGACTGCGGCTCGATTCCGCGCGAGCTCATCGAGTCCACGCTCTTCGGACACGAGAAGGGCAGCTTCACCGGCGCCGTGAACCAGCACGACGGCTGCTTCATGCAGGCGAACGGTGGCACGATCTTCCTCGACGAAATCGGCGAGCTCGATATCTCGCTGCAGCCCAAGCTGTTGCGCGTGCTCGAGCAGCGCGAGATCAAGCGTGTCGGTGGCGATCGCACGCACAAGGTCGACGTCCGCGTGCTCGCGGCGACGAACCGCGACCTGCGCGAAGAGGTCAACAAGGGCACGTTCCGCGAGGATCTCTACTTCCGCCTGTCGGTCGTCCACGTCGAGCTGCCGCCGATGCGCGAGCGTCGCGAGGACATCCCGGGCCTCGCCAACCACTTCCTCCGCGAGATCGCGGGTCGCCGCGGCATGACCATGTCGTTCTCGACCGACGCGATGGCCGGCATGATGTCGCATCCGTGGCCCGGCAACGTCCGCGAGATGCGCAACGTCGTCGAGCGCGCGGCGGCCCTGACCGACGGTCCCGTCATCACGCGCCCGGACCTCGTGTTCGGCCGCGAGATGGGGCCGAGCCTCGTCGTCTCGCACGACCTCGCGCAAGCGGGTGCGCAGGCCGCGCAGCGAGCGGCCGCCCAGATGGCGGGCGTGGAGCTGCCGACGCAGCAGGGGCCCGCGATCTTCGACGCCTCGCTCCTCAAGGCGGGTCTCGGGTTCAAGGGCGCCAAGCAGTCGGTGGTCGACGCCTTCGAGATCGCGTACCTCGGCGCGCTGATGCTGCGCAACGACGGCAACATCACGCGCTCCGCGCAGGAGGCGGGCCTCACTCGTTATCACCTTCGAGAGCTCCTGAAGCGTCACGGCCTCAAGGGCGGCGACAACGAATAGGCCGACATGCGGGCGGCGTTGGCGTGCGTTGGCCTTCTCGGAGCGTGTGGCTTCAGCGGTGCGGCGCCCTCCGTCGATGCGGGGGGGCTGGATGCCGAGCTCGACGCCGATGTGCCGGACGTCGACGCGTCGCCGGATGCTTCGCTTGGAGCGTGGGGCTCACCAATGCTCGTCGCCGAGCTCAGCTCGGGGGTGGGCGATGACGACCCCACCCTCACGAGCGACCTGCGCACCATCTACTTCGCGTCGAACCGCTTTGGCGGCCAGGGGTCTCAGGACATCTGGATGTCGACCCGCGCGGCCGTCGGCGCAGCCTGGGGTACGCCCACGGTCGTGACCGAGCTCAATACCAACGCGGTCGAATCGAACATCGACGTCAGCGGCGATGGCCGCACCATCACGTTCTCGTCCGACCGTGGCGGCTCCGGCATGGAGGTCTATGTCTCGACCCTGGACCCGAGCTCCGGGCAGTGGCGGTCTCCCGAGCGGCTCCTGGGGCTCCGCGAGTCAGGCGATGCGACTCGCGAGTACGGGGCGCAGCTCCTCGGTGTCGGAGCGACCTTCGGGTTCGAGGTGCTCTACTGTCAGGAGCGCGATTTCGTCGACGAGAAGTTGTACTTCGCGCAGCGCCAGAGCCTCGGAGACGCATTCTCGAACACGCAGCTGATCGCGAGCCTCGACAATCCGACGCGCGATGAATGCGATCCTTGGCTCGTGGGGCGGACGCTCTACTTCACCCGCAACGAGGGGAACTCCACACCACGCGAGATCTACTCCGCCGAGCGAATCCCTTCGACAGCCAACGACTACGACACGGTGCAGCTCATCGACGTGGGGGGCCCCGGCCAGGACAACAGCGATCCGTGGGTGTCGCTCGACCAGCGCACGCTGTTCTTCGCGTCGCGCCGGGCCGACGGAACAACCGAGTCGATCTACATGTCGGTCCGGTAGCGGGCATGGAGCCGCTTCGTCGCTCACAGCGCAAGTTGCGGCCCCAGGAGCCATCGCGACGAGACTCGCGCGAGGTCTTCGAGTCGATCGTGTTGGCCGCGACCGAGATCCTCGCGTCGCAGGGGATGGAGGCGATGACCACGAACCGGGTCGCGGAACGCGCGGGCGTGGGCATCGCATCCGTCTATCGCTACTTCAAGGACAAGGCCGCGATCATCGCCGAGATCGACATCCGGAATCGCCAGGCCAATGCCGCGCAGCTCGTGGCCCTGATCGAGAGCAGTGGGCCGGACGTCGCCGGAATCGTGCGCTCGTGCCTGCGGTTCTTCCTCGACGCGCGCGATGGGCGCTCGAACGTGCGGCGCGCCTTGATGATGGAAGTCCCGCTGTCGTGGATCGCGGCGCCGGCCCGCGCGCACTGGAGCAAGGTGCTCGCCATGGCGACCGGCGCGGTGGCCTCGGCGCGCCCCGACCTGGCGCGGGACGAGATCGAGCGGCGGGTGTTCGTGGCCCTCCATGCCATCCAGGGCGTGGTGCAGGGGCAGATCGTCTTTCCGACCATCGAGCTCGAGCTCGACGACGCGGTGGCTCAGGTCGAGCGGTTGATCACGCCGTTTCTCCTGCAGTGACGAGGTTCGATCGATCCGCACCGCCCTTCGGCGGTGCTTCGCCTCACGCTGGCGCGAGGCTCGCCCGATCCGCACCGCCCTTCGGCGGTGCTTCGCCTCACGCTGGCGCGAGGCTCGCCCGATCCGCACCGCCCTTCGGCGGTGCTTCGCCTCACGCGGGCACGAGGTTCGCCAGGTAGCAGCCGCGGACGAGCAGGTCGTGCTCGGCGGCATCGAAAGCGGCGAGGGTGCCCGCCGTCACCGGAGCCGACACGCCGAGCCGGGGCGCGCCCCGCGCGTGGACGTGGTCGCGGTCGGCGTTGTAGATGCGGTCCCAGCGGTGATGTTCGGTGGGCTCGTCGGCGAATGGTCGGACGCGGTCGAAGAGGGCAATGAGTCGATCTGTCCATGCGTCGTCCGGACAGCGGACAACGAGATCCACGGCCGGCTCGACCTTCAAGGATGCTTTCGAGCGACTCAGCCCGAACAGGTACAGCCCATGACGGTAGCGCTGCTGGAGCCACGCCCCGCGTCCCGGCGCGGCGACCAGCGAGCGTGACATCAGTGGTCCCACCGCGGTGATCGACGGCACGACGCTCGGCCCGGTGGCATCGACCTCGAGCGAGACCGCCTCGATCGTGTCGCCGTCGAGCCAGTACGCGCGTTCGCGGTCGTCGACGAGCAGGGCAGGTGTCGTGCCGGGGGCGCCGAGCACGGGCCACAAGAACCTCCCGAGCTGTCGCTGGGCGCGCGCGATCGGATCGGACGGAGGCTCGCCCGCCAGCGCGCGCTCGACGCGAGGGCGGATCTCGTCCGGGAAGCGATCGCGCGGCCGGGGCGGCGCGCCGATCTCGAGCCACGGCGGTCCCCACGTGCGCAGGCCAGCGTCGTCGCCGAGCGTGATCATCGCGTCGAGGGCGAACGCGGTGAAGCCGAACGTGTCCGCATCCCGCAGCGCTGTGGCCGACGCCGGCGGCTGCACCTCGAACAGCGCGCGGATGCGGTCGTGACGCGGAATCGTGATCGCGCGGGTTCGTCCTCGCCGCTGGTCGAGCCAGACGAGCGCCTGCGCGTACGACAGGCGATGCTCGGCGGTCCCGTCCCGCGCGACGGCGAACAGCGCGGCATCGGCCTCGTCGTCGTAGCGGTCGCGGTAGGCGTACCAGTCGAAGCGATCGGGCTCCTCGCGGAACCGCGTGGCCCAGGTGACAATGGGGTCCGGCGTGTGCGAGCTCCGCCGGGACAGCAGGCGACCGCGCAGGTCGTACCGCTCGTAGCGAATCGGCTCGCCGTGGGGCGTCCAGTACGTCTGGACACCAACCGGCTGCCCAGAGCCCGGCTCCTCGGCGCCCTGTCGCCAGTGCGGCGTGGGGCTCGCCACGTACCGAGCGTCGGGGGGCAAGTTCGAGGGGCGCGGCGGGATCACGAGCCCTTCGCGCGCCATTCGGCGGTGATGCCCGCGAGTCGCGCGGCCTCGTTGATCGCCGTCACGACATCAGGGGGCGTCCCCGTCAGGTCGAAGCGGGCGTGGCGGAGCCCCACGGGCGCGAGCGCGTCGATCAGGAAGGCGACGTTGTCCGCGAGGACGGTGTTCCAGCCGTAGAGCCGCGAACCGGACTTCACGGAGAGCTCGCAGTCATCGCCCTCGCGTCGCTCGATCTTCAACGAGACGTTGCTGCCGTACTGGAACACGCCGCCGAGCTCGGCCAGCGCGGGGCTCTCCGTCCTCGCCACCCGCCAGAGCTCGGCGAGCCAGGTGACGCCGGTGCGATCATGCTCCGCGCGCGTGCCCTTGGCCTCGAGGTAGGTCGTCGTGCTGCCCACATCCTGCACGAGGGTGAAGCGCACGAGCTGCTTCGCGGCGGGCTCCTCGAGCCACCGGACATCGACGGCCGTGCCGCGGTCCACCGTCACGGTGAGCTCCGTGAGCGCAGGAAACGCGCCGGCCTCGAGGACCGCTTTGATCGTCGCCGCGCCCTCGACACCGACCTCGAGGGTCGTGACGAGGGGCCGGGCCACGAGCTCGGCGACCTTGGCGTGGCCCGTCGGATAGTCCTTGTAGCGAGGGGCCAGCTCCACGCTCACGCCGCGCAGGACCTTCAAGGATCGAAGACTGGGCGAGGCGAGCAGGCCCCGATCGGTCGCGACATCGAGATCCTCGACAGTCGACCACCACGGGCTGGCCGCGAGCTCGGGCGGCAGGTCGCCGCCCGTCTTCGCCGCGCGCACCAGGAAGCCATGGCGGACCTTCGCCCCCTTCTTGATCCACTTCGCGAGCGGCCCGGCCAGCTCCGCGATGTGCTCGCGCTCGAGCTCGGCGAGGCGGGCTCGTCCGGACTTGTCCAGTGCATCGCCCCGCGCGGAGAGGGTGATGTGCTCCGCGCGCACGTCCTGCATGTGGGCGGCGTACGCGAGGCGTGGGGCAGGGTCGTCCGGCGCGGCGAAGATGGCGGCGAGGAGCGCGTCGGGGCCGGTGGGCGAGGTGGCAGGGGCGCTCGGAACCGCGATGGCGTCGAGGGCGGCCTGGTCGTCGGGGTGCAAGGTCAGCGCGGCGAGTGCCTCGAGCGTGCTCGTTCGCGTGGCGAGGATCTTCTCGATCTGCTCCGTGGCCCACGCGCCCGTCACCGTCTTCCACTTCTTGCCGTAGATGCCCGGCAGGGCCCGCAGGGGCTCCAGGATGCGCGCATCCTGGGATGCGGCGAGCCGGGCGAAGATGCGGCGCCAGACGCTCTGCGTACCACTCGACGTGAACGGGATCTCCGTCGCGATGGCGACGAGCGTCTGATCGTAGCGCGGATCCGGCGGCCACGTCGCCAGCTGTTCGAGCCGCGGTTGTACGATCGTCGACGGGACATCGGTCAGCGTCGCGAGCAGGGGCCCGAGGGCGGCCGCATCCGGCGTCTCTGCCAGCTCGTCCCACTTCGCGATGGCGGGCTTCGTCTTGCCCGCGAGCTCGGGCCGTGCCGGAGCCGTCGCGGCGAGAGCGTCGAGGGCGCGCGCGAGCGACACCGCCGGGCGCTGGTTCCACGCGTCGCGGAGCGCGGCGAGCTTGGCGGTGAGCGTCTTCGCCGTCGCGGCGCGGCGCAACTCGGCGCTGACCCGCTCCGCCACCGCGAGGGTGACAGCAGCGGGCGGCTTCGCGACGGGCTTCGCCTTGGGGGGGGGCGCATCCCCCCGCGGGCCGACAGGCAACGCGACGACGCGCTGGAACGTGTAGCCGGTCCGGAGGAGCTGGAGCTCGAAGCGAGCGCACCGCTCGCGGGCCTCCTCGGCGCTGGCGTGCTGACTCAGAGTCCTCGGGCCCTTGCCCTTCTCCTTGTCTTTCATCTCGAGCCGCAGCACGCCGGGGCTGCCGCTGCAGCTCATGATCGCGGTCCCGTCGACGGCGCGACTCAGTGCGGACCCGTGGGGCTCGCCGTGCGTGGAGCGATACTCGCGCGCGAACAGCCAGCCCTTGCCGGCGTCGTAGAAGGGGTCGACCTCCTTGGCTCCACTCGGCATGGTCGCGCGGAACATCGTCGTCACGCGTTCCACCCAGGTGCGGTCCGGACACCGCACGAGTGCGGACAGCACCACCTCGCCCTGCCCACGGTCCGAGTAGTACCGGGATCCTTGCAGCTGCAACATGCGGCCGCAGCGGGCGAGCGACCACCAGACGTGCTCGCCGCTCATGAAGAGCCGGCGCTCGTCGAACACGTCGACGTCCTGGAAGTGCACGGCGTTCATCTTGTCACTGGTCTCGATGACGAGCGGCGCCGGCTCGAAGCGGGTCCCGTCGAACAGGTACGGGCGGCCCGGCTCGTCGAGGAGGAGCACGTCGCCACGGGTGGCGTCGCCCAGGTAGATCCGGAGCCCCGACCGGTGCAGCACGCGCTGGGCGAGCCGGAGCAGATCCTCCTCGGTCAACTCGGCGCGCGGGGCGGCGGCGACCTTGTCGAGGGCCTTGTCCGTCGCGCCACTCGCGAGGGCCTCGGCGGTCGTGAGGAGCTCCTTGTGACCGGCGTCCTTCGGGAACACGGCGCGCGCAGGCGCGATCAGGGCGGCGACCTCCGCGCGATCGTGGCGCTCGATCCGCTTCTCGAGGAGCCACCACAGGATCTTGGCCGCGCCGTCGTCTCCGCGTGCCTCCGGCTTGCGGGCGAGCCAGTCTCCCGCGACCTCGAGGCCGCACGCCGTGAGCCCGTCGGGCGCGAGCATCCGGAAGGCCCACTCGACCTTGCCGAGCACCTTGAGATATGCGGCTACGTGACGTGACGATGAAGTCCGGAGCCGGGCGCGCACCTCCGTGTGGCGCGCGAGGGTCCAGTGGATGCGAAGCTCGTACGACGGCTTGAACTCGACGGGGTCCGCGAAGAAGTCGTCGACGAGCGCGACGTTCGGATCGGGGTCGATCGCCTCGCGATGCCAGATCTTGCGGCCATGCGGCGTGTACTCGGTCTCGCGCAGCGGATCCCCCGCTGCCGACCACACGCGCTTCAGGCCGAGCGGCGCGAGCGTCATGTACTGCTGCACCACGTCGACCCAGGCGGGTGGTCCCTCGCCGACGAACAGCCGGGCGGTCGTGGGGACGCCGGCGGGCCGGGGCGGGACCGGCTCGCCCTGCGGCGTGACCTCGACGCCCGCGGCATCGCGCAGGATGCCGGTGCGCCAGCCATGCCCGCTCTCGTCCGGGATGCTCTCGACCCGAACCACGCGCGGATCGACCCCGGCCCACATCGCTTCGACGGGCTCCTTGGTCGAACGTAGCTTGTAGGACTCCTTCTGCACGCCACGCACCCAGCGCGCCTCCGAGAGGAGCGTGCCGTCCGGGTGGTACTCGCGCTGGGTCCCGTCGAGGACGCCGTCGAGATACGCGGTGTCGACGTAGAGGCTGCCGTCGGCGCGATACTCCTTCCACGGGCCTTGCCGCGTCCCATCGGCCTCGCAGGTACCGAGGACCCAGCGGTCGTCGATGGCGTCGTAGTTGGCACCGGCAGGCACCGCTGCGGGCCGATCCGGCGGCGTGGCCCACGGCGTCCCGACGGCTCGCCCCGATGCGGTCGCCGTGCTCGCAGACGCAGCGTTTGCCGTCGACGACACCGTGGCCGCCTGGAGCTTTG
>JALHPV010000034.1 GCA_022842285.1 Kofleriaceae bacterium
CGGGCGTCGGCCACGACCGTGGTCGTTGTCGTCGCGTCGAACTCGCGATCGAACTTGGCGCGCAGAGCGGCGAGGGGAGCGTCCTTGGGACCACCGACGATGATGTTGCCGTAGTCGTGCATGAAGCGCGCGTTGTAGAGGTTCAGGCTTCCGACACTGGCGGCGGCGACCTCTTCGTCGATGAGGTCGACCGCGACGAGCTTGGAGTGAAGGCGTTGGGCTCCCGTGCCCTTGGCCGTCACCATGCGGTTGAAGTTGGCGCCACGCGTCGCCTTGGCGGCGGTGAGCTGCGCCGCGGTGTACGACTTGTTGGCCCAGAACAACACCCAGTGGTCGATCACCGTGTCCTTGAGCCCGGAGAGCTGCTCTTTCGTGGTCGCGTTGAGCGCGTACCCGGCCCCCTCGCTCTTGAGCAACTTCACCGTCAGCGGGGTCTTCGCCGAGGTCAGGGCCTTGGCCAGCAGATGGATGAGTCGCCAGCGGTGGATCGAGGCGCACGGCGAGAAGACCGCAGCCGTGAGGTTCGCGCTCTCGCAGGTTCCTTGCCCCGTGGGGGCGTAGCTATTGGTCCGTTCGGGGATGTTGGTGTCGAAGGTGGAGTTCGCGAAGTCTTGCTGTGCGATCCGCACCTCGACGCGACCGTCGCGGTGCGACGCAGCGAGCAAGTTGCCGATGGCCGAGTCGTACGCATTCACGACGGCGACCGGGTCCGGGTCCTTCGTGAAGGACACCCCCTTGACGCCGCCCGAGTAGGTCAACATCGAGGTGGCGACGCCTTTGCCGACGGGGCTCGGCTTGGCGAGAGCGATCGCCGGTGCGTCGATCACGAACGGGTACCAGGTGTTCGGATTGGTCGCCGTGGTGCGGAAGGTCTTCTGGGTCCGCAGGCCAAGGTAGGGAGCTGCGCGGCGCGGGACGAGCTCGAGGTGGTAGTAGACCGCCGGGTCGCGACCTGCGTAGTCCTGCCAGGTGGTGTTGGTCCACGCACGCGCGTGCGATGCCGCCCGGCCCCACACGAGGAGATCGGTGTCATTGACCGGTAGTGGGTCGCCAGGGCGGTACTCGTCGTAGAGATTCGATCCTCCGACCACGGCTGCCACGCCGTTCGTCACGATCTTGCTGTGGTTCCAGTTGTCGCCAACGATGTTGCCGGTACCCCATTTGACCCACGCGATGTCGAGGGAGAATTGCGCGGCCGGGCCGTTGATCAGGTTGCCGCGGTGCTCGAGCAGCCACGCCTCGAGCTGCTTGGGACCGAGCGACTTGAGTCGTGGGTGGCGCGCGAGCCGAGCCATGAGCTCGGTGCCGAGCAGCGCGATGAACTTCTTGGGGTCGGTCAGGCAGTGCTCGAGGTACGACCCGTTCGCCGCCGACCCGAGCGCTGCCGCATCATCTCTCTGCGCGAACGCCATCCGAATGCGGACCAGGTTGCCGGTCGCGGGAACGGAGAGATCCTTGGCGATCTCGAGCGAGTCGACGATCCGCTTGGCGATCGCCTGCGCGAACGGAGCGGCGTTGTTCGCCGAAAAGCAGGCCAGGCTCGTGATGTCGACGAAGTTGGGGGCCTTGGTGCCCGCCGAGCTCGTGCCGGGGTGATCGTTGGTGATGATCGCGAGCGCTTGCGCGAGCCAGTCGGGGTTGTCGGCGATCGCGTAGACGGGCGAGGCGTCGGTTGCGCCGATAGCCCCCGCGAGCGATCGCGGCCCGCGCGCCGTGTGAGCCCGCGCGAGCAGCGCGGCCACGGCGTCTGCGCGTTCCTCATCGGGCGGGAGGCAGATCCCGCCGTCGATCGGCGCATCGGGGGTCGCAGCGTCGATGGGGGCATCGGGGGTCGCGGCGTCGACAGCGGCGTCGACAGGGGCGTGGATGAGGGCATCGGGCGGGCCGGCGTCGGCGGCATCCGGGCCGTCACTTCCGCCATCCGTGACGATCGTCGCATCGAGAGCGACCTGACCATCGAGCTCGCCGCCATCGGAACCGTCGGGCCCGCCGTCGACCGCGATGCCGCCATCACATGACCCAACCACGCCCTCGTCCACGACCTGGCACTCCACGGTCTCGATGGCGGATACCGTCTCGTGGTCGTAGGCCGTCGGCTCGATGCACGCCACGACGACCATCAACGCGAGCGGACTCAGACGCCGTCTGGATGCCATCCCAAGGGTGGTTGCAACCGTGGGGCCGCGCGAGAGCCGGCAGAATTCAAGCGTGTAGGGGTGGTGTGAGCCGGGGGCTGTGGGCGCTAACAGGCAGGGTGCATGCGCGAGCCCGCAGGGGCGGCGGGCCCAGTGGTTCGAGGCGCGGGACCCGCGACATGAGCCCTGTTACAGCAATTTTATCGGGGGGGTAGGCCTGCGTTTGTTCTTCCTTTCGGCGCGGGGGCCGTCGTATATGACGCGCGCTCGCAGGGGCTGCGAGCTCGGGGGAACCATCACGTGCCGACTAACATTCGTTCACATCGCATTTCGAAATTCGCCTTCAGCGCACTGTTTGTCGTCGGTATGGGCGCGTGCGGCGGGCTCGGTAGCTGCGGCGCCTGCGGCGAAGTGCAGCCGCTGCCTCCCGGCGGCCTGCCAGTCGATCAGACGGTCGAGGGCGGCGCGCAGATTCGAGTCACGCCGGCCGGCTTCAACAAGCTCACGTCGATCCTCCCGGGGCTCTTCAACGAGCAGCTGAGTGGTGGGTTCTGCGTGCCCCGCGGTGAAGTGGGCGATGCGGACGGGTTCCTCGGCACGGGCGCGTTCTTCTGTAATGGCAACGTGAGCGGCTGTTCGCCGGGGTGCCAGGTGGACGTCTCGCTGAACAGCCTGACGCCGACCGTCACGAACCAGAACCTCCTGAACCTGAACCTGTCGACGAGCGTCGCGACGACGGTGAACATCTCGGGTCAGGTCATCGGCGTCGGGTTCTCGTGCAGCCTGAACATCTCGTCGAACAACCTCGGCGGTAATGTCGACATCGCGCTCGGCATTCGGCCGGACAACGGCGAGCTCGAGCTGAACCTCGCGAACATCAACTCGTTCACGACGAACTTCGACTTCTCGGGCTGCGGTCCGCTCTCCGACATCGGCAACTTCGTCAGCGACTTCCTCGACTCGTTCGTCGGGCAGTTCATCATCGATCTGCTCACCCCCACCATCAACGGGATCCTCCAGGACCTGCTGCCGAACCCCCTCGGCATCGCGGGCATGCTGGACGCGAGCAGCCTGGTGGCTGGCGTCTCGCCGGGTACGGATGCAGGCAGCCTCGAGGCGCGTATCGTGCCGGGTGGCTACGTGAGCCTCGTGCGCAACGGCATGAGCCTCGGTGTGATCACGGGCCTCAACGCGGACTACGACCCGTCGACGCGCGCTGCGGACCTCGATTCGCAGCCCGCGCTCTGCGTGCCCGCGCTGCCGGCCCCGGACTTCGCCGCGGCCCCCGCATCGCTGCCGCGCAGCATTCGCAACACGTTCACGCTCGGTGTGGCGAACGAGTTCAATGGTCTGCCGAGCGAGCCCAACACCGACGTCGCGATGGGCATCTCCGAGACCACGCTCGATCTCGCTGGTCACCACATCACCACGTCCGGCCTCATGTGCCTCGGCGTCGGGACGTCGTTCATCTCGCAGCTCACCGTCGGTACGGTGGCGATCCTCGTGCCGTCGCTCGGCGAGGTGACCAGCGCGGTCGGGAATGACCCGCTCCTCCTCGTCACGCGTCCGCAGCGCGCGCTGGATTTCTCGATCGGTGACAACACGCCCGCGTCGCCGGCCCTGACCATCGGGATCCGGAACCTCGAGGTAGACTTCTACGCGTTCCTCTTCGATCGGTACGTCCGGGTGTTCACGCTCGAGCTGACGCTCGATGTGGGCCTCGGTCTCGAGCCCGCGGTCGAGATGGGCGTGCAGGTCCTGAAGCCGACCCTCGTCGGGCTGTCGTCGGAGAACGTGACCGTGAAGGCGCTCAACACCGAGTTCGTCCGCGAGTCGCCGGCCGAGCTCGAGCAGCGCCTGCCGACCATCTTCGATCTCGTCACGCCGCTCATCGGCAACCTGCCGTCGATCCCGGTGCCGTCGTTCGCGGGCTTCACCCTCGAAGACCTCACGATCGCCAAGGTGACGACGGCCCAGGATGACTTCCTCGCGCTCAACGCGAAGCTCGGCGCCAGCGCGATGATGCGCCAGCTCGCCACGCGCGATCCCTTCGCGGCTGATGCCGTCGCCGCCCTCGATGCGGCCACGGTGACGGCGCGCGAAGTGCCGATGAGCACCGGGACGGCGCGCCTGCAGCGCGTCTCCACGCCCGAGCCGGCGGCGATCCGCACGGCGCTCGACGCGAACACGGGTGCGTTGCCGCAGGTCGTGATCACGGCCGACGCGGTCGACACGCTCGGTCGGACGCTGGAGTGGAGCTACAACCTGGATGGCGGCCTGTGGCGCACGTTCCAGCAGCCGGTCGACGGCAAGCTCGTCATCTCCGACCGCGCCTTCGCGTGGCAGGGCAAGTACTCGATCGGTCTGCGGTCGCGCGCTGTCGGGAGCTACCAGAGCACGTCGACGGTGTCGCAGATCGATGTCGTGATCGACTCGGCGCCGCCGCAGATCTACGTCGACAAGCTCGTCGAGCAGGCCGACTCGTTCGAGATCCCGCTGTTCGACGTCGTGTACGAGACCGACGTGTCGTACGCGTTCGGCAAGCCGGGCACGGACGAGCAGTCGCCGTGGACCCAGGGCAACCTCGCCACGCTGTCGCGCACCGAGGCCCAGGCGTTCCTCGTCGATGGCGAGCTCGTCGTGTACGCGCGCGACCCGAAGGGCAACACCACGATGGTGCTCGTCGCTCCGTTCCACGGTCAGCCGAGCGAGTCGGGTTGCAACTGCGATGCGAGCGGCGTCCCGACGCCCGGCGGCTTCGCGCTCGCCGGCATCGTTGGCCTGTTCATCCTCGCCCCGCGCCTGCGCCGCCGTCGCAAGGTGAAGACGCTCGCGTTCGCGCGCTGGGCCAGCATCGCGATCGCGGTGTCGATGTTCCCGGGCTGCTCGTGTGGCGACCAGGCCGGTCAGCAGGCCTGCGAAGTGGTCGAGGACTGCGAGCCGTGTGAGGACG
The DNA here is from genome assembly GCA_022842285.1 of Kofleriaceae bacterium. GTDB lineage: Bacteria > Myxococcota_A > Polyangia > Haliangiales > Haliangiaceae > JABFXX01. The sequence goes on from JALHPV010000034.1 coordinate 5,089, forward strand.
GTCAGATCGCGCAGTGCATCGACGGCCAGTGCGCCTGCGGTGCAGACATCTTGCCGGGCCGCATCGGTCCGTACTCCGACATCGCGCGCGCCGCCGACGGCACGATCTGGGTGTCGGCGTACGCCGAGACGTACGGTGACCTCGTCGTCGCGAAGACGGCCGCGGGCCGCATCCCCGACACCACGTGGGAGTGGGTCGATGGCGTCCCCGACGTGGAGCCGAGCGTCCCGGGCTCGCTGATCCGCAACGGCATCAGCCAGGCGGGCGAGGACGTCGGCATGTACACGAGCATTGGCGTGAGCGCGAGCGGCGAGCCGATGGTCTCGTACTTCGATCGCGACACCGCGTCGCTGCGCTTCGCGATGAAGCAGGGCGACACGTGGACCACGCACGTCGTCGAAGCCGGCACCGGCGTCCTCAACGAGCTCGGAGGCTCGCTGATCGGCATGTACTCCTCGATGAGCGTGCGCTCGGATGATGGCCGCCCGGGCATCGCGTACCTCGCTCACATCAGCGATGCGGGGGTCCTGCGCGCCGAGGTTCGCTTCGCGGGCGCGCTCGTGACGAATCCGACGAGCGCGTCGGACTGGCAGGTGTGGGTGGTCGACTCGGCGCCCCTCGAGCTGAACCCCGATGACATCTATCCGCTGCCGCAGGGCCTCGGCCTCTTCGTCGACTCCACGCGCCTCCCGGATCAGTCGCCGGTCGTCGCGTACTACGACCGCAGCAACGGTGACCTCAAGCTCGCGACGTTCGACACGTCGTCGGGACGGTTCGGTGCGGCCGTCGTGCTCGCCGGCTCGGACGGCACGGATGCCGGCTGGACGCCGTCGGTGGCGGTGGATGGCGCGGGCATGGTCCATGTCGCGTTCGTCTCGACGACGGGCGACGATCTCCACTGGATCGCGAACGCCCCGAACGCGGTACCCGAGCTGATCGATGATGGCTACCGCGTCGTCGGGGTGACCGTCGACAACCTGCCGAAGCCCGAGTTCCACTTCGTCGGTGACGACGCGACGCTCGTGTTCGCCGGCAGCACGCCGATGGTCGCGTACCAGGATGCGACGACGCAGGAGCTCCTCCTCGCGACGCGCCAGGGGGACGGCACGTGGGAGCGCGAGTCGATCGCGGGAGCCACCGATCCGTGGCCGGGCGCCTACGGCTTCTACGCCGCAGCGGCGTTTGGGGGGACCGAGATCGTGATGTCGACGTGGGTCGTGAACCAGCCCACCAGCGACAACTGGGTCGAAGTGTTCTCGCGCACCGTCCTCGTGCGCTGACCTTACGCGTAGTTGCCAGCTTTCTTGAGACGGTCCGCCGCCCGGACCGTCACCTCCATACACCGCACATGGAGGACCTCGTGAAGCTGCTCGGAACCTGGACTGCACTGTTCGTCGTGGGGCTCGCTGCTAGTGGCTGCAACAAGGTCGGGGCTACCGACCAGGAAGCGGCGAGCTCGCCCGCGAAGCAGGACGAAGTGCTCGGGCTCTACGTCCAGTGCTTCAACAAGGTGTCGGCGTCCGCGAGCATGAGCTTCGAGCGCTACGCGAGCTGGGTCGACTTGAAGACCGGGCCGACCAACGAGGCGTCCGTCGGGACCGTGTACGCCATCGACGACTATCAGACCAAGGTGTGCCTCGAGAACCTCGCGAAGGCGCCCACGACCGGCGAGCTGGCCGCGCCCACCAAGGCGTACGCGGCCAGTCTCAGCGCCCTCGTGCCGCTGGTCCTCGAGGCGAAGACCTACTACGAGCAGAAGGACTACAAGGACGACGCGTTCGCGAAGGGCAAGCAGCTGCACGGGACCCTCGTCGCGGCGTTCGAGGCGTACGAGAGCGCCGAGGCCGCGCTGCGGACCGTGTGGGATGGGATGAATGCTGCGTCCCGCGATCGCGTGCTGGCCGAGGTGGAGAAGACGTCGGGCCGCAAGAGCGAGGTGTTCGTCACCCGGCTGGTGATGTCCGTGTCCGAGCAGCTCATCGAGGTCGTGCTGGACGAGGCCGCGACGAGCGCGTCGATCACCGCCGCGATCGATCGCTACAAGGCGGCACACGGCGAGATGGCCACGTTCTTTGGCCCCACGCTCACCGCCAGCACCGACACCGATCGGTACATGTTCAAGCAGTCATCAGACGAGCTCATGGTGCAGGTGAAGGAAGCCGCCCGCGCGCTCGCGGCCGGGCAGAAGCTGCCCGAGAGTGGCGATGGCTCGGCCGAGGCGGTCCTCGAGGCGTACAATCGCCTCGTCGACACCTCGAACTCCATCACGTGGGATTGACCGCGATCGAGCTCGCTTTTGCCGCCCGTGCGTTGACCTCTCCGCAGCCGCTCTCGATAGTCAGCGGCTGATGCAAGTTGTACGCAGGCTCTGTTGTATCGCCGTCGTCCTCGCTGGCGGTTGTTCCAAGTCCAAGCCCCAGCAGGAAGTGGCTCCGCAAGCGTCCGGGAGCGCGAACGTCGCCGGAAGCGCGAGTGCTGCGGGAAGCGCGGTTGCTCCGATCGACGCCGCGGGCGTCGCGGACAGTCCGATCGATGCAGCACCGGAGACGGCCGCGGAGACGCCGGCGCCTGTCGGCGAGAATCTGCTGAGCCTGGTCAGCGGCGCGTTCCTCGTGAAGCAGCCGCCGTGCGATCGCGCGTTCGACAACAACCCGATCAACCTGATCTTCGATGGTCAGACGTGGCGCTCCGACGAGGGCAAGGTCACGGATCAGGTGTTCGTGATCCAGCTGCCCAGCGTGACCACGCTGCAGTCACTCGCCTTCGACTCTCACCACATGTTCCACACGCCCGACGAGAACGCGAAGGACCTCGTCGTCGAGGCCTCCGCCACGAGCGCGACGGATGGGTTCAAGCCGCTCCTCGAGACCACGCTGCCCGCCGAGGAGAAGGTCACCACGCTGCCCGTGCCCAGCCCCGTGCCTGCTCGGTGGATCCGGTTGACGGTGAAGTCGAACCACGGCTCGGCGAGCGCGGTCGCGCTGGGGGGAGTGATGGGATACGGCACGCAGGAGCCGGCCGAGATGCCGACGGCGCTGACCGGGACCTATCGCAGCGTCGACGCCGCGACCGGACAGGTCAGCACGGCGCCGGACGCCGACTTCTTCTTGCGCCAGGACGGCAGCACCCTCGCGGGCTGCTGGCGGACGCAGGAGGGGACGATCTCCGGCGGGCTCACCGGGACGGTGGCGACGGTCGAGTGGACCAACCCCGATCTCGGCAAGAATGCCGCCCTCCTGGTGTTCGATGCCGGCGATCGCGCCGTGTTCTGGCGCCTCAACAACGGCGGCTTCTGGTCCCTCGAGACCTACCAGCGGATCGCGGCCAAGCTCGACAAGTGTCGCGACGGCTCGAGCCTTGCCGAGGACGCCGCGCGCAAGGCGCTGGCGAGCTCGCTCGCGACCAAGGGCCGCGCCACCGTCTACGGCATCAACTTCGACTTCAACTCGGACAAGCTGCGCGCCGAGTCCAAGGTGGTGCTCGATCAGATCGTGGCGATCCTCGGCGAGCACCCCGACTGGAAGCTCGGCATCGAGGGCCACACCGACAGTGTGGGTGGCGCGGCCTTCAACCAGACCCTGTCCGAGAAGCGTGCGAAGGCGGTGGTCGCCTATCTCACCGCCGCCAAGATCGCGGCCGATCGTCTCGACGCGAAGGGGCTCGGTCTGACCGCGCCGATCGCGGAAAACGATACCGACATTGGTCGGGCCCGTAACCGACGCGTCGAGCTCGTCAAGCAGTAGACGCGGGGCTGCCGGGGGCCGGATTCCATGCTCACCTTGGAATTCCGTGAGCGACTTCGAAGCCATGAAGCGGGTCCGGTGTCCGTACTGCCGGGAATGGGTCGACCTGTACGTCGACCCCGACACGGTCGGCACGCTCGTCGAGGACTGCGCGGTGTGTTGTCGGCCGTGGGCGGTGGTGGTGGAGCGCGAGGGGGCCAAAATGCGGGTGCACGTCTCGCGAGCGCAGTGATGGAGCGACTCGAGCCGAGGCACCCGAAGAAGCTGGCGGGCAGCAAGTGGACGAGTCGGGATCCGAGCCTCGCGTACTGCCACTGGGTCGTGATCGAGGTGACGGGAGACGAGGTCGTGCTGCAGTCGGTCCTCGAGCGAGGGACGACGCTGAAGCTACCGTGGCGACGACTGCGAGCGCGCGACCACTGGCTGCCCGGCTGGCAGTAGTTGGTTCGCGATGGGTATGACGAGCCAGTCGCCGAGTGATTCACACGTCGCGTGAACGTCGGTTCTCGAGCGCTAGTCCCGTGGCGTGAGTTGCTCGCACGTTGGCGTGCGCCAGCCGGGTTCGCGCATGGACTCGTCGTTGCAGCGGCGAACGTCATGAAGAACCCATGGCCAGCGATTCTGTTTGCGGTCACCGCGTGTACCCGCACCGTCGTGGTGCACGACCCCGTGTACGTCGCGCCGACGGGTGACGACGCGGAGGTTCAGGTCTCCGTCGAGAGCGAACCACCTCCGCCGACCGACGATGTCTTCGCGCTCGCGGCACGGATGATCGAGAGCTCCCCGCCGCCGGTGACGCTGTCCCCCGCTCTCGCGGTCCACGAGACGGCGCGGCCGTCTCCCGCGCCCACCTATGTCGAGCCCGTCTACGACGGGGCATATGGGGGAGCGGGATATGGCGGCGCCACGTACGGCGGTGAGGTGGCCAGCGTGCCCACCCCGTCGGTGACCACGCCGTCCGTGACCACGCCGTCCACGTCGCCCGTGGTGCAGGACCACGCGGTGCTGATCGCGTTCCTGCGCTCGATTCGCGCGACGCACGACTTCGACTCGGTGTCATTGCGTTTCGCCGGTCACTCGAGTCCCCGCTCGTGGATGGCTGCCCGGGCAAGCGATGGCGGCTACTTCGTGGCCGCGACCCGCAGGGCCCCGACCAAGCGCAACGAGTACGCGGTGGTCCCGAACGTGATCCGGATCGATGCGGCCGGCCAGGTGCTGTGGACCGGCGATGTGGGCGAATCGGGCTTCGCGACCTTCGAGGTTCCGGATCTTCTCGCGACGCCTGACGGCGGCGTCCTCGTGCACGTGCTGGCGTACAAGCACCCGGCGCGGAACGGCAACCAGCGCTTCGTGAAGCTCGACCGCGATGGTCATCGCGAGTGGGCCGTGCAGTTGCCCGGAGGCGTGGACACCGATGCTCCCCACGTGAACTTCATGCTCCCCGACACGAAGGGAGCGGTGGTGCTGTCGGGCTACTGGGTCAGGTCCTCCGAGCTCACGTCGAAGCACGACTGGTCGGGACACCTTCGGGAGTGGCGAGGCCGCCTCGAGAGCGACGGTCGTCTGTCGGAGAGCAGCGTCGGCGAGGTGCTCGCTGACGAGAAGCTCCGACCGTGGCCGGACCAAAACCCCGTCGGGGACGCCGTCGCCGCGCCCTGACACCCGTCGCGGCAAGAAACTTTCCCTCGCCGCGGGACGATTTCGTGCGACTCGGACCGGGGCCCCTCCTTCTATGGGTATGAAGATTGGATTTTCGTTCCTGGTGGTTGGGTTCCTGGCGCTGACCGGTTGCTCGAAGGACAAGGTCGACGAGGCGATCGAGGGCCTGGACAAGTGGGCCACCAAGATGTGCGCCTGCACGGACAAGGCATGCGCCGACAAGACGCATGACGAGTACAAGAAGTGGGAGAACGATGTCCTCGAGCCCGCCATGAAGGGCCTGAAGAAGGAAGACATCGACAAGAGCAAGATGGAGAAGGGCGACGCGCTCGACAAGAAGCGCAAGGAGTGCCGCCGCAAGTTCAACGAGGAGTAGCTCGCTGCGATCAGCGGCGACGACGACGCAGCAGCAACGCGACCAGGCTGATCGTAAGCGCCGGCAGGCGTGAGCCGGTACCGCAGCAGCCGCCATCTGGCATGGGCGTACCGTCCGAGCCCGCATCGACGCCGGCATCGGTGGTGACCGGAATCGGGGCGTCGACCTCGGTGCTCGGCACGGTGATCGTGGCCGGCGTGCGCGAGGTGTTGCCGTGGTCGTCCGTCGCGACGACGGTGACCTCGAGGGTCGACGGCAGCGCTTCGGTCAGCACCGCGCGGTAGAGGTCGCCGCCCATCGGGCGAGCAGGGACGTCGCCGAGCCCCGCGACCTCGAGGTGGACATCGCGGAGGTGGAGGGCGACGTCGGAGGTCGCTCGATCCGAGAGCGCAAAGCGGATCATGCCCCCCGACGCAGTCGGGGCGGTCGTGGTGGCGATGGCACGGAGGCGGGGGGCGCGCATGTCCACGGCCTGCGCGGCGGTCCCGAGATAGAGGCGGTTCAGGAAGGGCAGGTTCTCACCCTGGGCCGTGAGCGCATCGAGGCGGCCGTCACCGTCGAGGTCGCCGAGGTCGAGGCCGAGGGTGGAGTCGGCCACGGCCGGAAATGCGTCGGTGAGCGCGGTGAAGTGGCCGGCGCCGTCGTTCACGAGGATGCGCTCGTGGTCGTCCAGCGATGCAACAAGCGCGTCGAAGTCGCCGTCGTCATCGATGTCGACGCACTGCACCTCGTTGTCGTCGGCGCTCGGGTTGCCCGTCACCCGCGTCGCGGTCTCGTCGGTGAAGTGCCCCAGGCCGTCGTTGATCAGGAGTTGCTCAACGAGCGGCGCGCGGCCGTTGTCGAGCCACAGGTCGAGATCGCCGTCGCCGTCGACATCGCACGCATCGGGTCCGTAGACGTAGGGACCGGTCTGATCCGGGAGGTCGGCGCCGGCGGCAACGAAGTGCCCGGCGCCGTCGTTCCGGTAGAGGAGTGACTCGCCGATGCGACTGGCCACGAGGAGATCGAGATCGAAGTCGTTGTCCACGTCGGCGAGATCGACATCGATAGGTCCCGTGCCGGTACCGCCGGTGGTGGTGGCCGGCACGGCGTCGGCCAGCTCGGCGAAAACGCCCGCTCCATCGTTGGTGAAGGCGCGGACGCGGCTTGGCGACGTCGGCGGATTGGCGCCCCAGTCCGTGATGACGAGATCGAGATCGCCGTCGGCGTCGAGGTCGCCCAGCCGGACCGCACCGGCTCGCGAGCTGGTGCCGAGGCGGATGGCGCCTTCGTCGACGAATCGCAGTGGTGTCTCGCCCGTGTTGATGAAGACCGCATCGCTCTGCATCGCCCAGCTGTCGGGCGCGATCAGATCGAGGTCGCCGTCACCGTCCACATCACCGATCGCCACTTCGCGGAGCCGGCTCGCGAAGCTGCCCGCTGCATCCGACACGGTGAAGCCGGCAACTCCATCATTGACGTAGATCGCCATCGGCGCCGCCGTTGCCGGCTCGTAGTAGCCGCCGCCCGAAGCAAACACGGCATCGAGGTCGCCGTCGCCGTCGAGATCGGCCAGCGCCACGTAGTTGGAGTAGCAACCTTCGCTGGGCCCTGCGCATGGCTGCGGCTGACCGAGGCGCTCGGTGCTCTCGACGAAGAGCGGGGCAGCGAACGCAGGCGTGGTCAGCCCCAGCCAGAGCACACCCAGACCGCACCTCATGGCTGCGACTGTAACTGGTTCCATCGCACCGCCTGACAGCGATGTCGCGATTGCCCACGGACGGGCGTGACGCGTGGCGCGTAACTCCTCGAAATCTGCGTGGGCTTGCTGGCGTGAGCCATGCTGGTTGGCTGGGCCATGAAACAGCTCGCGGCCATCATTGCCGCTTCACTGGCGCTCTTCCTGGGGGAGGTCCGCGATGCCTCGGCCTGCGCGGATATCCCGAGTTGCAGCGTGTATCACTGCCTCGATCAGGTGGCCGTGATCGAGGCGAGGCTGGTCGACCTGGGAGACGTGAGATCCGGGGGCGCGGACAGGCTGCCGAGGCTTCAGATTGAGAGTGCCTTTGGCGACGCGCCAGAAGCGCAGCCCGGCACGGAGGTCACGCTCCTGGCCTACGACTACGTGTTTCAGGTGTCCGACGTCGGCCAGACGTTCATCCTCTACGCCGAGCGCACGCCCGGGGGCGAGCTCCGACTCTTCGGGAAGCTCACCGCCGCGCAGCTCGGCATGTGCTTCTCCGACGAGGCAACGGCCGACGCGGTCGCGGCCACGGTCCTCAGCCCGGCCTGCGCCGAGGAGCTCACTCAACCGGCTGAGCGCACGCTCGGGTTCACTGCCTGCGTCGAGCCCGCGCCGCTCGGTTGCTCCGCCGGTGGCAGCGGTGCGGGTGCCGGGGTGGTGCTCGCTCTCGGGCTCATCGCCCTGGCTCGCCGGCGTCGCTGACCGTCAGCGTGACTCGATCCACTGATCGACACGGCGCTCGAGCATGGCGAGCGGCAAGGCGCCACCGCCGAGGACGGTGTCATGAAAGCCCTTGATGTCGAACTTCGCTCCGAGCGCGGCCTCGGCCTTGGCGCGCAGTTGCTGGATCTTGATCATGCCGATCTTGTACGAGGTGGCCTGGCCGGGAGAGACCAGATAACGCCGCACCTCGGACGTCACGGCGGCGAGTGGCGTGGGCGTGTTGGCGCGGAAGTAGTCGATGGCCTGTTGCTCGGTCCAGCCCTTGGCGTGCAGGCCGGTGTCGACCACCAGTCGCACCGCGCGCCACATCTCGGAGCTGAGCCGTCCGAAGTCCGCGTACGGATCCTGGAAGGTGCCTGGCATCTGCTTGGCCAACCACTCGGAGTAGAGCGCCCAGCCTTCCGCGTACGCGGTGAAGCCGATCTGCGTGCGGAACAGCGGCACACTCGTGAGCTCCTGCGCGATCGCGATCTGCATGTGATGGCCGGGGAGACCCTCGTGATAGGCGACGACCTCGAGGTCCACCTTGGGCATCGCCTTCATGTCCGAGAGGTGCACGTAGTACACGCCCGGGCGTGAGCCATCAGGCGTGCCCCGGTGATAGTGCTGCGCGGCGCCGGGCTGCTCGCGAAACGCCTCCACGCGCTTCACGACGAGGTCCGCCTTCGGCAGCGTGCCGAAGTAGTTCGGCAGCTCCTGCTTGATGTTCGCGATCGCTGCGGTCGCCGCATCGAGATACCCCTGGCGGCCCGCATCGGTGTCCGGGAACTGGAACTGCGCGTCGTCGTCGATGAACTTGAAGAAGGCCTGCAGGTCGCCCGTGAAGCCGACCTTGCTCTTGATGGCTTCCATCTCGCCGCGCAGACGCGCCACCTCACTGAGTCCGAGGGTATGGATCTCCTCGGCGGTCAGCTTCGTCGTGGTCATCTGCTCGAGGCGCGCCTCGTAGTAGGCCTTGCCATTGGCTTGCGTCGTCCCGACGCCGCTGGGGTTGACCGGGGCGTTCGCCCGATCGGCCTTCTCCCAGGCGATGAGGCGCTGGTAGCCGGGCTTCAGCTGCGAGATCAGGGCGGTGCGCGTCAGCGTCTGCAGCTCCTTTGCGCGCGCGGCCGTGATGGTCTTGGCCTTGAGCAGGGCATCGATCTTCGACTTCGCATCCGCCCACAGGGCCGAGTCCTTGCCCTTGGTGAACGGCGCACCGGTGATGATCTTCTGCGCCTGCTCGATCGCGCCGTCGAACGCGAACTTCGGCGGCCGGATGCCCGCGGCGGCGGACTGCTTCACGCGCACGAGCACCTGGTCCAGCACGCGCGGCACCGCGTTCACGCGGGCGATGTACGCCACCATGTCAGCGTCGGTGGCGACGGAGTGGTAGTTGATCAGGAAGGTGGGCAGGTGGGTGTGCAAGCCGCCCATCTGATGGATCAGGTAGCCGTTGTCCCGGTACGGCTCCTCGAGAGCCGAGAGCTCGTACTGGTACTTCCAGAGGTCGTAGGACGTCTTGGCCTCGTCGCTGAGCAGGGCGTACTGGAACTGGGATTCCATCTCCGCGACGCTCGCCTTCAGCCACGCTCGGTACCGATCCGTGCCCTCGTCGGACGCGTCGTCGAGCTGGTCGTACTGCTGCTTGCGTCCGAGCGAGGTGAGCTCCATCGGACTGAAGGCCAGATCCTCTTCGTACTTGGTGGCGAACCAGGCATTGATCCGCTCCGACTCCGCGGCGATTTGCGCGGGTGTCGGCCCGACCGGCTTCGGGGGGACCACCGGCGTGACGGCCGGCGGCGCCGGGCGCGCAGGAGCAGAGCACGCGCCGAAGGGCAGGGCAGCAGCGATGACGAACGAGGCGAGGCGGCGCATGGGGCGGCTACTGTAGCCGCAGGCGAGCTGTCACATCGCCCAGCAGGCCGCCTCTACCCCGGAGACATGAGCATCGATCCATCTCGGTTCCCGCTCCTGTTGCGCTAGGATCGAGCCTCGCTACTCGCGCCGCTCACGCCGCTGGGCGCGGAGCTCCTCGTCCTCGGCATCGATCGCTGCTTGCTCGGCGAGCTCCGCCTCGGTCGGAGCCACCCGGAGCTGCGTGCGAGCAGCCTCGAGCTCGCGCCCGACGCGTGCACGCTCCTCGCGGTGCTTCGCCTGCTCGGGGGTGGCCATGTCGACAATCCCGTCGAGCTCGGGCCCACTCAGATCGAGCTTTGGCGCGTTGGCGCGCTCGTCGACAATCTCCTCGGCACGAACCTCGGCCTCCCACGACGGGAGCCCCTCTTTCATCAACTTCTTCTTCTCCCAGGCGATGCTCTTGCCCCGCTCGCGCTCGCCATCGGTCTTGTGCTCGAGGTCGGTGTGGAAGATGGCGTTGATGAGCTCGCGCGCACGATCGAGCGCCACGCTGCCCTCGAGCTGATCCAGCTCCTGGATGATCTTGCCGAGCATCAGCTTCCCGCCGGGCTGGTTGTTGAAGGCGGCCTTGAAGTTGTCGACGACCTGGCCGATCACATCGTTCGAGCCCGGGAAGGCCATCTCGGCGAGCGCCTCTGCGCCCTTTCCGAATACAGTGAGCACGCCATCGCCGAGCGCTTCAGGATTCTGATCCCTGGGCGTGCGGAGGAACTGCACGGCCGCCCGCACGACCGAGTAGGCATCGGCGAACGGCTTGATTTGCTTACTCGCGTCGGTGTTCGGAGCGCCTTGGTTGTTGCCATGGAGCGCCGCCGCGTCGTGAACGGCGAGGGACGGGTCGATCTCATCGTCTGCGACTACGAAGGGCTTCGAGATGAAATCGATCGCCTTCTCGATCCACGGACGAGCTTGCTTTTGATCTTGCTTGGCCACTGCAGCCAGGTCGATCGGGGGCAGGGCGAAGCGAGGATCCGGCGTCATATCGATAGACGCACGCTCGGGTGCCCGTTCCGGTGCGCGCTCGGACTCCGGGCTGTCGTCGGCTTCCGCTTCCCTGACAATGCGAAGGACCTCCTCTCGCTCCTCGGGCGAGAGCTCCTTCACGATATTCTGCTGGACCTCGATGAGCTCACCCCGCTTCACGAGCGACTCGGCGTTGGGGTTCCACTTGTCCGTCGGCGCGCCCTTCGGTGCCTGGTACTGGACCCCGCCACCCGGCTGGGCGAACCCCGGAGCGATCACGTTCATCTCGACGGGCATGCCGCCGGGCCCGACCTCGTAGAAGTACTCTTCGGGGGTGTAGTCGAGCGGCACGCCGTCGGGTCCATACGTCGGCGGGAGGGAGCGCTCGGGGATCGGTGTGCCGTCAGGCGCAAAGTAGCTGCCCTTCGGAGATCCCGTACGATGCAGCATCGTGCCGGGGGCAAGGCGCTCGGGGACGGCCGGTCCGATGCCGCCGTTGTTCGCGCCCCAGTTCACCGGCTCGCCGGGGCCGGGCACGTAGTTCGGATCCATCGGCGTGCCCTGCGACCCGATGCCCGGGTCCCAGTCGTGAACTTCGATCTCTGGGGCGCTCGATGCCCCACCATGCGTCTTCGGTGGCCGTGGATTGGTCTGCACCTCGTCCACCGCGTCGACGAGAGCCTCGAGCCCCTGGCCGGGCGGGATCCCAGCCGCCTTCTGTTCGTCCATCAACCGACGCACCTCGGCATCGTCCTTGGGCACGATGCCCTTGGTCGTGAGGGGCTTCACACCCTCGTCGAAGCCGAGCTTGCCGTCGGCGTCTGGCTTGATTCCCCACTGCTTCGCGAGGGCGTCATCAGCGTTCGCATAGTCTGGCATTCGCCCCTCGTCGATTGCCCGCTGCACGCGCTCGCGCAGCTCGGGGTAGGTCCCCACGAACGGCTCATTCGCGCCCTCCTCGTCCGAGTCCCCGAAGAACTGAGCGATCGTCGGATCGATGATCGTATCTCCGACGACGATGAACTTGTGACCGTAGCGACCGGCCGCCGGATTGCTCTCGGCGTTGACGATCGGAACGAAGATCCCCTGTTCCGCGAGTCTCCCTTGCCAGCGGGTGCTCTCGTTCTCGCACTCGCCCTCGAGCGACTTGGGGGTGTCTCCCGCACGGGAGGCGATCATCTCGGGCGTCATGAACACGGCTCGAGCTGCATCCTGTACAGCCGCCCCGTCGCGAACATGCAAGCGCTGCGGGATGAACGTGATGCCGTCCGCGTTGGCCGCCTGCGCGTCGATGTCGCTGTCACTCGCATCGAGTCCAAATCGTGCGAGGGCGTCCCTGGTGAGGGCACGTTTCTCGGCATCAGAGATCCCAGCGGGATACTTCATGGAGAGCATGCCCTGCGAGACGGTTGCCTTCACCTTGCCGTGCTTGGTGTCCGCTTCGAGCGAACGCCGCTGGCTTCGCTTCTCGTCGCCGAACGCCGACGGCGCGGGGCCCACGTTGATGATCGGATGAACGCTGACTCCGTTCTCCTGCTCCGACGAGGGCGGAGGGTCGTCATGCGACGGCGGCGGGACCGACGGCGGAACGATGATGGGACCGTCGGTGTCGAGCGTCGGTGCATCGGGTCCCGAAGTATCGACGGTGGGCGTGTCGACCGTCGGAGCGTCGACCGTCGGCGTCGACGGCGCGTCGGGCGTCGGCGAGGCATTGCTGGGCGACGGGTTGTGCTTCTTGTGATGGTTCTTCCCGGCGTCCGTTGCCGACTCCTGGACCACGCTCTTGCCGACGTTCTTGACCCGCTCCTTGAGCGTCGCGCCCTCGTCGCCGCTCACGAGCTCTTCGACGGTCGCGGAGGCAAACTTCGTCGCAAGGCCATCGCCACCGATGCCCTCGACGCCCGCCGAGGCGACCGCCGTGGCGGTGCTGGTGGCGACGCTGCGACCGGTCGAATCGACGAGCTTGCCCGCATCGTTCCAGTTCTTCGTGTCACCGAGGCCCTGGCCCAGGCCGCCGGCCGCCCCTTCGACGACGGAGTCGAGGCCGGGGACCTTCGTCTTCCCGCCGAGGGCACTGCCCGCTGTGTCCGCGAGGAGCTGGATGCCGTCGGCGACCATCTCGTCCGCTCCGTAGCGACCCGGATCGAAGGTGCCCTTCACCTCCATCTTCGCGACGCCGTTGGCCGCTGTGCCAAGGGTCTGATTGCCGGTGAGCGCGATGGTGCCGGCCTCGGCGATGGTTCCGACGACCTCGGCGCCCGCGTTGACGGCCGAGGTCTTCGTGTCCGTGTAGGCCTTCTGATCGCCCGCCATGTAGCGCATGTGCGTGACGAGCTCGGCTTGCTCGTCCGTGGTGAGCTCCTCTCCGCGATCCAGCTTGTCCTCGAGCTTCGTCACTTTCTCCATGCGGCCATCGAGGCGATCGCCGGCATTGCCGATGCTGTCGGCGAGCAGGTTGCCGGCCGCGTTGCCGACCTTGCGCTTCGCGGTGCCGATCAGGTCGTACTTGTTGTCGTCGGCTCCACCGCGGGCAGCCGCTTCCAGATCCTTCACGCGCTTGATGAGGGCGCGCTGACCCTCGGGATCGGCAGCCTTCTCGGCGAGCTTGTCCGCTGGCATCCGCGCGTAGTTGCCCTCGAGCATGATCTCGAAGTCGCGCTTCTGACCCGCGCTGGTCGCCTTGCTCCGCACCCAGTCGTCGAAGTCGATGTCGGGGTGCTTCTCCTTCCACTTGGTGCGCAGCTCGTCCATCTGCTCCGGCGACTTGCCCTGCATCACCTCGTAGAACTTGGTGCTGTCCTTGCCGAGATTCCCGACGGCCGTGTCGCCCGCCTTGAACAGCTGCGTGACCTCGGAGACCTGGCCATCGGCGATCCGTTCCTTGGCCATGTCGAGCTCAGCCTTGGTGAGGCCCTTGGCCTCGAGCATGCCGAGGTAGCTGTCGTAGCCGGCGTTCACCGCCGCCTCGTCCGCCTTCTCGAGGAGCGATGCGCGCGCCTTGGCCTTCTCGTCCTTGAGCGCCTGGTCGCGCTCGGCGCCTTCGGGGACCTTGCCGATGCGATCGAGCTGGTCCTGCGTCAGCCGCACCTCTTCGAACGGCTTGCTCGCCGCGTCCTCGCGGTTGTCGACGATGCAGTCGAGCTCCGCGACCATGCGCTCGGCCTGCGCGGCTTCGTACTCGTACCCCGCAAACTTCTTGCCCGTCTCCGCGTGGTGACCGGACATCTCCTCTTCGACGATCTCCTCGGTCGTCTTGCCCGTCTGCTCCTTCACCCCGTCATTGAAGATGCGCTGCTGCTTCTCGTTCTTGAGGCCGGACATCGCATCGAGCTGGGCGTCTTCGCTGCCGCCGAGGTTCGAGAAGCGGGTCCCCAGCCCGTACTTGCGATCCATCTGGCGGCGCTGCGTGCGGTGCGCCTCGGTCTCGCCGGTCAGCTCGCCAATGGTGTCGCCAAGACCCTCGTTCCAGCCGGCGAGCTTGCCGCCGTAGGCATTCTTCGTGAAGTTGACCACCGCAAGGGCCCCCGCGCGCTCGTCTTCATCCTCGATGGCTAGCGCCAAAAGGCTGTCGCGTTCGAACGACGAAGTCTCCGACCTCACGAGCTTGCCGTACGCATCCGTGCCGCCCTCGTGTTGACTCATCATCTTCTCGAACCGCTTGCGTTCTGCGGGCGTCTCGAGCGTCTCCATTGCCTTGCTCCAGCCGTCGACGTCGGTCCCGGCGTTGTCGGCCGCCTGCTGCACGAACGCGACCGCCGCGAGTACCTTGTCGCCCGACATCACCGCCGTCGCCACCTTCAGGTCCTTGCCCGTGAGCTTCTTCTGGAGCTCCTCCTCGAGGTTCTTGCCCTCGCCGTCCTCGGAGAGTGATGCGGTCTTCTTCGCGTAGTGATCCATCACCAGCTTCAGCTCCTCCGGTTTCAACCCCCGCAGGTGCTGGGTGACGTCGGTGTTGTTGCCGACGACGTGCATCTGCGACAGCGCCGTATCGAGCTTGCCGGCGATCTCCTCCGCCTTGGCGTTCGCCTTCTCGAGCTCTTCCGGCTTCAGCGCCGCAACGGCGTCGGACAGCATCTTGTCGCGGGCGTTCTTCTTCGCGTCCTGCGCGGCGGTGACCTGGGTCTCCACCTCCTTGAACTTCTCCTCGGGGACGGCGTCCTTCAGCACCTCGGTGGCGGGCTTGCCGGTGTGATCCTGGATGTCACTCGAGAGCTGCTCGAGGCCGCCGGGCTCGTCCTCGACATCCTCGATCACCCGTGCGCCTCGCTCCTTGTTGCCCTGCTCCATCACCGCGACGTTCGCCGTGCGCTGGTCGGCCTCCATGTTGGCGTAGGCCTCCTTGAACTCGGCCTCGTCCATCACGTCCTCGCAGTCAGCCTCGAGGTCGTTCCCGGTGCGCTTCTTGTACGCCGCCTTGATCTTGTCCGCGGCCTCCTTGTCGTGGTTGTGCGCGCGGAGGAGGTCGTTCATGACGTCCTCGTTCGTGTTGAAGATCGCGCCCGCCTCGTCGTCGAGGTACTCGACCGTCAGATCGACAGACAGCTCGTCCGCCTTCTCCTTGTCGCCATCGAACACGGCCGAGATGAACGTGGACTCCTTGTCGTCCTTGCCGAACTCGCTCTTGAGGTCGTGCTTCAGACTGCGCGGCTTGTCGTCGCCGTCCTTGTACTTCTCGCCGTAGATCTCCTGCAGCTCGTCCGCCTCGGCCTCGGTCAGTCCGCTCAAGCCCGCGACGATCCCCGCCTCGTCGGTGCAATCGGTCTTGCCCGTGCCGTGCTGCGCCGCCTCGAGTCGGTCGGCGAGCTTCTCGAGCCGCTTCCGCCGCTTCTCGAGAGCATCCTCGGCCAGCGCTCGCGCCTCGGGGGACATCTTCTCGAGGGCTTCCTCGCGCCGCTTCTCCGACAGCCCGTCGAGGCTCTTTTCGATCAGCTTGCTGCTGTTCCCGTCGACCTTGGTCGCCTTCTCGGCCAGCTCGACGGCCGCGTCGACCTGCTTCGCCTTCTCCTTCGCGTGCGCCTCGTCGGCCGTGACGCTCGACTCCGCGTCCTCGATCGTCTCCATCTGCTCCGCGTCGAGGGCATCATCACCCTCACGCTGCCCGAGCTTCTCGAGCACCTTCTTGCGCATCTCGGGAGGCAGTCCCTCCAGGCTCGCCGCGACCTTGTCCTTGTTGTCGTTGATGCCGAAGGCCGCGAAGCCGTCCTCCTCCTGCATCGCGATCTCCGCGATCTCGTCCGCCTTCGCCTGGGCCAGCGTGTCGCTCATGATCGCCAGGCTGTCGTCGACGGCCTTCCTCGCGGCCGCGGCCGACTCCTCGGGCGTCATGGGCTTCGTGGGCTCGGCCGTGGGGGCGCTGCCATCGTCCGACGACGCCTGCATCTGCTCGGCGATGCGCTTGCGCTGCTCGGGCGTCAGCGCCTCGATGGTGGGTGTGCATTCTTGCGAGTAGGGGCGGTCGAGGTCGGCGATCTGCTCGTCGGTGAGCAGGCCCATCGGCAACTCGGGCTCGGCGGGCTCCTGGGAGTAGGGGCGGTCGAGGTCGGCGATCTGCTCCTCCGTCAGAAGGCCCATCGGCAGCTCGGGCTCGGCGGGCTCCTGGGAGTAGGGGCGGTCGAGGTCGGCGATCTGCTCCTCCGTCAGAAGGCCCATCGGCAGCTCCGCCTCGGGGCCGCCAGCGAGGTCGTTCATGGCTTCGATCTCGTCGGGGGTCAGGAGGCCGGTGGGGAGCTCGGCGTCGGATCGACACTCCATCAGCTCGGCGATGCGTGCGCGCTCCTCGGCCGTCAGGGACTCGAGCGCCGCGGAGGTGGCCTCCGGCGAGCCAGCGGCCTGCGCGGCCGCGTTGATCTTGTCGATCTCGTCGTCGGTGAGGAGCCCGGTGGGAGGTCCGACGTCCTCGGCGTACTGCGGGAACGCGGCGGTCGCGTCGGCCGGGGTGGTGGGCTCGGGTTGCCAGTCGCCGAAGGGATTGGCGTCGGGAGGCGGTCCAGCGTCGGGCGTCGCCGCGGGCGGCGGCGGTGCGCCCCACGAGTCGGTCGAGACCCAAGACTTCAGAGACGTGCCTGCATCATCGAGCCAGCTCACGAGCGGGTAGAGCCCGGCCCCTGGGGCGCGTTTCAGGCAACGAAACCGGTATCCTTGCGCGGAGATGGCCGAGGGGCCCGATGACGACGTTCGCCTCGGAGAGCGCCCCGAGCCGGACAAGCTCGTCCGCGCGGTCGCGCGGTCACGCGTGGCCGAGAAGCTGTTCGCGACGAAGGAGCCGGTGCGGCTCGGTCGGTACCACTTGCTCGAGGTGGTGGGCGAGGGCGGTATGGGCGTGGTGTGGGGCGCGTGGGACCCCGAGCTCGAGCGCCGGGTTGCCATCAAGCTGCTCTCGGTGTCCCGCTCGTCGGCGCGCGAGCGCATGCTCGCCGAGGGGCAGGCACTCGCGAAGCTGTCGCACCCCAACGTCGTGCCCGTGTACGACGTGGGGGTGGTCGACGAGCGCGTCTATCTCGTCATGGAGTGGGTGCGCGGCAAGAACCTGCGCGCGTGGGCGGACGCCGGACCGCGGAGCGTGCGCGAGATCGTCGAGGTGTACCGCGCGGCCGGCGCGGGTCTCCTCGCCGCCCACGAAGCGAAGATCGTGCACCGCGACTTCAAGCCGGACAACGCCGTCGTGGGAGACGATGGTCGCGTGCGGGTCCTCGACTTCGGTCTCGCCCGCAGCGAGGTTGGCCTCGAGGGCGCGGCGGACGCCACGGTGACGCGGGGCGCCGGCACGCCGCGGTACATGGCGCCCGAGCAGAAGGAAGGCCGCGAGCTCACCGGTGCGGTGGATCAGTTCGCGTTCGGGGTGTCGTTGCGCGAGGCCGTCGCGCGACATGGGGACGTGCCGGCGTGGATCGCCGCGATTTGCACGCGCGCCACCCGATCGGCCCCGACCGAGCGGTTTCCGTCGATGGCCGACGTCCTGGCGGCGCTGGCGCGCGACCCGCGCGTGGTCTGGCGCAGGCGCATCGCGGTCGGAGCCATCGTGGCCGTCGCAGGCGGCGCGTTCGCGGCGGGCACGCTCCGCAGCAGCCATGCTGTCGAGCGCTGCGGGGGGGGACGTGCCGAGATCGCGACGACCTGGAGTGCCGCCCAGCGCGATCCCCTGGTCACGAAGCTGCGTGCGTTGGGCGCGTACGGCGAGGTCGTCGCGGCGCAGATCGGCGCGGAGCTCGATGCGTACACCGAGCGCTGGGCCATCGCCCAGCGTGGCGCGTGCCTCGCGGCCGATGCGGGCGAGCTCCCCCCGGCGCGTTACGAGCAGAACCTGGGCTGCCTCGCACGCGCTCGCGCCGGTCTCGCCGCCGCCCACGACGTGCTGGTGCGCGCCGACCTCGCGCGATTGCCGGATGCCGTCGTCGCAGCGCGCAGCTTGCCGGAACCGTCGCATTGTCGCATCGAAGCCGAAGCGTCGACGGTCGCGCCGCCCTCGGCAGCGCTCGCTCCGCGCGTGGCCGAGCTTGCCAACGACGTCGCTCGCGCTCGCGTCCTCGCGCTCGCGGTCGATCCCGCGTCCGTCGAGTTCGCGGCCACGACCGAGCAGGCGGCGGCAGCTCTGGGGTACGGCCCGCTCGCCGGCCAGGCTGCCCTCGCTCACGGCACGGCCCTGATGTGGAATCGCCAGCGCGGCCAGGCGGCCGGAGTCTTCGATCGCGCCCAGGCCCTCGCTTTCGGCGCGGGGGACCTCGCCATCGGCGTCGAGGCCTACGCCCGCGAGCTGTTCGCCGTCGCGACCACCTCTGCCGAGCTGTCGGTCGATGCGGACCAAGTGATCGCGGGCGCGGCGGTGGTGGAGAGCCTCGCGCGGGGCCTCGGTCCGACCGGGGCCTTCGCCCGCTCGCTCCTGCTCAACAACCTCGGCACGGTGCAGCTGTCGAGGAACGACCGAGCGGGAGCTCGGCGCTGGTTCGAGGCCGCCCTCCGCGAGCGCCCGCCGATGAGCGGCGAGGTGTACGAGCTCGCCTCCATTCCGGGCAACCTCGCGCTCGTCGAGGATGATCCGCAGCGCCGCTCCACGCTGCTCGCCCAGGAGCGCGACGAGCTCGCGGCCGTGGTCGGCGACGACCATCCGCTCATGCTGGACACGCGCGCGAAGGCCTCGGCGTTTGCCGTCGATCCGGCCGTGGCGCGCTCGGAGCTACGGGCCGCCTATCTCCAGGTACAGCGGCTGCACCCGCAGCTCGCGGGGAAGTTCGGCTCCCTTCCGTACGATCTCATGTGGCTCGCATGGGACGCGGGCGACGAGTCCGCCATGCGCGAGGCCCGGGCCTGGATCGAAAACGACTTCGACAACGTGAATGCCCGAGCGCTGCTCCTCCTCGAAGACGGCAAGGTGACCGAGGCGGCCGAGCTCGCACGGACCCACGTCGAGACCCTGCTCGCACTCGGCACGGTGTGGCCGCGCTGGCGGGCGCTCGACGCGCTGCTCGTGCTCGGACGCTGCCAGCAGCAGGCCGGCCAGCGCGATGACGCCCGGGCCACCGTCGCCCGCGCCACCAAGACCGCCACGGAGCTCGACTCGTTCGCGAACACCATCTTCTTCAAACGGCGCATGGCGCGCCTCGATGCTCTCCGCGTCGCGGTTCAATAGTTCGTGCTGAGCACCGTGCCGCCGCCGTAGTTGTAGCCGGGCGAGTAGAGCGCCGGCGTGCACGGGGGCGGTAGCGCGCAGGCCCACGGCTCGTTCGGATTGGTCAGCTCGTCGACGATCGAGGACCCGAACAAGGGGAACGCGGACGCGTGCGCGTCGATACGCGGCGTGTTCAGGCAGAGCGCGCCCTTGTGGCTCCACACCGCCTCGATCTTCTCCCCCGGGGCGACGGTGCTGATCTTGCCTGGCTTGTCGCGGTAGTGCAGTGGCACGCCGGCGAACGTCCACGCGTTGCCATTCCCGCAGTAGTCGCCCGTGATCATCTTCAGGTACCCCGTGCGCTGCTCGAGCGTCGTCGGGGTCGCGAGTGTCTTCGAGCTCGCGGCGGTGTAGCCGCTCAGGTGGAGCTTCGCGAGCGCCGAGCCCGCGCACCCGATGGTGAACCAGTCCTTCTCCTCCGCGTACACGGCGATGTCGTCGGGACTGATGCGATCGTCGTCGAAGAGCACGGCGTGGAACGGATTCATTGGCTCGTAGGGGTTGTTCGACGGGGTCCCCGCCGCCGTGCAGAGGTTGCGACGCTGGAGGTTGATGTCGCTCCAGTACGTGAGCTCGTACGACCACGCCTGCGTGGAGCCGCCCGGACTCGGCACCGCCCACATGTTGGACCGTGCGGCGGAGGCGACCGTGACGTAGTAGCGGATCTGATCTGTCGCGTCCCATAGCGTGAACCGCGTGTCCTTCACCCCCGTACCCGCGACGACCACCGTGCTGCCAGACATCCCCCGCAGCTCGCCCTTGACCACATCGGGACGGAGCGTCACCCAGTTCGTGCCGATCTTCTTCTCGTACTTCTCGAGGCGAATGTTCTGATCGTTGTACTGGCCGAGCTCGTGTAACGACCAGAAGAGGCGGCCCTCGACCTCGGGCGAGTTCTGCCCGCAGCCATACGTCTCGCAATCACCCGGCTTCTTCTTCGCCAGCTGTTCGACCTCCGACAGCTCCGGGTCGTCGACCTGTGTGCAGCCAGCCAGGAGCCCGAGCAGCGCGAGTGGGATCTTCGACATCAGGGCTATTGACCCCGGTCGACCGGTTTCGTGACCAACTTTCTCGCGGAAAATCTTAACGACGATAACGCCAATGGTTTCAACGTGCTGGGATGCGGATCCGGGGGATGGGCATGGGACCGGGCCCCATCTCGCCTTACGGGGGCTTCACGCTGGGCCGCCTGGGCAACGCACTGGCGAATGAAACACTGCGGGGGTGATCACCCGCGCGCCGGTTCTGTTGCTCGGTCTCCTCGGGGCCCTCGCGCCGGCGCATGCCGACGAGGCCGCGACCGTCACCGTCGCCGCCCCCCTCCAGCGGCCCCAGGACGATGACGGCAACATCGACCGCCGGGTCAGCCTCGCCGTTGGACGTGCTGACGACGCGATGCTGTATGGCACGACCACGACGGTTGTCCTCGAGGCGTCGGGTCGCGGCGTCTTCACCCCCGGTGTTGTCGGGGGCGCGGTCACGGTGAATGCGGCGGTCGGCAGCTCGGCCGATGCGGGCTTCGCGTATGGCCTGGATCTCGGTCTCGGAGTTGGGGCACGCGTGGGCCGCGCGCAGCTGGGAGTCACGATCGGGGCGGGGGTCAGCGGGATCAGCGCGGGCGTCGTGCCCTTCGCGCTTCAGGTCCCGGTGATCGCGTTCGTGGGCATTCCCCTGGGACCGGTCCGGCTCGTCGGGGCCGTGCGTGGCGACTGGGTGTTCGCATCGGATGACCGGCAGGACGGCGCCGACACCGTGACCGCGTTCGACGAGGTCAGCGCCGAAGCAGGCCTGATCCTCGATCGCGAGCAGCAATCCTTCGGGCTCGTGGGGTGGGCCCGCGAGCAGCTCGGTACGAACATCATCGGTGCGAGCTTCGTCTACGGTCAGATCCTCACCGGCAACAAGTAGGCATCAGCCCGGGATCTGGTCCCGACCGACACCGCTCAGCGAAACGACCGCGCGCCCGTGTCACGCCGTGGGCTCCGGCCCGTGCGGAGGGCGCTCCTGCGGGGCCTGGAGAGGGGCCACTCGCTCGGCCTCGCACCGTCGGTGCGGCGCCGATATGAGTCCTTGCGCAATCGGGGGAGTAGGCAGATGGTGACGTTGCTGGCCCCATTGTCCATTCTACTCGTCGAGCGTGACCCGCACGTGCGGCAGCTCGCGAAGCACTTCTTGTCCGACGAAGGGCACGAGGTAGAGACGGCTACCGACGGGCTCGAGGCCATCGTGAAGGTGCGCTTGCGTCGGCCGGATCTCCTGATCACGGAGATCCTCGTTCCCAAGCTCGATGGTCTCGCGTTGTGCCGTCAACTGAAGGCCGACCCCGAGACCCGCTCGATTTACGTCCTCGTCCTCTCGATCCTCGCGGCTGCTGCGCGCTCGAAGGAAGCAGGTGCCGACGGCTTCATGTTGAAGCCGCTCGCCCAGTCCCGGTTGATCGCCATGGTGCAAGAGCTCGCCACGCAACGATCCGCTCGCCAGCATGCCCAGGAGTCCCGATGAGCGAGAGCGAGCCGCTGCCGCATGGTCCGTTACCACGGGTGTCGAGTGGCAACGCCCAGCTCGACGCGATCCTCGGCGGTGGGTTCCCGAGAAACTCGATGAACATCATCCTCGGCGAGCCGGGGAGTGGGAAGACGATCCTCGCCGAGCGCCTGATCTTCGCCAATGCGAAGGCGGCAGACGATCCGCGCCCGATCCTGTATCTGACGACGCTCTCGGAGCCCCTCGAGAAGGTCGTCCGATACCTGCAGCAGTTCAGCTTCTTCGATCAGGACATGCTGCTCTCGGGAACCATTCGCTACGAGTCGATCGCGGTGGAGCTGGAGTCCCAGGGCGTATCGGCGCTCCTGCCGAAGCTGGAGGAGTCGATCAAGAGCATCGCTCCCAAGATCATCGTGATCGATTCGTTCAAGGCGATTCACGACCTGACGACCTCCGTGGCCGAGATGCGGCGACTCCTGTACGAGGTCTCCGGGCTGCTCAGCGCCTACGACACCACCGCGTTCTTCCTCGGCGAATACAGCGAGGAGCAGATTCCCGTCTTCCCGGAGTTTGCCGTCGCCGACGGCATGATCGAGCTCGCCCGCAAGAAGCACGGCACGCGAGACGAGCGGTACCTGCGAGTTCTCAAGCTGCGCGGCAGCAACTACCAGGAAGGCCTGCACGCCTTCCGGATCACCGGCGACGGTCTCGAGGTGTTTCCGCGCCTCACCAGCCCGGTCACGCCCCTCGCCTACACCCCCAAGGACGAGCGCTTGTCGACGGGCGTCGAAGGAATCGACCAGATGCTCGTTGGCGGCTTCTGGGCTGGCGGTGCGACGCTCCTCGAGGGCCCGACGGGCGCGGGCAAGACGACGCTCGCGCTGCAGTTCATCCTCGACGGGATCGCACGCGGCGAGCCGGGCCTGTACGTGAACTTTCAAGAGAACCCGACGCAGCTCGCGCGGAGCGTGCGCAGCCTCGGGACGAGCATCACCGACGCCCAGCAGCGGGGCTTGCACTTCCTCTATGCCTCGCCCGTCGAGCTCCAGATCGACAGCATCCTGGTCGAGCTGTTTCGAACGATCCAGGACCACGACATCAAGCGGGTCGTCGTCGACTCGGTCGGCGATCTGGTCGGCGCCACGAGCGACTTGCCCCGCCTCTACAGCTACCTGTATGCGCTGATGCAGCACTTCGTCGCTCGTCGCGTCGCCTGCGTCCTCACGCAGACCACGACCTCGATCCCGACACCGATGGAAGGCCAGATCTGCGCGCTGTCGGACGCGATCTTGCGTCTCGATCTCGGATGGGAAGGCCACAAGGCGCAGCGGACGGTGAAGGTCGTGAAGTCGCGAGGCACGAACCACGACCTCGACGTGCGGAACTTCCGGATCACGAGCAAGGGCATCGAGATCGGTCCGCGGTGATCCCCCCGCTGGCTCGCGACGACCGACGCTCCACCCTGCTGCGGGGACTCACCGAGCTAAGTCGCGCGCTGACCACCGCCGTGTCGTTCGAGCAGGTGTCGCAGCTCGCGGTGGACCGAGCCGCGTCTCTCCTCGGCGCCTCGGCGGCCGTGCTCATGCTCGAGGACGAGCACGGCCATCAGGCCATCCGCGCGTCGACAGGGCTCGGTACAATTCGTCCGAAGAACGGACAATCGTTGGGGGCCGGCCTGGTCGAGCAGCTCCAGGACGCGCTCGGCGTGACCCCCGAGCAGTTTCTCGCCGTGCCGCTCGTCGTGAACGGCGAGGTCACGGGCCTCCTCGCTGTCGGGATGGCCGATGGTCTCGGATCAAACGATGACGATGCGGAGTGGCTGCTCTCGGCGCTCGCGGATCAAGTGGCGGTCGCCCTCGAGAAGTCACGCCTCGACGAGCGGGGCCGCTTTCGCGATCGACTGATCGGCATTGTCAGCCACGACCTCCGTTCGCCGTTGAATGCGATCACACTCGGGACCTCCGCGCTGCTCGATGACTCGACGCTCGACGCGTACACGATCAAGACGTTGACGCGGATCCAGTCCGCGGCCGATCGCGCGGAGCGCATGATTCGCGATCTCCTCGACTACACCCAGGCTCACCTCGGCGGTGGCATCCATGTCGTCCGGACGCCGAACGACGTGGGCCACATCGCGCGGCAGGTCGCAGAGGAAGTCGAGATCTTGCACCCCCAGCACGAGATCCATCTCGAGATCTCGGGGGACACGCACGCGGACGTCGACGCCGACCGGGTCGCCCAGATGCTGGGCAACCTCACGTCGAACGCCGTGACCTACAGCCCGGTGGGAACGCGCGTGGACGTGACCGTCCGCGGTGAACCCTCGAGTGTCGTCGTCGCGGTCCGCAATCAAGGGACTCCGATCCCGGCCGATCGGCTGCGCGACATCTTCGAGCCCATGCAGCAAGTCTCACCGGGGACCGGCCGCGCCCAGCGCAGCGTCGGGCTCGGGCTCTACATCGTCGAGAGCATCGTCACGTCGCATGGCGGCACGATCGAGGTCGCGTCCTCCGCCGAGGAGGGCACGATCTTCACGGTGACCTTCCCGCGGTCGTCTCGCTAACGAGCTACGGGGCCTCGCGCGCGGTGGCCCGCTGGTACGCCGGGCGTGCCGTGCAGCGCGCTGTCCACTGGTTGAGGTTCGCGTACGGGGCGAAGTCGATCGTCGAATGGCGGAGCCAGTCGCAGAAGGAGTTGACGTGCGCATCGGCGAGCGTGAACTCCCCGAGGAGGAAGTCCTTCCCGGCGAGGGCCTGGTCGAGGATGCCGAGGTGGGTGGCAACGTCCCGGGTGGCCTGTTCGACGGCCTTCTCGTTGCCCGCACCGGGAGCGGCCCACTCCCCCATGTGCCCGCGCCGGTACACGGCCTCGCCGAGCGTGACGTTGGTCCAGACGATCCACTTCATGGCCTCTCCGCGCCGTGGGCCTGCCGCCGGGTAGAGCTGCTTCTCCACGCCGAACTGCTCGCCGAGATACATGGTGATCGCGGCCGACTCCCAGATCGTCACGCCGTCATGGACGATCATCGGCACCTTCTGGTTCGGGTTTAGCTTCGTGTAGGCGGGCTCCTTGGTGGCACCGGCACGCAGGTCGATGCGCTTGACGTCGTGGGGGATGCCCAGCTCCTCGATCACGATGCTGGTGAGGGTGGCGGTGGACTGGGGGGCGAAATAGAAGATCAGGCTCATGGGTGGCTCCTTGTTGGCCCATCGGTACTAACACCCCCTGGTTGACAGCCTTATGTCAGGATTCATGCGGGCCTTGAGGGCGGAGCGATCCGGACGATTCAGAGGGCAGATGCTCCGTTCGCTTGTAGTCGTGCTCGTGGTCTGTACGCCCACGGTGGTTCGCGCCGATGGCTGGGTCACCGCCGAGGCTCCCGCGTCGTTTGCCGCTTCGGCCGTGCAACAGGGTGTGTTCCGGCCGGGCGTGATGCCGGCGGTTGGCGTGTACGCAAGCAGCGAGCGCGCGGCGATCGGTGTCCGCCTGCGGGCGGGCGTCCTGCGCGACGGGCCGGCGCCTGACGATCCGTTTCGTGATCCTGGCACCGGCGGACTGCTGAGCGGCGGTCTCGCGTTGCGGCTTCCGCTGCCTGCCGGGGCCTGGGTGGAAGGCGTGGGCGGAGCGGGCATCACGGGTTCGGATGCGGCCCCCGTGGTCGAGCTCGGGGTGGGATGGCTGACAACCGTTGGCGCGTTCGATGTGGGGCCGAGTGCGCGCGTGATTCACGTGGTCGCGAGGCAGGACATGGACACGCTCGGGTCGGCGACGCTGGCCACGGTCGGGGTGGATATCCGGATCGGACGCACGCGAATGGCACGGCCGCGCCCCACGGTGGAGCGCATCGAGGTCGCGCCCGTGCGCGTCGAGACCATGGAGCCGGAGGAGATCCTCGTCGCGGCGAGCGAGCGCGATCACGATCGCGTCGTGGATCAGGACGACTCGTGCCGCGTGGCGCTCGTCGGGTGCTTCAGGCACGAGGGCATGACCATCGAGGACGACCGGATCATCCTCGAGGAGTACGTGCTGTTCGACACGAGTCGGGCGCGCGTTCGACATGCGGGCCAGACGGCCATCCTGCGCTTCGTGCAGGAGTGGCAGCGGCATCCCGAGTGGAAGACCGTCCGCATCGAAGGGCATGCGGATGTCCGCGGACCGGACGCGTTCAATCAGTGGCTGAGCGAGGAGCGCGCCTCGCGCGTGAAGGTTGTGCTCGAGCACGCGGGCATCCCCGAAGAGCACATCGAGGCCATGGGCTTCGGCCGGACGCGTCCACGCGTGACGGGGACGACCGATGCCGATCACCAGAGCAACCGCCGCGTGGAGTTCGTGATCGAGCGAGGGAGCCGCTGATGCGCACCTACATGATTCTGATCGCGGTCCTTGTCACGGGCTGCTTCGACTCCATCATCGACTCCCCCTGCATCGACGGCTACGAGCTCGAAGCCGGCTCCTGCGTCGTGCGCGTGGCCGAGGTCGACGCGGGCGCCGACGAGACCGTCGACGCGGGTGACCCGGATGTCGTGACACCGGACGCGGCGCTCGACGCCTTCGTGTGCACCGCGGACATCGAGAACGACCCGTTCAACTGCGGCGGATGCGGGCAAGTCTGCGCGAGCGGGCTCTGCGCGGCTGGTGCCTGCGTGGGCGAACACGCGGGCCACATCGTGGCAATCGGGCACGACTACAGCGAGTCGAATGCGCGGATGCGGCACGTCCTCGCCAACGCCGCCTCCCTGGGCATTCGGGCCGACCTGGGCATCGCGCATTACGCACCGCTGGGCAGCTCTGCCGAGGCGAGCTCGTCCGCGCTGCGCACCGGCCTCGCGATCATGGGCCGCCCATGGCACACCGTGCCGCTGTCCGGCCCCGAGGCGCTGATGAGTGGCAATCCCATCGACGTGCTCGTGATCGATCCGCTCCGTGGCGATCCGGCCGCCGTCGCCGCCGACGGTGCCGCCTGGCGACCGGCTCTCGACCGCTTCCTCGCCGACGGCGGCACGGTGATCTTGCTCGAGGGAGCAGGGTCCGTCACCTACCGGTTCGCGAGCGGTGCGGGTCTCTACACGCTCGCCGCCCCGACGACCGTGTCGGGCACGCCCGCGGTGATCGTCGACGCGGCCGATGCGGTGGTCGATCACGTGCCGTCGCCGTATCTCGCCACGCAGGTCTCGGTCGCGTACCAGGGGGCGCCCGCGCCCGTGGTCGCCACCCCGACGGGCGCGACCATCGTGTTTCATCTCACGCGCTGAGGAGCGGGTATAACGGCCTCACCTTGAGGACGACTCACGCGATCACGCGACGTGTTCCGTCAAGCTTCGTGAACGCCCTCGCGCGGGAGTCGCCCGCGTCCGCGATCGATGTCGAGCTCGCTCGCCGGCAACACGCCGCGTACGGGACGGCGCTCGCGGCCGCCGGCGCGACGGTCACCGTGCTCGACGCCGACGAGCGCTGTCCGGACTGCGTGTTCGTCGAGGACACGGCGGTGGTGGCGGAGGGGCTGGCTCTGATCACGATTCCGGGCGCGCCGTCACGCCGGGCGGAGACGCCTGCCATCGCGGCCGCCCTGGCCACGCTCGTCGAGGTCCAGACCATGGAGTCGCCCGCGACGCTCGATGGTGGCGACGTGATGCGCGTCGGCTCGACCCTCTACGTCGGCCGGTCCGCCCGCACCAACGAAGCGGGGATCGCGAGCCTCGCGGCGGCCTTCACTCCGCGTGGGCTCCGCGTCGTCGCGCTCGATCTGCCGTCCGATGTGCTGCACCTCAAGTGCGTGTGCACGCCGCTCGGCGAGGGTCGCATCCTGCTTGCCGAGGGCTCGCTCGCTCCGGCGCTGTTCGATGCGGTCCACTGCGTGATCGTCCCCGCCGCCGAGACCTATGCCGCGAACGTCGTCGCGCTCGGCCATCACGTGATCGTGGCCGCCGAGTATCCCCGCACGCTGGACGTGCTGGTCGGCGCCGGCTTCCAGGTCCATCCCGTCCCGACGACCGAGGTGCGCAAGGCCGACGGTTCGCTGACCTGCCAGTCGCTCGTCATCTAGCCGCTCGCGTATGGTCGCCCGATGAAGCTCCTCGCGGTTTGCGTCCTGGTCAGCGCCTGCGGTCCGCGGCCCACCGAGCCGGTGACGTCCAACCAGGGGTCGAGCGTCGAGGTCGTCGCCACCCCCGCGCCCACCCTCGACGAGCTGATCGGCCTGCTCGAGGCGCATCGTCCCGCGGAGTTCTCGCCCGACGCGCAGGAGCGCGGCTGCCCATCGGACAAGACAGTTGGCGAGTACGTTGACACGCTCGTGCGCATCGGGCGCGAGGGCGAGGATCCCGTCGACGTGCACTCGCTCACCGGCGGCTGCGGCGACTGGCCGGCCACCATGGCGCCGGTCGACCCGCCGCGCGACGACGCGTACTTCTACTGCAAGCTCGATTCGAGGACGTCGGATCCGGCGGGCGAGAGCCCCTGGCACTACGAGCTCCGGGTCCGGGTCTCGCGGCAAGGCCTGACCGTCGATGTAGCGACCGCCGGCTGCCCGGGCACGCCGTGATCTCGCCGCGTCATCGCTGATACGCTTGCCCCATGTCGGTGCATCTCGAAGCCGCGCCCGGTTCCATCGCGCCCATCGTGCTCCTGCCAGGCGATCCGTTGCGCGCGGAGTTCATCGCGCAGCGCTACCTCCAGGACGCCGTCTGTCACAACCGGGTGCGCAACGCGCTCGGGTTCACGGGGACGTATCAAGGCACGCGCGTGTCGGTGCAGAGCACGGGCATGGGCATGCCGTCGTGCGCCATCTACGTGCAAGAGCTCCTCGCCCAGTACGGCGCGCGCATGCTGATCCGGATCGGGACCTGCGGCGCGATCCGCGCGGAACTGCGCACGCGCGACCTCGTGCTCGCCCAGGCGGCGTCGACGAACTCCGCGATGTTCGATGCGACGTTCGGTGGTGCGACCTTCGCGGCGGCGGCCAGCTACGACTTGCTGTCGCGCGCGCATCGCCTCGCCACCGAGCGCGGCGCGCCCACACACGTCGGCACGGTGCTCACGAGCGATCGCTTCTATCCCGACGAGACGACCCTCTCCACGTGGTGGAATCCATGGGCCGAGCACGGCGTGCTCGCGGCCGAGATGGAGACGGCGGCGCTCTACACGCTCGCGGCACGTCGCAACGCACGCTCTCTCTCGATCCTCACCGTGAGCGACAACCTCGTGACCGGC
The DNA here is from genome assembly GCA_022842285.1 of Kofleriaceae bacterium. Taxonomy (GTDB): domain Bacteria; phylum Myxococcota_A; class Polyangia; order Haliangiales; family Haliangiaceae; genus JABFXX01. Next base: position 34,530 of record JALHPV010000034.1, read on the forward strand.
GAGCAGACCACCTCCGAAGAGCGGCAGACCGGCTTCGGTGACATGGCGCTCCTCGCGCTCGATGTGGCCGTCGGCGCCACGCATACGCGCTGACATCGGGATTCCGCTCCGAGGCGCTCCTCACCTGTCACGCCTGAATCTCCGTCGGGAGCTATCATCCGCGGGGGGTGGGCATGCGGATATCGTACGAACAGGCTCGGCTGGCGCTCGCACGGCTGAAGATCGCGGAAGCGGCCAACGAGCAAGAGGTCCTTCGCACGGCGGCGCGCATCAGCGCACGCACCCTCGACATCGAGCGTGTCGGCATCTGGATGTTCGACGCGATGGCCGGTCAGGTCCAGTGCAAGGCGCTCTACACCCGTGCGAGCGACTCCTACGAGGACGGCACGGTCATTCGCGCCGTCGATGCCGCGCCGTATTTCGCCGCCCTGGGCGAGCGCCGCGTCATCGGCACACGCGACGCCATCACCGATCCCGTCACGCGCGATCTCGCGGCGTCGTACCTGATCCCGCACGGCATCGGCGCGATGCTCGACGCTCCGATCTATGTCGACGGAGAGCTCGTCGGCGTCGTGTGTCACGAGCACGTCGGCGGCACCCGCGACTGGACAGCCGCCGAGATCGACTTTGCCGGCACCTTCGCCGATGTCCTCGCGTCCCTCTACTTGCAGCGGCGCCTGCGCGTCTCCGAGGCGGCGGTTCGCCTCGCCGCGAGTCGGGTCCAGGAGGAACAGCGCATCGCCAACCTGACCCAGGTGGTCCGCACCCTCGCGCACGACGTCAACAACGTCCTCACCGTCACCGCCCTCCACGCCAGTCGCCTCGCCCGCGACGCCTCGCCAGAGCTCGCGAGCATCGGCCGTGATCTCGAGGCCGCGAGCGAGTTCGGTGGCCGGATCCTCCGCGACCTCCAGCTCTTCGCCGCCCGCGACGAGAGCGAGCGAGCCCCGATCGGTGACGTCATCGAACGCTTCCAGCCGATGCTCCGCGCTCTCGTCAAGAACCGCGTCGACCTCGACCTCTTCGTCGAGGAGCCTCGGCTCTTGCCCGCGGCGTCACGCACGCACATCGAGCAGATCCTCCTGAACCTCGTCACCAACGCCCGTGATGCATCGCCCGATGGCGCGGTGGTCACGGTTCGCGCCGGCCGCGCCGAGGCCGGCCTCTTCCTCGAGGTCGAGGATCACGGCACCGGCATCTCGCCCAACGTGCGCGCCCACATCTTCGAGCCCTACGTGACGACCAAGGCCGACGGCACCGGCCTCGGTCTCTCGATCGTCGACGCCATCGTCACCGAGCTCGGCGGCACCATCGGCCTCACGAGCGAGGTCGGCAAGGGCACCACGTTTTGCGTCGTGCTGCCGCTCCAGACCTAATCGTCGCCCGCTTCGTCGATCGTCGCGTCGTCGACGTGGCGGGTCACGTCGGTGAGATCACCGATGCTCGGCCGATCGGGGAGGCGATCGATGGCCGTGTCGCTCCCGCGCTGCCTCATGCCCGCGAGGCTGGGACGCAGCGTGAGCTCGGTCGCGTCGCCGACGGTGAGGGCCGTGTCGTCGCCGATGTCGGCCGAGCTGAGCTCGGTATCGTCGCCGATGGCGGGATCGCCGTCGATCGCGGGCACGTTGACCTGTGCTTTGCGCGGGATGGGCGGCGGTTTCTGCGAGCTGGACATCTGCGCCGATGATACATCTCGCCGCATGCGATGCAGTCCCGGCCTCGGCGATCGCGTGATGTGGTTGCTGGTCGTGGCGCTCCTGCTCGCCGCCTGCAAGCAGCCGCGTGCGGTTCCGACTGCCGATGATGCGGCGGTCGCGTTGTCCGCGAAGGATGCCTCGGCCGCCGATGCCCCGCCGGTCGCGGCGGCTCCGCTCGTGCCGGCGATCCTCGATCCCACCCTGCTCACCGCCCTCGAGGCCCGGGGGCTCACGTTCGCGGCGCTGCTCGGCGGCCAGGAGGGGGCCTCCAATGCGGAGCTGCACGCGGCGAGCGCGCGGTACCGCGACTTCGTGACCTTCGCCCGCGAGGACATCGCCGCCAGCATCGCCGAGGAGAATCGATATCGGCCTGACTGGGGGGAGGTCGGCCCGACGATGAAAGCGCGACGTCGCAGCTTCAATCCCGACTGGCTGGTGGCGACGACCGCACGCTACGAGCTCGTGGGCGTGTTGAACCGCATGGACCGCGCGCCGTTCATCCCCGGCAGCTGTGGCGATCTGCGGCTCACGTATCGCCTCGCGTACACCGGCACGAAGGCGGCGAGTCGACTGCCGCTCACCATCAACCTGGTCTATCGCCTCGACCCCCCGGCGGACGGATGCCGGTCGCTCGTCGGGGCGTGGCGCTTGCCGGGTGCGGTCACCGCGGACTGGCTGCGCACCCAGGGGCCCCTCACTCCGACGAACCTGGCGAACCTGATCGCGATCCAGGTCAACTACCAGGTCATCCGCTCGGCGGCCGGCATTCGCAATCAGCACGGCGGTACGGCCGAGTACGTATTGCGGGCGTTCCGCGAGAAGGACGGCCACCTCGTTCGCGCCCCGCTCGAGAACACGCCCGACGTGGCCAAGCTGTCCGCGGACCGGACGCTTCGGGATGAGCTGCTCGCCTTCTTGAAGGAGCATGTCGGCGACATCGATCGCGGCATCGTGCTCATCCCCGAGCGGTTCCTCGCGACGGCCGCGAGCTCGTTCTCGCCGCACGGCCTCGCCCGCATGCACAACCGGCCGTTCGATGCCGTGTTCGATCCCGCCGACTTCGCCAGCATCGACTATTCGACGACTCAGCACCTGCGATCAGCCGAGGCCGTGCTGCTCCGCCTCGACGACCTCTCCTGCGTGGGCTGCCATCAGGGCCGCACGATCGCCGGCTTTCACCTCGTCGGCGAGGACCGTCCCGAGACGCATCCGCTCAACAGCGTGTTCTTCGCGGGCAGCGGTCACTTCCGCACCGACCTCGTGCGCCGCACCGCCTACCTCGAGGAGCTCGAGCGCGGAGGCTCGCCGTCACCTGCGCGACCGTTCTCGTTCGCGCCGACGCAGGGCCAGGCCAGCTATGGCGACACGTGCTCGCTGCCCGGCAAGACCGCGATCGCGACCTGGACGTGCGACGCGGGGCTCACCTGCCAGAGCGTCGATCCCGCCGTCGGCCAGAGCGAGCTGGGGCACTGCTTCCCCGAGGAGCGTCGCGC